>CAYLME010000057.1:0-19575 GCA_964384585.1 uncultured Gemmatimonadaceae bacterium | reverse complement strand
ACGGGTTGTTGATGAGCGCGCGCGCGATCGCAACACGCTGGCGCTGTCCACCGGACAGCTCGCTCGGCCGGTGCGTCATGCGGTCGCCCAGGCCAACGCGCTCGAGCATGGTGGCCGCGCGGTCGCGACGCTCCTTCGCGTTCACGCCCGCATAGACGAGCGGCAACTCGACGTTGTGCAGCGCCGTCGCGCGTGGCAGCAGGTTGAACGTCTGGAAGACGAATCCGATCTCGCGATTGCGGATGCGTGCGAGTTCGTCATCGACCAGCTCGGAGACTTCCTCACCGCTCAGCCAGTACCGGCCGCCCGTCGGCGTGTCGAGGCAGCCGATCAGGTTCATGAACGTCGACTTGCCGGAGCCCGACGGTCCCATGATCGCGATGTACTCGTTACGCTCGACGAGCAGGTCCACGCCGCGCAGGGCATGGACGGTCTCTGCGCCCAGAACGTAATCCTTGCGCAGATCCTCGGTCCGAATGATCTCGTCGTTCATCGACTGCCTGGCTGCTGGGCAGCGGCAGCGCCGCTGCCGGTCGCCGGCACCGCGCGGATCGGACGCACGGCGTCACCATCCTTCAGCGAACGGATCGCCTCGTACGGACCAGCCACCACCGAGTCCGATTCGGTCAGGCCGGTGAGCACCTCGAAATGCTGGGTGCCGGCAATGCCGACCTCGACAGGAACGAATTCCGCCTTCCCGCTGCGCACGACGTACACGCCTTCTTCATCGCCCTGTGTTTCCGCCGCCGCGCGGGCTGCTGCCTCCGCCGCCGGGTCTTCCTGCGGCACGGGCTGCGTGCCCGTCCGTTCACGCACGGTGAGTGCGATGATCGGGACGGACAGGACGCTCTGGCGTCTGGCCGTGACGATATCGGCCGTTGCCGACAGGTCGGAGCGCAGCGACGGTGGCGGATTGTCGAGGCGGATCCGCACCTCAAAGTCCACTGCCTGGGCGCCGCTCGCCGACGCCACGCCGCTGACCGGACGCGTGACCGAGCTGTGGCCGATCTCCGTCACGACACCCGAGAACGACTGACGCGGAAACGCATCGATCTGCACGGCCGCGCTGTCACCGACATGCAGATCCGGTATATCCGTCTCGTCCACGCGTACGACCGCCTCCATCGCGCCGAGGTCAGCAACGGTCAGCAGCAGCGAGCCCACGTTGTTCATCGTACCTACGATCGCGGTCTCGCCTTCCTCGACGTTGAGGCGCGTGACGACGCCGTCCATCGGTGCGCGGATCACGGTCTTGGCCAGAAGGTCCTCCGCCTCGGCCAGTGCGGAGCGTGCCTGTGCGACGCCGTACTTCGCGGCTTCGAGCAGCTGCCGCTGCACAAGCTCCTGGGTCTCCGCCTCTTCGACCTGCTGCGGGCTGACCATGTTCTCCTGCTGGGCAAGCGTCCGCATCCGCTGCGCCTGGCGTTCCGCCTGGATCAGGTTCGCGCGCGCCTGTGCTTCCCGTGCACCCGATTCGTTCACCGCTGCACGCGCGCGTGCCACAGCCGCTTCATACTGCGTCGGGTCGATACGCAACAGGATGTCGCCGCGCGACACCTGCTGGCCTTCCACGATGCGAAGCTCCGTGATACGTCCCATGATGTCCGCCTGGACATCGACCTTCCGGTTCGGCTCGATCCAGCCGCTCGCGGTGACGGTTGCCACGAGGTCGCGTCGCTCCACGGGCTCGATGCGCACCTGGGTCCCGTCGCCGCCGCGCGTCGCGGAAATCACGGCAATTGCGATGACGGCGACGACGGCGCCTCCGCCGACGATGAGCTTCGTTCTCCTGCGCATCAGCGCTCTCCGGGGTTCACGCGCAACGGGCGGCCGACGGCGGCCTCGAGCGCGGTGAGGTTCTCGTGGAACGTGTAGACTGCAACCAGGTAGTCACGGTCTGCGCGTGCCTTCAGTGTCTCGGCTTCCTGCAACTCCACGAACGAAGCGACGCCGACGCGATAGCGCTCACGCTCGAGCGCGAGCTGCTGATCGGCCAGTTCGCGGTTGCGCTCCTCGAGCGCGACGGCTTCGCGTGCGGTGCGCAGATTGAGCAGTGTGCGCTCGACGGCCGTGCGCACGCGCAACTCCTCGGCACGCTGTCTGTGCGCGGCGTCATCTGCGGCGATACGCGCCTGCGCGACCTGCCGCTCCCGGTCGAAGCCGTTGAACAGCGGCAGTGACACGGTCAGCTGCGCGCTGAACGGCTCGCGCGAGAAGCCGAACGGGAAAACGTCGTTGTCCGCGCGGATCATCGACTCCTGCTCCGGTGTCAGCGTGAACTGGCTGCAGTCACGCGGCATGCCGGGCAGCGGCGTCGACAGTCCTGCACTGATGAGGTTGTCGCGGATGCACTGCTGTTGGGCTGACTGCATCTGGGCGCGTGCCCGATCGAGCAGCATGGCCGTATTACCGGCCTGGCGTGCGAAGCCAGACCATCCGGCGGACATGCTGAGCGACGGGAAATAGGCGGAGCGCGCCATGCGTACACCGGCGCGGGCGGAGTTGACGTTCGCGCGCGCGGCCAGGATGTCCGGATTCTCGCCCCGCGCGCCTGCGAGCAGCGACTCCAGCTCCCACGGAACGTCCTGGACTTCGAAGCCGGAAGTGAGCATCAGGTCGTCCGGCAGCGGCCGGCCGATGACCTGCCCGAGCACGAGACGCTGCGTGCGCAGCTCGTTGCGGGACGTGAGGAGCGCGACCTCGGCGCGGCCGCGCTCCACCTCGGCCTGCGTCTGCTCGAGTGAGATCGCTGCACCGACCGCGACACGAGCGGCCGCGAGGCGGGCGTTCTCCGTTGCGCGCGTCAGCTCCTGTTCCGCGAGCGCGACCGCATCCTGCGCGCGCCGCACGGCCAGGTACTGGATCGTGACATCGGTCTCGAGCGCAGCGCGCGCGGAGCGGATGCCCGCAGACGTCGCGTTCCGGGCCGCTCGCTCGCGCGACGGTGCGAACAGCGACGCACCGCTCAGGCTGTAGTTCAGATTGAGGCTGTAGCTCGAGCTGTAGTAGTCGGTGCTGCTGCCGATACCGAGATCGCTGCCGGTGATGACGCCGAAACGCTGCTCGCCCGCAGCCTGGTAGTTCATGCTGCCGGAAGCACTGGCACCCGGAAGCAGGTCGCCGTACGCCGCGCGTACGTTCCAGTCCGCGAGCTGAATGTCGTTGGCGGCGGCGAGATAGTCGGGGTTGTGATCGCGAGCGAGCTGGAGTGCGTATTCGAGCGTCAGCGTTTCCGGCGCCTGCTGTGCCGTCACCCCTGCCGCAGGCAGCAGGGTGGAGAGCAGCAGCGTCACGACCGTAATGGCGGATCTGCTTCGATGGGTCTGCGACAACGCGGTCTCCTGTGTCGATATGTGCACGGGACGGCATGCCTTACGCACACCGTCCCTGCCGGTTTCATTGTCGTGCCGCCGCGGCGGCACCGCGGTTATGGGGCGGCGGTGCGTTCGGCGACGAAGCTGGAGGAGGGAATCGCGACACGCAGAACGCGGTTCTGTGCATCGACCCAGACCTGGGCGGCCGCGCCGCCCTGTGGCTGGATATCCAGCCGTCGTGCCGATATGCCGCGCCCGCCGATCTGGACGCTCTGTCCATCCGCGACGGTGACGTTCGCCCACACCTGGCGGCTGGAGCGCGGGATCACGAGCGGCACGCGTCCGTCGCTGCCGCCCACACGCTGCGCGAGGAAATAGTAATGATGCGCCACCCCCTCGTCTGCGATGACCGCGCCGTCACTGACCAGGTACTCGCGCATCTGCTCGCCGGAGGGCCGGACGATGCGCGCGCTGAAGCGGCCGCCCACGACGCGCCCCGCGATCCGCTCGGCGTCGCCGCCCTGGACCTGAAGGTCGTAGGCGGCGGGCCGCAGCGGCGTGCCGGACAACTGGAGCGAAGAGACGACCTGCTCGCCGCCGCCGTTCGCGAGGACGACCCGACCCTGTGCGATCACTACCGCCCGATCGCCCTCGCCGCTCTGGCGGATCGAGAACGTCTCAGTGCCAACCTCGCGACCGTCCACCATCAGCCGGAACGCGCCCTCGTCCAGCGTGGACGTCTGCGCCTGCGCTGACAGGGGTACCAGCACTGCGGCGCCTGCGATGAGCATTCTGCGGATCTGCATGGGCTCTCCCCGTTCGGTTGCACGGCTGCACCATCTACCCCGGCGCAGGAGGCTGGTTCGAAAGCAGGAACCTCCAGTGCGGCATGAAGTATCGCAGCAGGCGCGGGATGCGGGCAACATCGTTCAGTGCGGCGCCGAATGCCGGCTTTACAGGGTGTCGGTATCTGCCTCTGTGGCAGGCAGGAAGACCGCGTTCTCGATAGCAGTCAGCATGCGCTGGTAGATGACGGCGCCCTTCTCGGCGCTTGCCAGTGAGGGCCGGCCGACGACGCCGGCGCCGCCGGGCGGCGGGCTGGGCAGCTGGTCGCGGACATAGCGGCGGAATGCGTCGTCGGAGATCTCGAAGTCACGCGCGCGTTCCATCCGCACGAGCGAGGGGTAGAGGTGCAGCATCACGGACGTCTCTGCCTCGCCAGCGTGCAGGGGACCGGGCTGCGCATCGAGCAGATCGGCGAGATCGATATCCCAGACGGACAGCACGCGGACGCGTGCCTTGCGCGTCACGAGGGTCGCGAGCGCATCCAGGTGTGGCTCATGGCGGTGCGCGGTGATAATGATGAACTCGCGGATGCCATGGGCCTCCCAGGCAGCGAGCAGCTCGTTCATGACGCGATGCAGCGTCTTCTGGATGAGCGACGCGGTGCCCGCATAGGCGCGGTCGCTGGCCACATTCACGCCATAGTGGACCGTCGGTGCACGCAGGACGTGGAACGCACGCGAGAGGTCGCCGGCGATATGGCGTGCAATCAGGACGTTGGAGCCGAGCGGGAGGTGCGGGCCGTGTTGCTCGAGCGCGCCAGCGGGTATGATGAGGCGCGGGTCTCGCGCGAGATGGGCCGCGACATCGATCCACGACAGTTCATCGAGGCCGAGATACTCTTCCATTGACGCCGGCATCCTGGTCTGACGTTTCCGGTCGCATCCGCAACGCGCGTGTAGCGTGGGTGCTGACCGCACTGAGCATATTCCTCGTTCTGGCGTGGGCACGCCAGATCCAGGCCGGATATCTCGTTGCGGCCACGTTGACGACCGTCCTGGCGGCAGTTGCCGCGCGACGCGAACGCACGAGCCCGTTCGTCCTGGCCGCGCTTGCGGCAGTGGCGCTTGCCCTGCTCGCGGGCCTGGATGCGGGGAGGCGGTTCCGCGCGATTGAGTATGACTGGGCGAGGATCGTGCAGGCGCGTGACGCCGACCTCACGCGCCAGCTCGAGCGTCGCATGGAGAGCGCGATCGAGCGGGCGCGCACCGCGGTTGAACTGTCAGCCGAAGCGGCGCTGCGGGCCCCCCCGGGTCGCGTATTGTTCGAGGAGCTCGAACAGCTGCGCGGGCGAACCGGCGTCGATGCGATCGCGCTGTTCACGCACGGTGGCGACCTGCTCTCGTGGGCAGGTGATCATCGTGGCAGCCTGCCGGAAGCAGTGCGGCGGGCGCAGAGCGGGATGCGCCTGGCCGAGCGACCACTCTATTCGTACCTCTACCTGTCGCACCCCGTCGCCGGCAACCGCCAGCACGTGGTCGCTGCGATGCTGATCGAGACCGGCCTCGTACAGGACCGCAGCAGCAGCAGCTTTACCGGCGCGTTCGAGGAACGCACCGGCGCGCGACCAGTGTTCCGCGCCGGCGCGGGCGTCGCGCCGGACTGGGTGCTGGTCGAAGGCACGGATACGATCGCGCACGGCACGTTCGAGCGGATGACGCAGGCGCAGGCGCGCGAGAACGTGGAACGAGGCGTTCAGCGCATCGCTGCACTTGCAGGCCTGCTTGCCTTCGCGCTGCTTGCCATCGGCATGGCGCAGGCGCAGCCGACCGCGCGCTGGCCGAGCGCGCTGCCGCTGCTGCTCGCCGTGCCGGCTCTGCTGCTCGCGCCGATCGGCCCGGCATTCGAGACGAGCGTGCTGTTCTCGCCGCTGTACTTCCTGCTGCCGGGCATCGACGCGACGCTCGGCAGCGTGCTGCTCCTGCTGCTGCCACTCGCGAGCCTGGCCGCGACGGTCCGACTGCCCGTGCCCGGACGCGACCGGCGGCTGCTGCTCGTGACCGGTGCGGCCGCGGTCGCAGTCGGTTACATGGCAGGCCTGCGACTCGTGCTGGACGCCGCTGCACAACAGTTGATGACGACCAGCGGCGCTCTCTGGTTCGGCCTGCAGATCGCGCTCGTGCTGCTCCTCACCATGCTCACCGCGCTCGCGATGCCGCAGCGCGCACCGCTCACGGTCCCGCGCATCCGCGCGTGGGGCGGTGCGCGCGTGGAGGTGGGACTCGCGGCACTCGGCCTGAGCCTCAGCGTTGCACTCGCGGTGCTGCTGCACCTGCGGCTGCGGCCGCTCGAAGGAGCACAGTTCTGGACCGCCGGGTTGTGGTTCGCGCCTTTTCTACTGCTCGGAACGGCGCTCGCCGGCCTGGGCGGCAACACGGGGCGGCTGCTGCGCTGGACCGCGGCAGGCTGGCTGGCTGCCACCGCGGTGATACCGCACGTGTGGGTTGCGCACGTCGGTGCACGCCTGGACGACGCGGAGCGCGAGGTCGGCACACTCGGCGCACAGCCCGACCCGTATCTCGACTACCTGCTCGTCGATCTCGGACGCGAAGCACAGCGCCGCTACGCGGCGGGCGAAGAGGGCATACAGCTTCTCTACCGCGCGTGGGTTGCGAGCGGCATGGCGCGCGAGTCCTACCCGGTACAGGCGGCACTCTGGGATGCAGGCGGTCAGCCGCAACTGCAGCTGAACCTGGGTGACGCGATGACGCCCGACACGCTGCCGGCGATGCTCGGCCGCATCGCGCGCGCGCGCCAGGACGAGAGCGAGCCGCATCTCGAGACTGTCGTCGACGACCCGACGGTGAGCCGCCTGCTCACGGTGCCGCTTGCTGGCGACGGCGTGATCACGTTCACGGTGCCGCCTCGACGCTCGCTCGAACGCACGAGCGTGATCGCGCCGTTCCTGGGCGCGGTGCAGAACCAGGACACGAGGCTCAACCTGATCCCTGCGCGACCCGGGCGGGATCTCGGCGAGGGTACGCTGTGGGTCGAGAGCGAGACGGGATGGCGCAGCGATACGCTCGTGCGTTTTCCGGACGGTCCATACCACGCACACCTCGAAGTGCAGCTGCCATCGCTCGGCGTCCGGCTCGCGCGCGGCATGCTGGTGCTCGTGCTCGACCTGGGACTGCTCGTCGTTCTGTGGTACGTCGGGTGCGCAGCACGGGGAGCCGCACCAAAGCCGCGCCACGGATGGCTGCGCTGGATGGGCAGCTTCCGCGCGCGCATCACGGTTGCGCTCTTCGGGTTCTTCCTGCTGCCGACGGCGGTGTTCGGCTGGGCCACGTACAGTGCACTCGCGGGTGAGGTCGCGCGTGCGACGCGCGCCGTGGCGCAGCGCGCGGCCGCAGTCGCGGTGCTGGAGTTCCCGGACGTCGATGGCAATCTCCGGGAACTGGCCGAGCATGCGGGTAGTGACGTGCTGTACTACTTCCGCGGCGAACTCGCGGACGTGTCGTCGCCAGAGGCGCTCGCGCTCGGGGTGTACGGCGCCTGGATGCCGCCCACGGTATACCTGTCGCTCGAGGGCGGCGACGATCTTGCCGCCGTTGAAACGCGCGCGATCGGCGATCGTCCGTTCCTGACTGCATATCATAGCCTTCCTGCCACCGGCACCCTGGCCGTACCCATGGCACTCGCCGCCGGCGACACCGCAGTGCGTCAGCGCGAGCTCGCGCATCTCGTGCTCTTCGCTGCGCTGGTCGGTGCGTTGCTGTCGCTCGCCCTGTCCGTGCTCGTCGGGCGCGCGCTCGCGGGACCGATCGGTCAGTTGCGACGTGCATCCGCAGCAGTGGGTGCGGGACGTCTGCGCGTCCGGCTGCCGCAACCGCCATCCGGTGAATTCGGCCAGCTGTTCGCCTCGTTCAATCGCATGGTGCGTCGCCTGCGACGTGCGCGCACGCAGGAGCTGCGCACTGCGCGTGTCCTCGCGTGGGGCGAGATGGCGCGGCAGATCGCGCACGAGATCAAGAATCCGCTCACGCCCATCAAGCTGTCCGTGCAGCACCTGCGACGCGCGTACCGCGATCGCCGCGCGGATTTCGGTGACATCCTGGACGACAGCGTGACGCAGATCCTGAACGAAATCGATCGGCTCACGGAGATTGCGCGCGCGTTCTCACGCTACGGTGCACCCGGCGCGGATGCGGGACCGGTCGAGCGGGTCGATGCGACCGCGGTCGTGCGCGATGCACTGACGCTGTACCGCAGTTCCGATACGGCGATCGAGTTCCGTTCTGCGATCGAGGCTGCGTTGCCGCCGGTCCGCGCACGCCCGGGCGAGCTCAAGGAAGTGATCCTGAACCTGCTCGAGAATGCGCGCGACGCTCTCGAAGGACGCGGCATCGTCGAGGTGCAGCTGTACAGGGTAGGTGAAGCGGTGGCGCTCGATGTCGTGGACGATGGGCCCGGCATTCCGGAGATGCTGCAGGAGCGGATTTTCGATCCGCATTTCTCGACACGCTCGTCCGGCACGGGCCTCGGCCTCGCGATCGTGCGGCGCATCGTCGAGAGCTGGGGCGGCACGATCACGGTCGAGAGCACGCCCGGCGAAGGTACGGTGATGCACGTGCGGATGCGTGCCGCCGATGACGGTCGTCCGCCCCTGAGGCTGCACGGGCGGGACGAGCCCGCCGAGTGACATGCAGGAGGGCCCGGCGACGCAACGAGGCCGGGCCCTTCTGTCGTCATCGCGCTGCTGCGGCGCGATCGGGTCACGCTGCTTCGCAGTATCAGCGGACCCGGTAGTTCAGGATCGTCGGCTGTCCCTGCTCGTTCACCCAGATCATCGACACGACGTCACCTGACTTGACGGAGCGTGCAATGCGCTGCACGTCCGCAACCGTGCGCACGTCCTGCCCGTTCAACTTCAGGATGACAGGACCCACACCGCCCCGCGGGATGCGGAACGGACCAGCACCGAGCGGCCCCGTGGGATCGACCTCTGCGATGGCGACGAACGTGTCACCACGTTCGTTGACGAGCTCCGCTCTCTCGGCCGGCGCGGGCATCGCGCGGAAGCCGAGCCGCATCTCGGCGTTCGGTCCGTCGCTGGCAGGCGGCTGACGCGCGGCGACGCGCTCGAACTCGCCCAGCCGCACCTTCCGGGTCAGGGACTCGCCGTAGCGAATCACCCCGACGTCCACCGTCTCGCCCGGCCGCATGCGCGCAACACGCGCCTGCAGCTCGCTCACTGTACGGATCGGCTCGCCATCGATGCTCACGATCACGTCTCCCATCTGCAACCCGGCATCCCCAGCCGGCGTGCCGCGCTCGGGCGGCGTCGAGATCTCGGCACCCGCCACGCTGGGCAGCTTGTAGACCTGCGCGTCTGCCGCATCCACTTCCGTGATCTGGATGCCGAGTCGCGGGCGGTGCACGACGCCGTACGTGATGAGGTCATTGCCGACCTTGCGCGCGAGATTGATCGGGATGGCGAAACCCGCACCGGCGAAGAAGCCCGTCTGTGACTCGATTGCGGTATTGATGCCGACGATACGGCCGAGCAGGTCGACCATCGGCCCGCCCGAGTTGCCCCGGTTGATCGCTGCATCCGTCTGGATGAACGCCTCGAGCTGCGTCCCCGCCTCGTTCGTCAGAATGTTGATGTTGCGGTTCTTGGCGCTGACGATGCCGGCCGTAACGGTGAAGTCCAGCCCGAGCGGATTGCCGAGTGCGAGCACCCAGTCGCCAACCTTGAGTGCATCGCTGTCGCCGAACTGCGAGACGGGCAGCGATCCGGCGTCTGCACCCTCGATGCGAATCACGGCCACGTCGGTATTCGGGTCAGTGCCGACAGTGACAGCGTCGTATTCACGACCATCAGCCAGCCGCACGACGATCCGCTCCGCACCCTCGACCACGTGGTTGTTGGTCATCACGTGGCCCTGCTCGTCGATGATGAAGCCGCTGCCGGTGCCGCGCTGTACGGACGGCGGATGATCCTGCGGCAGGCTGGGGATCCCGAACGGCAGGCGACGATTGCTGGCCACCGTGACGCGCGCCTGTACATCGACCTGTACGACGGCCGGCAGCGCGGTTGCCGCAGCACTGCGGAACGCGCCGGAGAGACTGCTTGCCGTAAGTGTATCGAGCCGGATCGGGCCGTCGCCGAGCGCCTCACGGACCTCGTTGCGTGTCGCCTGGCTCGTCTGTGCCTGGGCCGGATCGCCTCCGGTGCATCCGATGGCCGCCACCGATGCGACAGCAATCATCGACGCGTAACCGAACGCCTTCTTCACCATCGTCGTACCTTCCTGGAATGCGCGGAAACGTTTGCAATTGCCTGTGCAGGGCGCATGCCCGCCGTTCTGTCACAATAACAGAATCGCACCGAATTGTTCCGGTGGTGGGCCCGATGCGACACCTCCCGGTGTGGGACGCTGACGGTTCGCGGACGGTTGCCTGAGCGGCGTCGCACCCGGCCATGGCAGTGCCCCATGACCGCAGAGATCCTGTCGCGCATGAACGACAGCGCCAGTATGGCACATCAGGAGCGACGGGGGCGGCGCCGGGAGGAAGGTACATGCTCGCCCAGGTGAACAGTGCCGCGGTATTCGGGATCGATGCCTATGCGGTCCGCGTCGAGGTGGACCTGGCCAGCGGCCTGCCATGCATGAACGTGGTCGGCCTGGCCGAGGGTGCAGTGCGCGAGGGCAGGGAACGCGTGACCGCGGCGCTCGCCAACAGCGGCCGGCCCGTCCCACCGCGCCGGATCACGGTCAACCTGGCCCCGGCGGACGTGCCCAAGTCCGGCAGCGGGTTCGATCTGCCGATTGCGATCGGCATCCTCGTGGCGGCGGGTGCGCTCGAACCGGACGCCGCGACCGGTGTCCTGCTGGCGGGCGAGCTCGGTCTCGATGGTGAGTTGCGTCCATTGCGCGGCGCGCTCTCGATCGCGCTGTGCTGTCGCGAAGCCGGTCTGCCGCGCCTGGTCCTGCCGGGCGCGAACGCCGCCGAGGCCGCAGAAGTCGAAGGCATCGAAGTGCTCGGTGCGCGGACGCTCGAACAGGTCGTGGCGCACCTGTCCGGCACGTCGCGACTCGATGTCGCGCGGCGCCCGGATGCAGCGAGCATCGATCCATGGGCTGTGGATTTCGCGGAGGTGAAAGGACAGGAGCACGTCAAGCGCGCGCTCGAGGTGGCAGCCGCCGGGCAGCACAATGTCCTGATGGTCGGGCCGCCGGGGGCAGGGAAGTCAATGCTCGCACGCCGACTGCCGACGATCCTGCCGCCGCTCGGTCGCTCGGAGGCAATCGACGTCACCCGCATCCACTCGGTGGCGGGCAGGCTGCGCGCGGGGAGCGGCCTCATGAGCGCCCGCCCGTTTCGCGCCCCGCATCACACGATCAGCGAGGCAGGCCTGGTGGGCGGAGGGACGTTGCCACGCCCGGGCGAAGCGTCGCTGGCGCATGCAGGCGTGCTGTTCCTCGACGAGCTGCCGGAGTTCCGGCGCAGCGCGCTGGAGGCGCTGCGCCAGCCAGTGGAGGACGGCATCATCCACATCGGCCGCGCGCGCGGGGGGGCGACGTTTCCGGCGTCGTTCATGCTCGTCGCCGCGATGAATCCGTGCCCGTGCGGCCACTACGGCAGCGCAGGAAGCTGCATCTGTCACGCGGCCCAGGTGGTGCGCTACCGCGGCCGCGTCTCGGGGCCGCTGCTCGATCGTATCGACGTGCAGGTAGAGGTTGCGGCGCTGAGTGAGCGCGAACTGCTCGGCGTCCGGGATAGCGAGAGCAGCGCAGCGATCCGGGCACGGACCGAGGACGCACGTGCGCGGCAGGCTCGCCGCTTCTGCCGCGAGCATGGCGTTCATGCGAATGCGCAGATGCAACCGCGGCACGTGCGGACACACTGCACGGTCGATGTTGCGGGCGAGGCACTGCTGCGCGCCGCGATTCGCCGCTTCGGGCTGTCGGCCCGCGCATACCACCGGGTGCTGCGCCTTGCGCGAACGATCGCGGACCTGCAAGGCAGCGATGATATTCGCAGCGAGCACGTGGCAGAAGCGACTCAGTATCGCTCGCTGGACCGCCAGCCGCCTGCGGGCGCGGGTGCGCGGGCGGGGTAAGCACCGAGTGTGCCCCGACTTGTAGCGCGCCATGGGTGCGGGTAGCTTGGACGCATGGATACGCAGCAGGCACCTGTACTGGTGGACGTCCCCGGAGGCGACCGGGACGTACCCGCAGAAACACTGGAAAAGTACGAGCGGCTGCAGCGCGTGCTGCGCGAACTTGAGTCCGTGTGCATCGGCTATTCCGGCGGTGTCGATTCCGTGTTCCTGTCGGTCGCAGCCGTGCAGACCCTCGGTCCGGAGCGTGTACTCGCGGTTACCGGCAGGAGCGCGTCCGTGCCCGGACTGCAGCTCGACACTGCCCGGCAGTGCGCGCATGACTTCGGCGTGCCTCACCTCGAGATCGATACCGACGAGCTGAACGATCCGAACTACGCAGCGAACCCGTCGAACCGCTGCTACTTCTGCAAGAGCGAGTTGTGGAGCCAGCTCCGCTCGGTCGCGGCCGAGCACGGCATTGCAGCCGTCGTGGATGGAGCGAATGCGGACGACGCGAGCGACTACCGGCCCGGTGCGCAGGCGGCGCAGGAGAACCGCGTACGCTCACCGATGCAGGAGGTCGGTCTGTCGAAGGTGGAGATCCGGCAGCTCTCGCACATGCTCGGACTGCCGACCTGGGACCAGCCGGCCGCTCCGTGTCTCGCCTCGCGCCTGCCGTACGGGCTCGCGGTCACACCGCAGCGCCTGTCGATGGTCGAGCGCGCCGAGGCGAACCTGCGCGCACACGGACTGCGTGAGTTCCGTGTGCGCCATCACGGGGACGCAGCACGACTCGAGCTCATCCCGCAGGACCTCGCGCGGGCGGGTGCCGAAGCCGGGAAGTGGGCGGCGGCGGTCCGTGACGCCGGCTTCGAGCGTGTGCTGCTGGATGTGCACGGATACCGCCGTGGCGCACTCAACGAGGTGTTGTCACTCGTGCGACCGGGCCGGCAATGAGCGACGCAGCGCTCGACGGCGCGCGCGGCGTGCTTGCAGCGCATGGCCTGCCGGTCGAGGTCGAGCGTGCAGGCCATGCAGGCGACATGCTTCTCGTGGCAGCGCCGCCCGAGCGCATCGAGGACGTTCGCGCCTGTGCCGCGGAACTGCGCAAGCTCGGGTTTCGCTACGTGACCATCGAGATCGTGCCGGATGCATGACGACCTCGCGTATCTGGATTACGCCGCGACGTCCGCGCCCCGGCCCGATGTGGTCGCAGATGCCATCGCCCACTGGCTGAGAACCAGTGGCGCGACACCGGGACGCGGCGGGCATCGCCTCGCCGTCGACGCTGGCCGCCTCGCCCTCCGCTGTCGTCGCCTCCTTGCCGAACTGCTTCACATTCCCGGCGATCCCGGACGCATCGCGTTCCAGCTCAACGCAACACACGCACTGAACACGGCTCTCTTCGGCGTGCTGCGCGCAGGCGATGTCGTCGTCACGACGCCGTTCGAGCACAATGCGCTCGTGCGTCCGCTGCACGTGCTGCGGCGCGAGCGCGGAATCGAGGTGCGCGAGATCCCGGCCGCGCGCGACGGCACACTGGACCTCGATGCGGCACGCGAGCGGCTCCGCGGTGCGCGGCTGCTTGCCGTGACCGCGGCATCCAACGTGCTCGGCACGGCAACACCGCTTTCCGAGCTCGGCGCGGCCGCGCGCGAGGCGGGCGCGCTCGTGCTGGTCGATGCGGCCCAGGCGGCCGGATCACTGCCACTCGACGTCGCCAGCCTCGGCATCGACCTGCTTGCCATCACCGGACACAAGGCGCTGCTCGGGCCACAGGGTGTCGGTGCTCTCTGGGTCCGGCCTGGCCTGGAGATCGACCCGCTCCTGACCGGAGGCACGGGCGGCGATTCGCTCGACCCGTCCATGCCCGCGGCGTTGCCGGACCGGCTCGAGGCCGGCACTCTCAATGCGCCCGGTATCGTGGGGCTGCACGCGGCACTGGAATGGCTGCGCTCGGAAGGGATCGATACGATCCACGCGCGTGCGATGCGGCTGAAGCAGATGCTGCACAGTGCGCTGAGCGAGGCCGCCATGGTCCGGGTCCTCACGCCACCTGCGCCGGACGGCGTGCCTGTCGTGACGATGGTTGCGGACGATATCGATCCGTCGATGCTGGCCATGCGGCTCGACCGCGAGCACGGCGTGCTCACGCGACCCGGACTGCACTGCGCGCCGGGTGCGCACCGCCTGCTCGGCACCGAGCACACGGGTGCGCTGCGCCTCTCGCTCGGCTGGGCGAGCACCGAGCGCGACGTGGAGCGTGCGGTTGCCGGTGTGCGCAGCATCGTGGCATCCGCACATCCGAAGGTCGCGGATCCTGCGCGGCACTGAGCCCGTACGGACGACGTGAGGCTCTTCATCGGCGTGCGGCTGTCGGAAGACCTGTGCGCGCGCATCGTGCGAGACACCGCGCATGTTCGTTCCTCGGTACCGGACGTGCGCTGGACGAACGCCGACGCGCTGCACATCACCCTGCGCTTCCTGGGTGAGGTCGCGGAAGAAAACGTGGCGGCGATCCGGTCGGCACTGGATGCATGCGCGTCGCAGCGCGCGCCGTTCATTTTTCGCACCGGCGGTGTAGGTGCCTTCCCGCGCATGAGTCGTGCGCAGGTGCTCTTCATGGGCGTGGAGGACGCCGGTGCAACCAGCGAGCTGGTCGCGTGTCTCGACGCTGCGCTCGAGCCGCTCGGTTTTCCGCCGGAGCAACGCGCGTTCGCGCCGCACGTGACGCTCGGCCGTGCAAAGAAGCGGCGCGGTGTGCGCCTGTCAGAGCCGGCTGCCGCCGGAGTCACGATCGATGCAGCGATGCGGGTGGACCGGGTCGAGCTCATACGCAGTCATCTCGGGGCTGGACGGGCACGTTACGAGGTGCTGCACGCCGCAATGCTGCAGGAACGAACGGGAACATGAAGGAACGGAATAGATGATCGGATCGGCGCGCGGCTGCCTGCGCATCTTTGTCGTGATCGGTGGACTGGCCATCCTCGGGTTCCTCTGGTTCACACAGGGCAACGAACTGCGTTCGCTGTGGAACGAGCTGACCGGCAGGCCGACTGAGGAACACGTCATGCCGAGCCAGGCGCTCGCGGACCATGCGCAGACGAAGCTGGCTGAACTGCGCGACGGCCGTGCAGGGACGGTGGCGTTCAGCGAAGTCGAGCTGCAGAGCCTGCTGATGTACGAGTACCAGGGGCTGCTGCCCGCGTTCGTGGATTCGCCGCGCATCGAACTCGATGCGAGTCGCCTCGTCGTGAAGGGTCGCATGCCGATCGACCGGCTGCCGGACGTGGAGGGGATGCGGCAGGCCGCGGCGCTGTTGCCCGACACGACGGACCTGGCGCTGACGGCCCAGCTCGTGCCTCTGGGCAACGGCCGTGTCGCGCTGGCCGTGGACGAGATCACCGTCTCGCGCATCCCGCTGCCACAACGCCTGTACGCGCCGGCGCTGTCGAGGCTGGGCAGACGGGCGGAGCCCGGCCTGCCGGCGGACGCGGTCGCGGTGCCGCTGCCGCCCGGTATCACGAATGCGTACGTACGCGCGGACTCGCTCGTGCTGGTCGGCAGGTCCGCCAACCCAGGGAGCTGACGGATGGCCCGTATTCTGGTCGTCGATGATGAAGAAGGAATTCGGCGCATCCTCGCGCAGGTGCTCGAATACGAGGGTCATGAGGTGCAGACGGGCGGCAGTGGGACGGAGGCGCTCGAGCTGTACGCGTCGTTCACGCCCGACCTGACGTTCCTCGACGTGAAGATGGCGCGCATGGACGGACTCGAGGCCCTGCAGAAGCTGCGCGAATCCGATCCGCAGGCGCTCGTCATCATGATCAGCGGGCACGGCACCATCGACACGGCCGTGGAAGCGACACGGCGCGGTGCCTACGACTTTCTCGAGAAGCCACTCGATACGGATCGCCTGCTCGTCACGATCCGCAATGCGCTGCAGCAGCGCGGACTCGCCGTCGAGAACGCGCGCCTGCGCGATGCCGTCGAAAGCCGCTACGAGGTGGTCGGCTCGAGCTACGCGATCCGCACACTGCTCGATCGCGTCGAGAAGGTTGCGCCGACGGACGCGCGCGTGCTGATCACCGGCGAGAACGGCACGGGCAAGGAACTGATCGCACGGGCGTTGCACCGGCTTTCGCCGCGCATGGACGAGGCGTTCGTCGAGGTCAACTGCGCCGCGATCCCATCCGAGCTGATCGAGAGCGAACTGTTCGGACACATGAAGGGCAGCTTCACCGGCGCGACCGCGGACCGCGCCGGCAAGTTCGAGCAGGCCGATGGCGGCACGCTGTTCCTGGACGAGATCGGCGACATGAGCATGAATGCGCAGGCGAAGGTGCTGCGCGCGCTGCAGGAGGGTATCATCACGCGCGTCGGCGGTGCGAAGCCGATCCGCGTGAACGTCCGCGTGGTCGCAGCAACCAACAAGAATCTCGAGAAGCTGATCGAGCTGGGACAGTTCCGGGAGGATCTCTACTTCCGGCTGAACGTCGTGCCGATCCATGTGCCGCCGTTGCGCGAGCGTCGCGAGGACATTCCGATGCTCGTACGCCACTTCGGGGAGCGCGCAGCAGAGGAGCAGCGGCTGCCCGCCCGTCGGTTCACGGCCGACGCGATCGAGCGGCTCACGCGGATGGACTGGCCCGGCAACGTGCGGGAACTGCGCAACACGGTCGAGCGGCTGCTGATCCTTGCCCGCTCGAACGAGATCGACGCCGGTGACGTGGATCGCCTCGTCGGCGGCGCCGCCGCGTCGGGCTCCATACCCGGCGACCTGCTCGGTGCCGAAACGTTCTCGGAGTTCAAGGAGCGCGCGGAACGGGCATACATCCTGGCGAAGCTGCGCGAGCACGACTGGAACGTGAGCGAGACGGCCCGGAAGATCGAGATGCCGCGCTCGAACCTCTACAAGAAGATCGAGAAGTACAGCCTGGTACGCGAAGACGCCTGACGTCGCGCGGGCGACGACGACGGCCTACATTGCCGCGCATGCGCCGCCTCCGTTCGGCGGCGCGGCGCGGACCACGACGATAAAAGGGACAATGGCACAGGAATTCAGGAACTTCATAGCAGGCGAGTGGGTCGGCTCGCAGACCGGACGCACGTTCGAGAATCGCAATCCTGCGAACGCGCAGGACCTGATCGGCACCTTCCCGCGCTCCGACGCGACAGACCTCGAGCGCGCGGTCGTGTCCGCACAGCGCGGCTTCGATCAGTGGAAGCGCACGCCCGCGCCGCTGCGCGGCGACGTGTTGCGCAGGACCGGCGACATCATGGCCGCGCGCAAGGAAGAGATCGCACGCGCCATGACGCGCGAGATGGGCAAGGTCCTCGCCGAGACACGCGGCGACGTGCAGGAAGGCATCGACACGGCGTACTACGCGGCGTCGGAGGGACGTCGCCTGTTCGGTCACACGGTGCCGAGCGAGCTGAAGGACAAGTGGGCGATGTCGTATCGTCGTCCGATCGGCGTGTGCGGCCTGATCACGCCGTTCAACTTCCCGATGGCGATTCCGACCTGGAAGGCATTTCCCGCGCTCGTGTGCGGCAACTCGCTGATCCTGAAGCCGGCCGAGGAAGTGCCGCACACTGCGACGATCCTGGTCGAGATCCTGCTCGAGGCCGGCCTGCCGCCCGACGTCATTCAGCTCGTACATGGCTTGGGCGAAGAGGTCGGCAGCGCGATCGTCAACCATCCGCAGATCCCGGTGATCTCGTTCACGGGCTCGACGGAGACCGGTTCCATCATCGGCGAGACGTGTGGTCGCATGCACAAGCGGCTCTCGCTCGAGATGGGCGGCAAGAACGCGCAGATCGTGATGGCGGACGCAGACCTCGAGCTCGCCCTCGAGGGCGTGCTGTGGGGCGCATTCGGTACGACCGGCCAGCGCTGCACGGCGACCAGCCGGCTGCTGCTGCAGGACGCAATTCACGACGAGCTGCTGGAACGCCTGGCGCAGCAGGTCGGCAGGCTGCGCCTCGGTGACGGCCAGAAGGACGGCTCGGACGTCGGTCCGCTCATCAACCAGGCCGCACTCGAGAAGACGACCCGCTACGTCGAGATCGCGCGCGAAGAAGGCGACGAGGTCCTGACGGGCGGCAAGCGTGCGAGCGGCGGCGGGCTCGAAGACGGCTTCTTCTTCGAGCCGACGATCCTGCGCGGTGTGAAGCCGGGCAGCCGCCTCGCGCTCGAGGAGGTCTTCGGACCCGTGCTGAGCGTGATCCGCTTCAGCGACCTGGACGAGGCAATCCGGATCAACAACGAGGTGAAGTACGGCCTGTCCAGCTCGATCTACACCCGGGACGTACGCGCGTCATTCCGCGCACTGAACGAGCTCGACAACGGCATCACGTACGTGAATGCGCCGACGATCGGCGCCGAGGCGCACATGCCGTTCGGCGGTGTCAAGGCAACGGGCAACGGTCACCGTGAGGGCGGCTGGGAAGTCTACGAGTTCTACTCGGAGACAAAGGTCGGTTACGTCGACTACTCCGGGCGGCTGCAGCGGGCACAGATCGACACGTACGACGTCTGAGGAAACCGGGGGGCGCGCAGGCGCCTCCCCTCGATTGACAGTCGCCAACTGGCGTGGTAGCATGTCGATAGCGGCCGTATCACGGGCGCGCCGTCGAACGCCGTCCGGCGACGACGGAGACCGGGCCGGGACGCACGGTTCGGTCATGAGCACCGGAAGAACTCGCTGTTCCGAGTCGCGCGCAACCGGTCGCACTCCTTGCCCGTATGATTCCTGGCTTCGATTCGTCTGAAGCCGTTGATTTCTTGGAATACGACGCTGAAGGCGGGCGACGATCTCCTGCTACCAGAGAATCCGCTGCACGCATGAACGTGCATTCGCAATCGACGTCGTCGGTGCTCCGTAACAGCGGGAACACGATCGACGCCAGTTCCCGCGATGCGACAGTGCGTAGCGGTGAGGATCAGGGCGAACAGGAATGCATCATGTCCCGTGGCGTCGTGACGACAGCGGCTCGTGCGTTCCTCTGACAGTCGGAATGCCGGAACGGGCCGCACTGCGGCATCGGCAGGTCCGGTCAGCAATCACCAGGCTGTGCGTCACCGGAGCGTCGTATGAGTTTTTCTTCGGGCGGTAGAGGCGGCGGCGGCTTCGACGAGAGCTCGCTCGACCAATACCTCAAGGAGATCAGCGCTTACCCGCTGCTCAAGCGGGAGGACGAGGTCGAACTCGCTCAGCGCATCCGCAAGGGCGAGGAAGAAGCCCTCGACAAGCTCGTCCGCTCCAACCTCCGATTCGTCGTCTCCGTCGCCAAGAAGTACCAGAACCAGGGCGTCTCGCTCGGTGACCTGATCAACGAGGGCAACCTCGGTCTCATCCGTGC
>CAYLME010000056.1:0-19576 GCA_964384585.1 uncultured Gemmatimonadaceae bacterium | reverse complement strand
AACACCACGTATGTCAGCAGCTGCGCGAACGTACCGGAGACCGCCAGCAGCATCGCCCAGACGCAGGTCGCGACGATCGCGAAGGCCGGCGTGCCGAAGCGCGGATGGATCTCGGCGAGCTTGCTGAAGAACACGCCGTCGCGTGCCATGGCGAAGAACACGCGCGGCGCCGTCAGGACCAGGCCGTTCGCCGCGCTGAACATGGAGACCAGCACCGCGACGGTGATGACCTTCCCCGCACCGGTGCCGAGCGCGAACGTCGCCGCGGTGGCCGCTATGCTGTCGCTCCGGGCCGCACCCTCCGGTCCAAGCGCTGCGACATAGCCGATGTTCGCCAGACAGTAGATGGCAATCAGTACGACCGTCCCGATGGTGATGCCCAGCGGGAACGCCCGTTGCGGGTTGATCGTCTCGCCCGCTGAAAACGTGACGTACTGCCACCCCTCGTACGCCCAGAGCACGGCGATGACGGCGATGCCGGCGGCGGCGAGCACGGATGTGGATACGACGTCGCCTGCGTCGTCGCTGGTGGGCGCGAGACCTGCCTGCGCCGCCGCGTCCGGGTCGCCGAACGCGATGAGGGCGAAGCTGAGCAGCACGATTGCCCCCACCTTGAACGCCGTCATCCACGTCTGCACCGACGTGCTGCTGCGCGTGCCGTACACGTTGATGCACATCACCGCAAAGATCAGCGTGACGGCCGCCACGGTCGACATGCCGCTGGAGAGTGGGACGAGCTGTCCGAGATAGCCGGCCGCGGCGACGGCCAGGGTCGCGATCGAGCCGCTGGCAATGACGAAGAACAGCGTCCAGCCGTACAGGAACGCCAGCATGCGGCCGAACCCGTCGCGCATGTACACGTACAGGCCGCCCGCCTCGGGCTGCATTGCGCCCAGCTCGCCGTACGTCAGTGCACCCAGGAGCGAGAGGACGCCCGCGATGATCCACACCGCGAGCGCGACCATCGGGTCGCCGCCGATCTGGCGCAGTACGGTGGCCGGCACGATGAAGATGCCCGAGCCGATGACGGTACCGACACAGATGACGGCCAGGTCGCGTGTCCGGAGCGTACGCTCCAGCTTCTCGGTCATGGGTCCTGCCGGGTCTGAAGCGTGTGCGTGGACGCCTGCGGCTGGAAGAGGAAGTAATCGTAGATCGCGCGCGATACCTCCGCAATCGTGTGCTCGCGCCGCTCGACCGGCACGGGTGAGCGCTTGACGAACATTGCGATCGCGATGTGCCCCGCATCGCCCGGCAGCGTGATCACGCCGACGTCGTTCGTGCTCCCGCCGATCGTGCCGGTCTTGTGCGCAACCGAGACATGCTCCGGCAGGTGACCCTTGATGCGCGCATTGCCCGTAGTGCTGCGCGTCATGATATCCAGCAGCAGCTCGCGTGATGCGGCGCTCAGCCCCTCGCCGGACGACACGCGCGCGAGCAGAGCGACCATGCCGGCAGGCGTCGACGTGTCGCGCGGGTCGTCGTCGAAGGCGGCAACCGCGGAATCACGGACCTCGCGCGGCGTCGCACGGGCAAGCTCACGGTACTGGGCGATACTGACGTCGTAGTCCGCCGGGACGCCGCGCACGCCCGCCCAGTCGGCGATCAGTCCCACCGTCGGCCGGTCCACACGGATACCCTGCACGCCCAGTGCGGCCAGGCGCGCGTTCACCGCATCCGCGCCACCGACCTCTCGCAGCAGCACGTCCGTCGCGCTGTTGTCGCTGATCAGCAGCATCAGCTCGAGCAGGTTGCGCACGGACAGGCTGACACCCGGATCGTCGAACAGCTCCGTCAGCACGCCGCTTCCGGGATGCAGATCGCCCGGCTGCAGCGCGATCATCGCATCCAGGCTCATCCTTCCTGCATCCACCAGCGTGAAGAGCTGCACCGCGATCGGCACCTTGAACGTGCTCGCCATCGGAAACGGCACGTCACCGTTCAGGTAGATGGCACGCCCTGTCTCCAGGTGGAGCGCGCCGACGCCGAGCTCACCATTCAGGTCCGCGGCGATGCGGTCGACCTCCGCCGCCAGACGCGCGAGGTTCGGATCATCCCCACGCGTGACCGTCTGCGCATGCACGTCCTGCGGCGCAACGACGAGCGCGCAGAGCAGTGCACCGAGCGCGACGGTGCTCCGCACGCCGCGCCGCGTCGGCGTCGCACGATCCGTGGCTGCCGCGTCATGCCGGGCCGGTGAGCAGGATGCATCGATTATCATGGTGCCTCGCGGTTCGTGCGCGGCGGGCTGCTCACCCGCTGCCGTGGGAAAGTGAAGGAGGCCGCATCACGTGCGGCGGAATCGTGCGGCGACTTCGAAGGCGCCGCGGGCGTGCAGATGGTCGTGCGCGTGCGAACTGCCCGCGTTCAGTTCGCCTTCAGCACCTCGGTCCGCACCGTGAGATCGTTGATGCGGTCCTCATCCACCTGCACGCCCAGCCCCGGCACGTCACGAGGGACCGTGACCATGCCGTTCGCGTCCATCGTCCATTCCGGTGTAACGATATCACGCGCCCAGTAGCGGGCACTGGGCGAGAGGTCGCCCGGCAGCGTGAACCCCGGGAGCGACGCCAGCGCAACGTTGTACGCGCGCCCCACACCGCTCTCGAGCATGCCGCCGCACCAGACGGGGACGTCGTTTGCCCGCGCCATGTCATGGATCGCGACCGACGACGTGAAGCCGCCGACCCGGCCCGGCTTGATGTTGACGATGCGGCCGCTGCGCAGTCGCAGCATGTCCTCGAGACGATTCACGGACGTGATCGACTCGTCCAGGCAGAGCGGCGTACGCAGACGACGCTGCAGCTCCGCGTGCCGGACCAGGTCCTCCGACTCCAGCGGCTGCTCGATCATCATCAGGTCGAAATCGTCGAGCTGAATGAGCACGCCCGCATCATCGAGCGTGTACGCGTTGTTCGCGTCCACCATCAGCTCCGCATCCGGAAGCGCATCGCGCACGGCCGCGACGAATGCAATCTCGCGACCTGGCTCGATCTTCAGCTTGATCTTGTGATAGCCGGCCGCGGCGGCCGCCGCGGCCCGCTCGACCAGAGCCTCCGGCGTCGCCTGGATGCCCAGCGATACGACGACTGGGATCCGCTCCTGAGTGCCGCCCAGCAGCTGCGCGAGCGAAACGCCCTCCTGCTCCGCGAGCAACCCCCACAGCCCCATCTCGAGTGCTGCCTTGGCCATGCGATGGCCGCGCACGTCGCTCTCCATCCGGGCGTGCGCGTCCGCCGGCCCCTCCAGCAGCTCGCCCAGCAGCTTCGGCGCGAGCCACGCGTGCAGCGCAAACCACGCCGTGTCGATCGTCTCCGGACTGTAGTTCGGCTTCTCACCCGCTACACACTCCGACCACGAACGCACACCGTCGGACGTATGCAGCTCCAGCAGCAGGATGCGGCGATCCTCGACCACGCCCGACGAAATGCGAAACGGCTCCTTCAGCGGAAGCCGGATTTCTCGAAGTACGACTCGCTCCAGCCTGATCACTCGGCGCCCTTTCCCTCATTCCGTACCATGATGTACGCGCACGTCACCGGACCCGGCATGAACGCCGCCACGCGATACCCCACACCGAGCGTTCGAAGGAATGCTTCGCGCGTGCGCTCACGCCAGGCGCGTGCATCCGCAACCGCCATGCTCTCCACGTCGCGCGGGATCTCGATCCGCAATGGACTCGCGTCCGCCGCTGCATCCTCCGCCCACGGCGCTCGCCGCCACGACTCCGGCAGCTGCGCGACATCACGCACGACGACGCCATCCGCCACCGGCCAGCTCACGATGAACCGGTCCGTGCCGAACGCGTGCAGCGCACTACCCGTGTCACCGTACATGTCCGGAACGTACGCGTCCACCGTTGCGCCCAGGCGGTTCAGGTTCAGGTGCGCGTTGCGCGCAACGAGCGGATCGAACGTCCATTCGATCGTCTCAACACCGAGGCCGTGCAGGACGTCGCGCTGGTACTGCTTCAAGCGTCGGCCAACACCGTGATTTCGATACTCCGGCAGGACCGCAAGCATGTGCGACCAGTGCACGAGTCGCCCCGCTCGCAGACCGGTGAGGCCATAGACGAACCCGACGAGCCGGCCGTCCGGCGCGAATGCGCCGGCGCTCACGCCGCCCACCATCTGGCTCACTTTCAGGATCGAGGCGGGCACGCAGTCCTCGTACGTCTCACCCCATGTCGCACGCTGCAGCGCTACGCACGCATCCATATCGGCGCGCGACTTCAGGGCGCGCAGCACGAACTGCTCTTGCCCCTCGTCGCCCGCAACGCCAGACTCTGCCGCGCCCGGAGCCGCGGTTGGCGGCCCTGTGGTCACTGCATCCGCCGCGTGGTCCATTTGCATGGCCCTCGTTGTCCCGATCGCTTTCATCCAAGTTCTGGTACAATAAGGTATACAATCAGGCCGCCGGGCGCCATGGGCCTCGACTCCTTGTGGGCGGGTGCCATTGGCCACGAATCGGTGCCACCGGGCGCGCCATGGGCCTCGGGGTTCCGGTGGGCAGGCGGGCCTCGAAGTTGGCGGTACGGCGACGCGACCGTGCCGGAATGCATGAGGGGCCCGGGCGGCGTGCCCGGGCCCCTGCATGTGCCCCTCGGGAGTGGTCCAGCCGAACGGCCCTACCGGTTGGCCGTGTTGTCCAGCAGGATCGTGCTGGCGACGGTGATGTCGCCCCGCGCCGTGATCGTGTAGACCCTGCCACCGACGAAGCCCACGTTGACGCGCGTGATGACGTTCGCGTCCGAGCCGGCATGGCGTGTGGCCAGGTCGTAGGCGCCCGGCATGACCGCCGTGAATGCTCCTCCCGACTGGTAGGAGACCACTCCGCCGATTGCGGTCGTGACCGCCGAGTCACGGTGCGTCGCGTACAGCGTCATCGGGTCCGTGTTGGACATCGCGTTGACGAACCGGACGTAAGCCACCGAGTGGTCCAGCGCGGGGAGCTGGTCCTCGACGATGAACGCATCTGCACTCTTGGTTACGGCGTCGTAGATGCCGCTCTGATAGTACGAGTAGTGTGACCCGGTCGTCAGGTTCGCCTGTGCGCTCGAGATCGGCAGGTTCTTGTCCACCGCAGCAGCGATCCTGCCGCTGAACGTGTACTGCCCGGGCGCGATGTCCGAATACCAGCCGCTCCCGCCGTTCGCAGCGCCGCCATAATTGACGCCGGTCGTGGACTCGGAGCCGGTCGTCGTGCATACCGCCTCGTTGCTTTCGGTCAGCGCCGCGCACGTGGTGGTGCTGATCGCGGTCACCTTCGTGTCGTTGGCGTAGAAGTTCACGCCGGGTGCGCCGACCGCGAAGTTGAAGAACTTGATGTTGGCGCCGCCGGCCGGAGGCCCGGCGATCTCCAGGACCGCGTTCTCTTCACACGCGGGAAGGAGCGCCGCCAGCAGCAGTAGCAGTATGGATCTAGGAGTTTTCATTTTCTCTTACGGTTCAGTGATCCACATTGGCTTCGTATGATAGTCGACCGCGAGGCCGCCGATTGCGTCGAGACCGCCCCGGTTCCACACGTATTCCGAGTTGTACCTCGGGCGGATGCGCTCGACGGGCAGCCCGTTGTTGTCGGTGTCGAGGTTCGTCGGGATCGTGAAGCCCCGGAACACCTGCGTGCCGCTGACCGGATCGATGTCCGTGTAGTCATAGCGCCGCATGTCCATCCACAGCTCGTTGTGCCCCCACGCCCACTGCGCGATGTACTTCTGCGACATGATGTGGGAGAGCGTGAGCGTGGCCGGATTGATCTCGGGCGAAGCCAGGAACGCCGCCTTTTCCGCCGGACTGATCTGCGTGACGGCGGGATTGCCCGTCTCCGCATTGCGCGCGTTCACGAAGTCGATGTGCGCGGAGATACCTTCCAGGTACGCTTCCTGTGCGAGCGCCTGGTTGCCCATGTGCAGCGCCGCCTCGGCCTTGATGAACTGCAGCTGCGCGTACGTCATGATGGGCATCTGCGAGTTGTCATCGAAGAGGTACCTGCCCGGCTGCCCGGTGCCACCGCTCTCGGGATAGCCGTGCAGGTTCATCGGCCGCTGATCCATGGTCAGTGCACCGTAGCCGACGTCCGGATCGATTCCCCGGTACACGCTGTCCGACGCCGGCACGAGCATCCGGGTCATGCGCGGATCCTGCACACCGCCGAACTGCGTACCATCCATCAACTCGAGCACGAACTGCGTCTGACGATAGGTGTGGATGTTGCTCCGCGTGCGACCCCAGAAGTTCTTGTCCGCATTCGCCGGGTCGGCGCCCGGGTAATCGAACAGCGGGTCGTCGGCGTTGCTGGTGAATAACTGATCGACCAGTGCGATCACCTGCGCCGGGTCATACGTCGACTTGTTGGAGAAGTGGTTCAGCGTCATCGCCTTCAACCCGTAGGCGAACTTCAGCCACTGCTCGCGGTTGCCGTTGTAGATCTTGTCGCCGACGGCGAGGTATCCGGCATCCACGCTGCCGTCGGTGCGCTGCAGGTTCGCAATCGCCTCGTCGAACAGGCGAATGATCTCCTGGTACGTGAACTCCTGCGTGTCGTAGTCGAACTCGAAGCGGGTGACGTCGAAGGCCTGCTGGACGATGATCTCGCCGTGGAGCCCCGTGATCATCAGCCAGCCCCAGCCCTTGAGGACGTAGCCGACGCCCAGGACGTCCCAGCGCTCTTCCGCCTCGGCCTTGGTCATCAGGTCGACGAGGTTCTGGCCGAAGGTCCAGTACACGTCACGCCAGAGCTGCGCGCCGTTGTCACTGGAGCGGTCATAGCCCATGCGTGACCAGATGTTCGGCACACCCGTCGTGTGCGGGATCACCCACTGCTCGGTGTAGCGGCCCACGAATCGGCCATCGAACTGCGGTGCCGTTGCCATCCAGTGCAGCATCGGAGGCAGATACAGGTTCGCCGTCACCGTTTCCGGTGCGTTCGGATTGTCGTTGACGTCAAGGAAGTCATCGCACGCAGCACTCAGCATCACGATCGATACGAGCGCTGCTGCTCTCAATTTTGCCATCGCCTTCACCCTCGGCAGTGGAGATGGGAACACTCGCCGTGCATTCATTGATTTCATGTCAGAACCCGACCCGGAAGCCGAAGTTGATGCCGATCGGGACAGGGAAGTTTCCGTAATCGACGCCCATGCCGCCCGAGCCGCCGGTCGCAGCGCTCGTTGCGCTCGTGATCGGATCGAGGCCCGAGTAGTTCGTCAGGAGCAGCAGCTCCGTGCCCGTCACGAACACGCTTGCGTGCCGGGTGCCGAACGTACCGGCCGGCAGGCGGTAGGTCAGCGTGACATCCCGGAGACGGAACCAGTTGATGTCCTTCTCGATGAAGACCTCCTCGCTCATCGCGAGGTAGTAGTTGGTGTTCACCGACGGGATGACGACGATCGTGTTCTGTGTCGGGTTGTCGGTGTTCTCGAGGCCGTCGCGCAGCACGCCCTTGACGACGCGCGGGACATCGCGATCGAGCGTACGCTTGCTGAGGCCGCGGGCCGTCAGGTAGTGCTCGGTCGCGTTGAAGATGTCGCCGCCCTTCCGGATGTCGATCAGGAAGTCCAGGCTGAACGACTTGTACTGGAGCCGGTTCGAGAGCCCGATCAGGAAGTCCGGCTGACGGTCGTAGCCGGCATCGATGAAGGTCGTCGTACGGAGCGGCAGACCGGTCGTCGGATCGATCAGGACGTCGCCGTTCTTGTTCCGCTGATAGAACAGGCCCGTCATCGACATGGTCGACAGGCCGGGTGCGGTACCGTTGCGGATATTGCCGTACAGCCAGGTGTCCGAGCTGTAGTACTCGGGCAGAACGGCCGGCAACGCGAGCACCTCGCCGCGCGCCCTCGTGTAGTTGGCCTGGATATCCCAGGACAGCTCAGGCGTCAGAATCGGCGTGCCGCGCACCGTCAGCTCCACACCCGTGTTGCGGGTGGATGCGCCGTTCACGTTCAGGAGAATGAATCCCGTCGCGTAGCTGGACCGGATGCCCGTAACGATCTGGTCGCGCGTTTCCTTGCTGTAGTACGTCGCATCGATGCCGAGGCGATTGTCGAGGAAGCCGAGCTCCGTGCCGATTTCCTTCGACGTCGCAAACTCGGGCTTCAGGTTCGGGTTCGGCCCCGTGAACCCGTAGCCGTAACCGCCGAACGACGTCGTCTTGAACTCGAGCGCCTGGCGGTACGCATACGGCGGTGCATCCTTGCCGACCTCTGCCCATGCAGCGCGGATCTTGCCGTTCACGAACCTGCCGATCGACGGGAACGCGTCCGAGAAGACGAAGCTGCCCGAGAGGCTCGGGTAGAAGAACGAGTTGGAGCCCGCCGGGATCGTGGACGTCCAGTCGTTACGGCCGGTCGCCGTCAGGTACAGGTAGTTCCGGTAGTCGAGCTGGAGCTGACCGAAGGCGCTGACCAGGCGACGCTGTGCGATCGTCGTCTTGCTGGAACGCAGGTTCGTGTTGTTGATCGACACGAAGTTCGGGTCCAGGAAGTCGCTGCCGGCCAGGGCCGCAACCGTTCCCTTCCGGTCGCTGATCTGGTTGCCGATCATCGCGCTGACACCGATATCATCCGTGAGGTCGTAGCGGTGCAGGTTCGCCAGGGTCTGCACGTTGATCGCGCGCGTTACGTCGTTGACCTTGTCGAGAGTGCCGTTCGTGTTGGCGCCGCCCGGAATGCCGCTTTCGGGATGACGCACGAGCTGGCGCTCGGTCGTGAAGTTGTCGACGCCGATCCGCGTCTGCAGCGTCCCCCACGAGACGGGCAGGAACGTCAGGCCGACGTTCACGTTCGTGCGCACCGTCCGCGAGTTGTTGCTGTTGCGGTTCACGCTGAAGTACGGGTTGTCCTGCTCTGCTACAGCGGACAGCGACGTGATCCGACGACGCAGGCCGGACGGCGTCAGCCAGTCGCGGGCATCGATCGTGTCGGGCCACGAGAGCAGGCCCAGGAGCGCGCCGTCAATGCCGTTGTACGGCTGGTCGTTGTTGTCCGTGCTGTACTGGATCGACCCGTCCGTACGCAGCCACGAGGTCGCATCCGCCTGCGACGATGCCGTCACGTTGACGCGGTCGTACTTCGTGTTGGGAATGACACCGCGCTGCTGAACGGTGGCGGCCGCCAGGCGGTAGTTGATCCGGTTGTCGTCCGAAGCACCGCTGAACGAGATGTTGTGCTTCTGTGTCAATGCGTTATCGAAGAAACCATCGACGTTGTTGTAGAACGTGGCGTTGGCGGGGTAGGGATCGCCCCAGTAGAGATAGGTGCTGCTGCCCTGAGTGCTCGGCCCATAGACCGTCTGCAGCTCAGGCGTGCGGCCCGGCATCTCGATCCGGAAGCTGTTGCTGTAGTCGAGCCCGCCACCCGACCGGCCGCGCTTGGTCGTGATCACGATCGCGCCATTCGCCGCGTCGATGCCGTACAGTGCGGCGGCTTCGGCGCCCTTGAGCACCGTGATCGACTCGATATCCTCGGGGTTGAAGTCGGCAGCACGGTTCGTGAACGCGACGCCGCGGTTCTCGAACGTCGTCGTCGATGCGAACACACCCGTGTGCGTGGTGCTGTTGTCCACCGGCAGCCCGTCGATGATCATGAGCGGCTGGTTGCTGCCGCTGATCGAGCTGACGCCGCGGATCGTGATCGCAGCACCCGCGCCCGGCACGCCGGACGTCGTCGTGACCTCGAGGCCGGATACCCGGCCCTGCAGCGCAGTAATGAAGTTCTCCTTCTGCGCCTGCGCGACGTCGGCACCGGCCACGGTCTGCTGCGCAGTACCGATTGCTCGCTGCTGCGAGGTCTGACCGAGCGCCGTCACCACGACGGCCTCCAGGCTGATCGCGTCCGTCCGCAGCGTGAAGTCCGCGCTCACCGTCTGGCCGGCCGCGACATTGACCGTCTGCTCCGCAGCGGCATAGCCGATGACCTGCACCGCGATGACGCGCTCGCCGGCCGGCACACCGACCAGCATGTATTCGCCCTGCTCGTTCGTCTGCATCGAGCGCTGCGTGCCCACCAGCGACACCTGTGCGCCGGGAAGCGGTCGCTGCGTCTGCGCTTCGACGACGCGTCCCCGGACCACTCCCGTGGCCTGAGCCGAAGCGGCACCGACATCCACGACGAGAATGGCTGCCGCTATCACGAAGCCCAGCAATGACAGGGCGTGTTTATGATGTGCTTTCATGTCCCCCTGAGATGTTGAATGAGGGTTGTATTGATGTAAGGAGCGAGTGGTTAGACAGAATGAAGACTCGTTCGACTGGGTTCGCCCGTACAGCACGTATAGGCCCTCCTCGATCATATGGAATCGGTGCGATGGCGTTGACATGTGCAGGATGTCAGGCCGTGGCGCCGGGCATCTGCGTGATGCACACACCTGCAACAACACTGAGGCTCTCGATTACGCCGCAGCTCGGACTCGCTCGGTTCTGAAATCGCCGTCGAGCTGCGTTGCGCGCGCCGCTCGCCGGGTGCGGTCAGGTTTCTGCCCGGCCCGAATCGAATACTCTCGATTCGTGCCCGTCGGGCCGCTCGATGCCGCGTTCGTCGTAGGCAGGATCGAATCGCGCCTACAGTAGGTGCGGGTTGCCACACAGGTCAAGATCCTTGCTTCCACCCGTGCAACCCGAACCACATAAACTGCTGTGCGGTTTGTTCCTACAGTTCCGGGCAACGGCCGCCTCTGGTCCGTATCCTGGACCTAGTCCTGCCGCAGGACGCCTTCGATGTACCACGCGACCGCATCGATCTCGCGCATCGTCAGGCCGGCGATGCCCCAGATCGGCATACCGGTCGGGTGGCCGGTGAAGATCCGGCGGCGGATCGCCTCGATGTCACCGGCATAGGTCCAGTCATCGGCCACGAGCGATGGCACGGTCACCTGTTCACCGCGCACTTCCGTCGGTCCGCCCTCGCCCAGGTAGCCGTGACAGCGGCGGCAGCGGGCCGCGAAGATGTCATTGCCAGTGGCGACGCGCAGGCTGTCGCTGTCCCACGCGATGGTGTCGAAGAGCGCGGGTGAGTAGATCGAGTCGGCCTGGGCCACCTGTGCCTCGCGTGAGGGCGGTTCCCACTCGTGCGCCTCGCAGGCGGCCAGAATCAGGAGGCCGACGGCGAGGAGGGCACCCCACGCGTGCTTCACGGATGGCCCGCCGGCAGGCTGTCCGACAGCGTGTCCGGATGCACGAGCGACGCTCCCGGTGCAAGTGAGCGTACCTGCTGCATTGCCTGCTCGGCCGCCTCGACGTTGCCGAGTTCGCGCTCGGCCATGGACAGACCGAACCACGCCGCGGACTGGTCAGGTCCGAGCTGGGTCGCGCGCAGGTAATGCTCGCGCGCGCCCTCGAAGTCGTCGCGACGGAACGCGGCGTTGCCGCTGTCGAGGGCGGCCTGCACGTCCGGGGGCAGGCTGCGCGCGCGCTCCCAGGCGGCGGAGTCGATGCTGCCTGTCAGCTGGTCGTCGGGCACGCTGCTGCCGCCGCATGCGACGAGACCGGCCAGCATGGTCAGCATGGGCACGGCCACGAACCGCTTCATGGTGTTCCCCCATTCAATGGATCAGTGATGTGACAGACCAGGCAGATTGCAGCGTTGCGCTGCTGCGCCCGCCGTGCATCGAAGTCCGGCCCGTGCGGGCTGACCTTGAATGCGCCGAGCGTCGAGTGGCACTGCATGCACTGGCTCTGCGTGTGGCAGCTCGAGCAGCTTTCGAGCGCCTGGCGCGCCGCCTGTCCATGACGCAGCAGCCAGAGCGGCTCGGCGTCGTGGAAGCCGGGTCCGAGGCGGCCGGTCGTGCGACGCGGGCTCATGCCCGCCGATTCGTGGCAGTCCGCACAGAACGCGCGGTTGTCGTGGCAGTTCGAGCACTCGAGCCGGCGGCCGTACGCCTCCGCCGAGTGGCGTGCCATGTAGTTCGGCGGATGGAAGCCGCCGTCGCGCGCGGTGCGCATGGTGTCGCTCGCGAGGCCGGCCGCGACCAGTGCCGTTGCGCCGGTTGCGGACGTGTCGTGGCAGTCCACGCACATCGTGCGGCGATGGCACGTTTCGCAGGAAGCACCGGCTGCGGCCGCGACGCTGCCATGATCACGCTCGAAGTACGGCGCGGCATGCGACGGCGGCTCACGCCGTGCGACCTGCACGCCTGGCGCGCGCACGTCGCGGCGGGCCGGCATCTCCGTCACCGCGTCCGGCTGCGGCGGCACGTGGCAGGTCACGCAGTCGTCGCGGGTGTGACACGTCGCGCAGGTCGTGCGGGATGCATCCGCGCCGTGCGCGACCAGGAAGTCGGGTTCGTCATGCGACGGCGGCACGGGATAGTGGGCGGCGAACGTCGGCAGTGAGCGTGCAACGATGCCCTGCGCGGCCGGCATCTGCGCGATAGCCGCCACGGCCGGCGCATCGACATGGCAGCTCTCGCAGCGCTCGCGCGTGTGACACACCGCGCAGCGTGCGAGGTTCGTTTCCGCAAGATCGCCATGCACGCCGCGGATGAAGTCGCCGGTCACGTGGTCCGACGGCATGCGGATGGCCAGGATGTTTCCCTCGTCGAACGGCGCGACCGCGAGCGGCACGTGGCACGTCTCACAGTCCGCATCGATCTTGTGCTGTTCTGCGCGATGCTCGTGGCAGTCCAGACAACGACGCACGACCGGGTGCTCGGCGATCGCCATGCGCGGCGCGCCCTCCCGCGTGTGGCACCCGACACAGCCGATCTCGGTGCCCTCCTCCACGTCCGGATGCTCCGGGTGCGTAAAGCTGAGGTTGTCCGGCTCGTCCGCGGGCGGCGACCACTGCACCGTGGCGAGCTCGACACCGTCGTGGCAGCGCGCGCACTGTGACGGCGGCGGATAGAAGGTCGCACGATCGCCGCTCGGCACGCCTACGTGACAGCCTTCGCACAGCGGGAACAGCCCCGCGTGCTCCTCGTGCGGAAAATTCTGCTGGCGTTGCGCGACGACACTGATGCCGACCGCGACCGCACCGAGCGCGAGCACGCCGGCGAGTATGCCGACCCGACGCATCCTGCTCATCGCGTCCCTCCCCGCGGCCCCGGGTCTCTTCCGAATCCGAGTCGCAGCGCGGCCCACGCGCGCACCTGGTTCCAGTCCGGATCGCCAGGACGATTGTCCCACGTCTGTCGGTACACGTGCGCACCGCCACTCAGGTTCGCGAACGGCGAGACCTGCACGTCGAGCGAGCCGCCACCGCCGAGTACCACGCCGTCGCCGAGCCGGAACTGCTCGATCTGCTGGAACACAGTACCATCCACAGTGAATGCGACGCGGTCGCTCACGCGATAGCGCGCCACGAGATCGGCGGATCCGAGATAGGCGCCGAAGCCGCGCTCGAGGCGGTAGCGCGCGTCGAGCACCATGCGCGGTGTGGCGTTCCAGGCAGCGTCGAGCTCGACCGTGACGGCGTCACGCGCAAGCTCATCGAAGATGACCGGCGCGTGCGCGTCCTCATAGCGGCGGTAGCCGACCGCGCCGCGGACCTGCAGCACGTCGAGCACCCGCCACGCCGCGCGACCCTCGACCTGGTGGTAGCCGACCGGGCTGAAGTAGCCCCAGATGGTCCACAGCTCGAAGTACGGCATGTAGCGCGACGCACGCGCCTCCAGCATCACGCGCCCGTCGCTTACGGGCGCGCTCACGTTCAGGTTCGCCTTGCCGACGTGACCGAACGCGAAATCGTAGTCCATACCGGCGCGGAGCTGTACGGGCGCGAGAACACTGGACGTGAGATCGAGTGCCGCACGCTCCGAGACGAGAGCGGCACGGTTCCACCAGATCTCGCGCTGGTAGCGCGCCTCGATGCTCGTGTGCGGCCATGGCCGCCCCTCGAGTGCGCCGCCGACGATCGCTGCGTTGCGGTCCGGAAAGAACTGCTCGATGCCTTCCAGCGCTTCATGGCGCGGCTCGTACAGTCCCCTGGCCAGGCTGCGACCGCCGAACGCCTGCACACTCAGCTGCGGCAGCGGCGTGTACAGGACGTGCGCGCCGTCGTAGCTGCTGAAGCCGAGGCCCGACGTGTTCTGCAGGCGACCCGCACGCACACGGAAGTCGCCGCGCAGCAGCTCCGCGTAGGCGAGGATTGCATCGAAGTTGTCGTCGGCGCGCGGCCAGGTGAATTCGTCGCCGCCGAGGTCGGCGCGCGCGCGCAGTTGTACGGTCGCGCTCAACCCCTCCATGCCGAGACCCCATGCAGTCATGCCGACGTCCTGTGTCAGCATCGCGGCGCCCTGCTTCTCGCCGGAAAGGTAGCGCACGCAGAACGCCGTCGTCGCGCATACGACCTGCCGGCCCTCGAAGAAGAACGTGCCGTCACCACGAGCTTCGACATCGGCGAACGGGATCGTGTCGTCAACGAGCGGACGGATCTCGTAGTAGCGCACCATCGTCTGCGCACTGCCGCGCACGCCCTGCGCATGCAGTGCGGGCGCGAATACGGCAAGCGCCCCGAGCGTGACGACGGCGGCGCGATACCGGCTCATCCGCCACCTCCGGATGCGGACCGCGGTGCAGGCAGTGCATGGCAGTCCACGCAGACCTGCCCGGGCTGGTGATCGACCATGTCCTGGTGGCATGCCAGGCACAACTGGCGGGTACGCTGCGACGCCTGCACAGGCGTGGGCGAATGGCAGCCCGCACCGGTGCACGACAGGTGCGCCGTGCGCGTGTGCGCGCTCGCCGCGGGCGCCTGATGGCACGCCATGCAGTTGTTCTCCGGCTCGTGGTGTTCCTGGTGACACGAGCCGCAGTTCACGCGCGCTGCGCTGAGTGCCAGGCCATCGCGGTGACACGTGGCACAGTCGACCGCCGTGTGCTGCGCATGATCGAACTGGAATGTGCGGTTCTCCGCCCTCCCCACACTCGGCCGGAACGCACGTCGCACGTCGAACGCGCCGCGCGGCATGTCCGCAGTGCCATGACAGCGCGTGCACGGCTGCGCGACACTGCCCGTGTGGTGGCAGGAACGGCAGTCGTTGAAGCCGGTGACCGTAATCTGTCCGTGCGTGTTCTCGACGCTGTGGCAGGCGAGACAGTCGATCTGGGTATGTCGCGCGTGGTCGAAGTCGAGCGCGCGCGCCGGCTGCTGGCCGGATTGCTGCGCCGCGGCGCGCTGTGGCAGCACGAGCGTGGCGAGGAGGCGCATGGCACCGCGCGTCGAGGTCGCTCTTTCCGGTGCGCGCATGCTCACGGGGTCGACCCCCTCGCCCGGTACGAGACCGAACGGGCGATGCGGATTGCGCACCGTGCCCGAGACGCGTGACGGCTCCGACACGTCGGTATGGCAGGAACGGCACTCCTGCCCTTCCGCATGGAACGTGTGTGCATCGTGACAGCGTGCACAGTTCTGCAGCACGCCGGGATCGAGCCCGCGGTGGAACGGCGTCAGCGTGTCGGCGCGTGCGTGGCAGCCCGCGCTCGCACATGACTCGAACGCGTCGCGCGGCACCGTCTGCTCGTGCGGGTTGTGACACGCGCCGCACATGCCATTGTGGGGGTCGTCCGCGGCGAGCGGGAAGTCGGCGAGCCGCTCGCGCATCGCGTGGCAGCTCAGGCACTCCTCGCGCTGCGGCTGCAATGCCAGCTGCACGGAATCGCCATCCGCGCTCACGACCGGCGCACTGAATGCGTGACACGTCGCGCAGTGGATCGTGAGGTTGCCCATCTCGCCCAGCACGATGCGCTGGCTCTCGTGGCAGCCCGCCTGGCCACACGTCATGTCGGTCGCCGTAAACTCGTGCACGGACGACGAATGGCACTGGACGCACTCGAGCCCGCTCAGCGATGCATCATCCGACTCGAGATGTACGCGGTGTCCGGCCGACGCGGCGACATTGCGCCAGTCCTGCGGATTGCCCTCGACGTGACATTCGATGCATACAGCGTTCGGCACGTACGCGTGCGCCTGCAGGCTGTCCGGGTTCTCGAGGACCTGCGTGATTGCCATCGTGCTGCGTGTCACGATGGTCGGCCGGTGACACGCCTTGCAGCCGAGGTCGCGGTGCGCGCTGCGCGAGAACCTCTCGTAGGGATCCACCATGAGGTGGCATGAGAGGCAGAAGTCGTTGTCGTGCTGGATATAGTCGTAGGTGCGGTACAGCTCGACACCAGCCCAGACCAGGCCGGCTGTGAGGCCGGCGCCCAGCGCTACCATCAGCACCGGGGGGACGCGACGGACGCGTCCCCACAGGCGCTGAAGTACTCCGGGTTGCGTATCGTTCAAGGCGAGCCCGCTTCCCTGAAGCTGTGGGTGTGCGGGGACGCGTCTGCGCGTCCCCGCCGTTCACCCTTAGTGTATGCCCAGTTCCCGCTCCAGGGAAATATTCGAACTCATTCCGATCCCGTAATCGGTGCTCGGCCGGCGGGCGCTCGCCCTCAGTAGCGCTTCCATCAGGAAGGGGATATGGACCGAGGTCCAGGGGAAGTCCGCTGCGAGCTGGTAGTTGAACCGTGCGCCCTCGGCCGTGCTGTAGCGGCCGTCGTTCGCGTCGAACTCCGTTGCCGGCACCTGCGCCAGCATGTTGTTCAGCTCGGTGGCCAGGTCATTCAGACGGTCCGTCGCAACCTGCTGCAGGCTGCGTGCGATGGCTTCCGTTCCATGGCAGCCTGCGCCCGTGCAGGTCTGGAACGTACGTTCCGTGGTCGCGCAGTCCCCGGTGGTCGGAATGCCCTGGGCGTCCAGGCATGGCGTCGCCTCGAACAGGTGGCCGACCGACTGGAACACGAAGGCATTCGTTTCCTGGTCCGTCACCTCGATCCGGTTCACGTGGCAGCCCGCGCACAGTTGCGGGTTGACTTCCGATCCGTGCGTCGCCGCGATGCGGGCAGTATCACCACTGGTCGTGTCCGGGAACGTCATGTTCGGCGGCCACCAGCCGCCGTAGCCCAGCAGCACCGGCCCCTCGGGCGAGTGCGGGCCACGACCCTGTGACGCCAGGTCAGGCGTGCCACGCTTGTGGTGGCACTTCATGCACAGGTTCTGCTCTTCGTTCGGCACCGAGACCGCATAGCGGAGCTGTCCCTCGATGGACGCATCGTGTGGATCGTGACAGACGCCGCACGTGATCGCGAGGTGCTGGTTGGGCTGCGCAACGTCCTCCTTCTCGAGGTAGTCCGTACGGATACCCCATGCCGCCAGCGCGCCTTCACCGGTGTGACAGCTCTCGCACTCGGCCCGGCCCGCCGGACTGGCGCGGATCTGCGCGTGACCCGACTGCTCCCACTCTTCCACGAACGGATGATGCGTACCCTGGTGGCACTCGCCGCAGCCGATCGTCAGGTCGAGGCCGACTGCCATCGGGGCAAGCGGAATGTTCGTGTCACCCGGATTCTGAATGTGCGCGAGCCCCGGTCCGTGGCAACTCTCGCACTGCACTTCGTGGTAACGCGTGTCCTGCGTCGTGCTCCAGCCGCCAGGTGCAGTCGCGACGTTGCCCAGCTCGCTCACCGTGTGACAGCCTTTGCACGTCGCCTGCGCGTGACCACTCCCCTGCAGCGACGCCCATGCATCGGCATGCGCCGTCTGCTCCCACTCTCCCTGGAAGCCCACGTGGCAGTTGCCGCAGACCGTCAGCTTCGCGTCTTCGTCACTCATGCCGACGAAGTTCATGTGGTTCGCCGGCAACTCGCCGACGACATCACGATCGCGATACACGATCCGCTCGTCCACACAGCCCCCCACAGAGAGCACGACGATCCCCAGGATCGCCGCTACCAGCCCTCTCCGTCCGTGTCGTTTCATGGTTCCCCCTGTTGCCCGGCGCACCGATGTCCAACAACGCTTCTCACGTGTTCCCACGAATTTGCAATCCGTACTGGTGAATGTGAGTATGATGCCGGAATGTGGCAACGGCTGCGCATTGCGTTCCTCATCAAGGTCGATGCCATCGACCGCTTCCTCCCGTTCCCTGCTCGGGCCAGTTCGAGCAAGATCATGGCACTTGCCATCGGACCCTTCGCCGGGTGGGGGACCCGACGCCTGCTGGCGGTAACCCGCTGCACACCGCTACTGCACACCGGATCGCTGGATCCGGCCACACATTAAAAATTTCGACGTCCCGGCGGCGTAGGGAAAAAGGGAATGCAGGGTCGGGGGGGTGCTGATTTCGGCGAACCATCGCCGCGCCCGTTGCGAACGGTTCTCAACCGTTTCCGGACGGTTTGTCCTGCTGCGTCGTGACGCACCACAGGCGTGGGCGGAAAAAACAGGGTGCAGGCGGCCGTGACGGATGACCGGGTTCCTACGCGCAGCCCTCCACCCATTCGACCTGTGGATACAGCCCGGCACGATACCGCGTCACCCGTTCGCCATCGGTTTCGAAGACGTAGCGGTACAGCGTGTCGGCTGCGACGGGTATCACGACGAGGTAGTTGCCGTCGGTGTACTTGTGCGGCATGCGACGCAGGCCGGGATAGAGTTCGTCGATGCGGCTTTCCGCGTCGCCGATCCGCGCGCCTTCCACGGTCGGTGTCGGACCGCCGCGCACATCGATGCGCGCGAGCCGCCCGCTCTCCACCATGAAGCCTACGCTGTCGGGTGCGTCAGCGACGACGACGAAGCGACAGCCACCGCCGACGCCGGTCGTGTCGGTGTTCTCGGCCAGGTACGGCATGAGGTCGGGGATCCGCATACCGATCTGCAGCGGCCCGGCACCGTGTGCGCTCACTGCCCACGGTTCCGGGGGCGCGCTGTCCGCAACGGCGACGCCCGCGTCTGCGGAGTTGACAGTGTCGGTGATGGCGGCGGGCGGCGCGCCATCGGTGGTGTCCACGCGGTCGGGCGCGCACGCCACGGCCGATGCCAGAGCGAGATACAGCAGACGATGTCGCGCAGCGTGCACGCGGCCTCCGGACGCGATCGTGAAGTGCGCGGCTAGTGCGCGGCGCTACCCGCCGGAGTCAGCAATAACCGCTCCTCGCCGATCAGCAGGCCGGATTCGTCGTAGATCCGCACGTTCGCGTAGTCTCCTGCCCTGCTCCGCTCCAGTGAGACCTGCACGAGCGAGGGCTCCAGGTCGTAGGCAGACCCGGTCAGGAAGTCCACCCCGAAACCGACGATCCAGCCGAACAGCAGGTTTCCCCAGATCCAGCCGTTGGTACCGCGGGTGAGCGCAAGCGCCTGCGGCTCGTAGCCGTCGATGTCGAGCCGGACCTGGTACTCGTTCTTTCGCGGCAGTCGCACCGTGCTGGGCGTTCGCCCGCTCGCCACCTGCAGTCCGTCCGCCGACGTCACGGTGAAATCAGCCTGACTGGGCGTGGACTCGATGGCAACGGTCTGGTGCGAGCCGCCACCCACCAGCGTCGCGCAGCCGCCGAGCGGCAGGAATGCAAGCATCAACACCAGCACGTGCGATCGCGCTGCGGCACGCATGTTACCTCCCCCTGTGTTCGCGTTGGACGCCGGAAGCATGGCGTCAGATTCCAGACGTTCCGTGACAGCGAAACACAACATGCGCCGGCACGCACGCGGCTCATTCCGGGTATGCGTGACGCGGACTGGTGTGGCACCACATCATTCTGGTGGACCTGCCGGGGGGGTGCGACGTGGTTCCGCGCGTCCTGTTCACTGCACCATCTTCGC
>CAYLME010000055.1:0-19666 GCA_964384585.1 uncultured Gemmatimonadaceae bacterium | reverse complement strand
CCAGTACAGGCGATGCAGCGCCATGACGTGATCCAGTCGCAGTACCGCAGCGTGCCTGAGCTGATGGCGCAGAGCGGATGTGAGGTAGCCGTAACCGTCTGCGCGCAGGGCGTCCGGATCCATGGGCGGAAATCCCCAGTCCTGTCCGCCGTGAAACAGAACGTCGGGCGGCGCGCCTGCGGACGCCTCCGTGGCAAAGATGTGGCGGTAGCGCCAGGTGTCATAGCTGTCGCGGTGGACACCGAGCGGCATGTCCAGGTACAACCCGGCCGAATCGGGGTCACTGGTGATCGCGGCCAGTTGCCGTTCTGCCGCCCACTGCACGAACGCGTGATAGCGCGCGGTAGCGGGGTCGAAGTCACCGTCGCGGATCCGGCCGTTGCGCATCCGCGCAGGCCATGCGCGCCAGGCAGTGCCCTGCGTCTCGACCGCGGCGCGGAAGCGTGCATAGTCGGCGACGTCCGGGCGCTCGGCAAACGCGCGCACATCGGGATCGCCGCGCGCACCGAGTGCGCGGTCCGCGACCGGCTGCAGGATACGGCGGTGGCGAGCCGCTGCTGCTCGATAATCGACGTACCCGGAACGCACGCAGTCTGCAACTTCCGGGTTGCCGGCATCGCCAATCGGGAGGCCGAGCTTCAGCGGATCGACGTACAGCTCGTTCCAGAACAGGCGGCTCGCAGGCGCATACGGGCTCGCATCGAAGAGGGCGTCGAGGAACGCGGCGTGGATCGGCAGCGTGGCCGCGAGCGAGGCGCCCTGCCGGTGAAGGATGCGGGCAAGCTCGTGCAGCTCCGAGTACGTGCCATGGCATGCCCCTTCACGTGCGAGAGCGTAGACGGGCGCGAACGCGCCCCACTGCATCCGGCCCGGGGTCCACGCCTGGCGCGGCGCAGACAGGATCCACGCCGGGTGGCGTGCGGTTCCGATCTCGAGATGCAACCGGTGCCGGCCGGGCGGCAACGTGTCGCTGACGCGGATCGCACCGTGGCCGTTGCGGAGCGCGACGTCCCACGTGCGCCGGTCGCCGTCCTCTGTCGCGAGCGTGCACTCGACCGTGCGGACGGTGCGTGCAGCGCGGATCGGCACGTCACGCATGCGCCCGTCCCAGGCGACGATGACGGGAGCGATGCTCTGGCGCGCGATGTCCCGTTCGCGCTCCCGCAGTGCATTGCGCACGTCCGTGATGGAGTCGACCGGCGCACCGCGGGCGCGCAGCGTGCCGAGCAGCGCCTCGTCATGTGCGCCGCGGCGTCGGCCTTCCGCGTCCACGTACGAAACCCCGATGTCCCACAGCCGTGCGAGCCGGTGTAGAACCTGCCTGTCCGTGGCGCGACGTTTCATTTCTGCAGCAGCTGCCGCACCGCCAGCAACGGTATGGCGGCCCACGCCGGCCGGTTGTTCATCTCGTAGCCCAGCTCGTACACGGCCTTCTCGAGCAGGTACGCATCGAGCAACACTTCGATCTCCGCGTGCGTTGGCGGCAGGAGCCGGCTGTCCCCCATGATTTCAAGGTACTGCTGGAGAAAGCCCGTAGCGACGGCGTAGTACCAGCTCTCGCCGAACGCGATGCGCGCGACACGCTCGTGAGGCGTATTGATCTCCGCGTCGAGTATGCTCGCATGCGCAGCGTAATGGTAGGAGCGCAGCATCCCGGCGACGTCGCGCAGTGGCGAGCGCTTGATACGGCGCTCGCTCAACGGCCGTACCGGCTCCCCCTCGAAGTCCGTAATGACGAAGTCGCGTCCGGTGAACAGTACCTGGCCGAGGTGGTAGTCGCCGTGCGTGCGTATGCGCTGGCCGTGCAGCTTGCCGTCGATGATGCGGCGGAACCGGGCGAGCAGTCGCTCTTCGAGACCGAGTATCGCACTAGCATCGGCGGCCGCATCTTCCGGCAGCCGCCCGAGCTGGCTGTGCAATAGCGCGAGCGTCCGACCCGTCAGATTACGCATCGACTGGTAGAGCGAGCGCTGGTAGAACATCGTGAACGGCTCGGGCGCGAACGCCGGATCGTCGGCATCGCTTCCCAGCGCGATGTGCAGCTCCGCAGTGCGCTGCCCGAGAAGTCGCGCGTGCTCGAGCGCGGTGCCTGCGAGCTCGCGCGTCTCCTGCTCCGGCCCGGGAGCGGCGGCCGCATCGAGCAGTGCGGCCGTCGAGACCGTCTCACGCGCGAGCGGACCGGTAGCGCTGGACGCAGCGTGCTCATACGCGCCGGCGACGGCGTCGAGCGTGAGGCCCCATGCAGTGCCTTCGTTTGCTACGAATTCCTGCAGCACGGCAAGCGTGCGGGACTGGCCGTCGCGGATGTAGTCGATTGCGCCTGCGACGAGCGGCGCGTGCGGGAAGCCGCGCGCGCTCAGGAATCCGCCGATCTCGAGATCCAGGCTCTCACCGTCCTCGAGACGGCGGAATACCTTGAGAACGAACGTCTCGCCATAGCCGATGGACGTGTTCGACTGATCGACGGGGAAGAGGCGACTCTCTTCGGGCATGCCGCGCTCGCGCAGGAGCGCGCGCAACGCGGGCGTCCGGACGCCGCTCAGCTCACCCTTCCGGCCACGCACGCGCCGGCGGTTGATGATGAGGTCGAGCAGGGCCATGTGTGTCGCGGGTAGTGAAAGTGCGTCCACCACGCGGCGCGACTCGCCCTCGACCATCGCCACGGACGCGCGCCGCACGGCGTCGGACGAACCCTGCGTGAGCGTGAGCGGGACCACGTAGTCGTCGGGCTCGTGATCGATGTACTCGACGTGGACGAGCGCGATCTCGGCGCCATCGTCGCGATCACGAAGCGCGAGCGAAACACGATCCTGGATCGTGACGCCGCGCATCTTGCGGGCCTTGCCCTGGAACCAGCGCGCCTGCTGCATCTGTTCGCTCATGACCGGCAGCAGGCCCATTCGCTCCGCGCTGTCGATCGCGCCGCCAAGACCGGTGCGGGGCAGAGCGATCGTGGGCAGCTCGGATGCAAGCGGCACCGCCGTCTCGGCTCGGGGAGACAGCAGCGAGAACCAGTAGAACCCGTGTGGACCGAGCGTGAGCACGTACGGCTCCGTCCCGATCGGCGGGAACTCGGAGCGGCCGAACAGCTCGACGGGAATCGAACCGCGCACCGACGACAGGTCGAGCTGCACGTATTGCGAAAAGCGCGAGAGGTTCGCGATCACGAGGATCGACTCGTTCTCGTAGCGCCGGATGAACGCCAGCACCTTGCGGTTGTCGGGATACAGGAACTCGATGGTGCCCCGGCCGAACGCCTTGAACCGCTTGCGCAGTGCAATCAGTCGGCGCGTCCACCACAGGAGCGAGCTCGGATTCGACTGCTGGGCCTCCACGTTGACCGTCTCGTGGTGGTACTCGGGATCCACGATTACCGGCAGATACAGGCGCTGCGGATTGGCGCGCGAGAAGCCGGCATTGCGGTCCGGACTCCACTGCATCGGCGTCCGGACCCCATTGCGGTCACCCAGGTAGATGTTGTCGCCCATGCCTATCTCGTCGCCGTAGTAGAGCACGGGGGTGCCGGGCAACGAAAAGAGCAGGGCATTCATCAACTCGATCTTGCGACGGTTGTTGCCCAGCAGCGGCGCGAGCCGCCGCCGGATGCCCAGGTTGATGCGCGCCTGCGGGTCGTTCGCGTAGACGCGGTACATGTAGTCCCGCTCCTCGTCCGTCACCATCTCGAGCGTCAGCTCGTCATGGTTCCGGAGGAACGTGGCCCACTGGCAGTTCTCCGGTATGGGCGGTGTCTGGCGCAGGATGTCGATGATCGGAAACCGGTCCTCCATCTGGATCGACATGAAGAGCCGCGGCATGACGGGGAAGTGGAAGTTCATATGGCACTCGTCGCCATCCCCGAAGTACGGCACCGTCTCTTCCGGCCACTGGTTCGCTTCGGCCAGGAGCATCCGGTTCTCGAAGCTGGCATCGAGGTGCGCGCGCAGCTTCTTCAGGAACTGGTGCGTTTCGTCCAGATTCTCGCAGTTCGTGCCCTCGCGCTCGTAGAGATAGGGGATCGCGTCGAGCCGCATCCCGTCCACGCCCATGCGGAACCAGAAGTCCATCACCTTGAAGATGGCCTCGTGCACGGCCGGGCTGTCGTAGTTCAGGTCGGGCTGATGGGAGTAGAAGCGGTGCCAGTAGTACTGCTTCGCGACCGGGTCCCACGCCCAGTTGGAGCTTTCGAAGTCCTTGAAGATGATGCGTGCTTCGCGGTACTTCTCCGGTGTATCGCTCCACACGTAGAAGTCACGGGCCGCGCTGCCCGGCTTCGCACGACGCGCCCGCTGGAACCAGGGATGCTGGTCCGACGTGTGGTTGATGACCAGCTCCGTGATCACGCGCAGGTCGCGCTTGTGGGCTTCCTTGAGGAAATTCCGGAAGTCGGCCATGTCACCGTATGCGGGATGCACACTCCCGTAGTCGGCGATGTCGTAGCCGTCGTCGCGCCACGGCGAGGGGTAGAACGGCAGGATCCAGAGCGCGGTGACGCCCAGCTCCTGCAGGTAATCCAGCTTCGCGGTAAGGCCGGCGAAGTCGCCCATGCCGTCGCCGTCGCTGTCGGCGAATGCGCGAACGTGCAGCTCGTAGATGATGGCGTCCTTGTACCAGAGCGGGTCCGTCGGCGCCTGCGGCCGGCGTCTAGGCATTCTGCTGTCCCTCCTCCGGCACCTCGAGACTCATGATGTGAACCGGTCCTGCGGCGGGGTTCAGCTCGACGTAGTTCCAGGCGCCGTCCCAGGTGTAGCGCGCGCCACTGAGCAGGTCCTGGGCGATATAGGGCGCGCTTTCCGGCAGACCGAGGTCCGCGAGCGGCAGCTCGACCCAGCCGGACTGGGTGAAGGTTTCGTGCAGGTTGATCACGACGAGGATGAGATTGCCTCCATCGAGACTCTGCTTCGTGAATGCGAGGAGATGGTCGTTGTCGATCCGGTGAAACTTCAGTGTCCGGTTCGTGTGCAGCGCCGGGTTCTCGCGACGGATCGTGTTCACGCGCGCGATGTAATCACGCAGGCTGTCCTCGCGCCCGAGATCCCAGTCGCGTACCTGATACTTTTCGGAGTCGAGGTACTCCTCGCTGCCGGGCTCGCGCGGCGTATGCTCCATCAGTTCGAAGGCCGGACCGTATATGCCGTAGTTCGACGAGAGCGTCGCAGCGAGCGCGAGCCGGGTCATGAAGACCGACCTGAGTCCGCCCTGCAACTGCTCCGTCAGGATGTCCGGCGTATTGGGCCAGAAGTTCGGCCTGAAGTAGTCCACGACGTCCGTCTGCGTCAGCTCGGTCATGTACTCGATGAACTCCTGCTTCGTGTATCGCCAGGCGAAGTACGTATACGACTGCGTGAAGCCGAGCTTCGCGAGTCGGTACATGACGTGAGGTCGCGTAAACGCCTCGGACAACAGCACGACGTCGGGGAAGTCCGCCTTCAGACGGGTGATCGCCCATTCCCAGAACGCGAAGGCCTTCGTGTGCGGGTTGTCGACGCGGAACGTGCGTACGCCCTGTTCGATCCAGAAGCGGAAGATGCTTTCGAGTTCCTCCCAGAGTGACGGCCAGTCCCCGGAATCGAAGTCGAACGGGTAGATGTCCTGGTACTTCTTCGGCGGGTTCTCCGCGTACTGCATCGTCCCGTCGGGACGCTGGCGGAACCACTCCGGATGCTCGCTCAGATACGGATGGTCCGGTGAGGCCTGGTATGCGACGTCGAGTGCGAGCTCCATCCCACGCTCGCGCGCCGCACGCACGAGTTCACGCAGGTCCTCGAGCGTTCCCAGTTCGGGGTGAATGGCCGTGTGCCCGCCCTCGATGGCACCGATCGCCCACGGGCTGCCGACGGCGTCCGCGCCGCCGATCTCCTGGTTGTTGGGTCCCTTGCGGCGCGTGCGGCCGATCGGGTGGATGGGCGGGAGGTAGAGCACATCGAAGCCGAGTGCGGCGACGTAGTCCAGGTGGTCGATCACGTCGCGCAGTGTGCCGTGGCGGCCGGCGGGTCCGGTCGAGCGCGGGAACAGTTCGTACCAGGCGCTGAAGTTCGCGTGCGGCGGGTCCACGACCACGGCCAACGCGCGATGGTACCGGGTCGCGTGGTCGAGGTCCGGGTAGCGGGCCATCAGGCGCAGTAGCCGCTCGGCCGTGGCCGTGCGCAGTCGCACGTCGACGTCGCCGCTGCGGAGCGAGTGCGCGGCGGCGATGAGCGTCTCACGATCGCGGTCGGTGGCGCGGCGCGCCCCTGCATCGACGATATCGGCGCCGATCTGGAGGTCGACATCGACGTCCTGACCGGCGGCCACGCGCTTCTCGAGGTCGCGACGCCAGGTGCGGAACGGATCGACCCACGCGACGAGGCCATAGAAGTAGCGGCCGAGCCGCTCGACGTTGAAGCTGGCGCGCCAGAGGTCGTTCGGGAGTGGCATCATGTCGATGCCGCGCCAGCTGCGCTGGCTTTCGTGCCGCCAGACCAGCCTGGCCGTGATGGCGTCGTGACCGTCGGCAAAGATGGCGGCTTCCACGGTCACGGGCTCGCCGATCACCCGCTTGATCGGAAAACGGCCGCAATCGATCTCCGGCCGGACGCCCTCGATCACCACCCGCCGGCGGCCATCGCCGCCGTCCCGCTGTCCCCGTTGCGCTGGCATCCCGCTCCGATCTCGTTGTTCGTACGTGCTCTGCTCCACGACCGCCTGGAGCGCCTCTGCAAAAATCCTGCAGGCTGATAAATTGGCGGCGTTCCGTCCCTTCATCCTTCGTGCCGGAGGTCGCAATGCGACGCTGGATCCTCGCCGCCCTGTTGCTGAGCTGCCTGCCTGCCCCCGCGCGCGCGCAGTCGGAGCGGCCCTTCGGCACGTTGCGCGAGCAGGCCAGCGTGCGCCAGGCGTGGCTCGAGGCACGACTCGAGCGCGTGCTGCCGCGCCTGATGCGCGAGCAGGACGTGGACATGTGGATCATCCCCGTGCGCGAGTACAATGAAGATCCGGTGTTCTGGTCGATTGTATCACCGACGACGATGGCTGCGCGACGTCGCACGATCTACGTCTTCCATGATCCGGGCGAAGGTCGTGGCGTCGAGCGGATTGCGATCGGCGGCACTTCACAGGATGGGCTGTACCAGGTGATTCGCGACCCCGACGCAGCGATCGGCAACGCGGGCGCGATTCGACGTGCTGCCGAGCCGTTCGGGCCGGAGCAGTGGCATTTGCTGACGCGGGTGGTCGAGGAGCGCAGCCCGCAACGCATCGCGGTCAATGCATCCGCGACGCACGCCTTCTCGGACGGCCTGACCCTGGGCGAGTGGGAGCAGATGGAGCGCGCGCTCGGACCCTTTGCCGAGCGGGTGGTACGACGCGAGCTGCTGGCGCTCCGCCTGATCGAGGAGCGCCTGCCCGAGATGCTGTCGACGTACCGCTCGATGCAGGAGCAGGTGCACGCGCTCATTGCGGAGATGTTTTCGGAACGTGTGATCACCCCGGGCGTGACACGCACCGCGGACGTGGTCTGGTGGTGGCGTCAGCGACTGAACGACCTCGGGCTCGAAACATGGTTTCAGCCGAGCGTCACGGTGCAGCGTCGCGGAGTCGAGATGAGCGACTCCGTGAGCCCGGTGATCCTGCGCGGTGATGTGCTGCACTGCGACGTCGGCATTTCCGCCTACGGCCTGAACACGGACACGCAGCATATGGGCTACGTGTTGCAGGCCGGGGAAACCGAGGCGCCCGCCGGGTTGCGGGCGGCGCTGCGCAACGCCAACCGCCTGCAGGACCTGCTGCTCGAGGAGATGCATCCGGGCCGAACGGGCAACGACGTACTGGCGCGCACCCTCGCGCGCATGCGTTCCGAGGGCATTGACGGCACGGTGTACACGCATCCGATCGGCGACCACGGGCATGGTGCCGGACCGACGATCGGCCTCTGGGACCGCCAGGAGGGCGTGCCCGCGCGCGGCGACGTGACCCTCGTGCCGAACACATGGTTCTCGATCGAGTTGCAGGCCACGACGCCGGTCGCGGAGTGGGACGGCCAACCCGTGCGCATGGCGCTGGAGGAGGAGGCGCATCTCGATGGCGACGGCACGCGCCGCTGGGTGCTCGCGCGGCAGGATCGCTTCCACCTCGTGCATTGAACCGGGCAATCCGATAACTTCAGCAGATGTCGTCACGCACGGAAGGTCAGGTCTACAGCGGCGGCTCGCTCGCCGCACGCTATGCCAGCTTCGTCAAGCTGCCGCATACGCTGTTCGCGCTGCCGTTCGCAGGGGTCGGTGCGCTACTCGCCTCCTACGAATACGCCGGTAATCTGAGCGCGGCGACGGTCCTCTGGATCGTGATCGCATTCACTGCGGCCCGTTTTGCCGCGATGGGCTTCAACCGCATCGTGGACCGTCGCTGGGATGCGCTCAATCCGCGAACGGCGGGCCGTGAGCTGCCGAGCGGCCGGCTCACGCTGAACCAGGCACGCGCGGCGGTCGTCGTCGCATCCGTCCTGTTCGTTGTGGCGTCGTGGCTGCTCAATCCGCTGTGCGGAAAGCTCTCGCCGCTCGCACTCGGGTGGATCTTCTTCTACTCGTACGGCAAGCGGTTCACCACCGGCGCGCACCACATCCTCGGCCTCGCGCTCGGAATCGCCCCCGTCGGCGCGTTCCTCGCGGTGTCGGGAACGTGGCCCGAGCCCTGGTACGGCCTGCCGCTGCTGGCTGCTGCAGTGATGTTCTGGGTCGCGGGGTTCGACGTGATCTACGCCGTGCAGGACGTGGACTTCGATCGCACGCACGGCCTGCATTCGATTCCGGCACGCATCGGCCCACGCGGCGCGTTCGCGCTGGCCCGGCTCTTTCACGCGATCGCGGCCGCCGTATTTCTCGGCATCGGTCTCTTCGAGATCTTCCCGGTCGGAGGGCTGTACCTGGCCGGCGTCGCTGCCGTCGTGGTGCTGCTCCTGCACGAGCACCGCGCCGTTCGCGGGGCAGAGAACGGGACGATCGATCTCGCGACCGTGGACAGGGCATTCTTCCAGACGAACGTGGCGGTGTCCGTTTCCCTGTTCGTGTTCACGCTTGCCGACCGGCTGATGCTGGTCATCTCCGCCTGAGCACATGGCCGCGGACGCTTCCGTCACACTCGCGCTGACCGGTGCATCCGGTGCGCCGTACGCGGTCCGACTGCTGCGCGCACTGAACGAAGCGGATGTGCCCGTCGGCCTCGTGATCTCGCGTACGGGCTGGCGGCTGCTCGCCGAAGAACTGGCGATCACCGGTGAGCCGGAACTGCGGGCGGCAAGCGGGCCATGGAATCGAGTCGTCCTCTACGGTGATGACGATCGCGGTGCGACGCCAGCGTCGGGGTCGGCACCCTCGCGTGGCATGGTCGTGTGTCCATGCTCCATGGGCACGCTCGCGAGTATCGCACAGGGCACGACGCGTTCCCTGATCGAGCGCGCCGCCGACGTCGCACTGAAGGAGCGACGCCGCCTGATTCTCGTGCCGCGGGAAACGCCGTACTCGGCGATCCACCTCGAGAACATGCTGCGGCTCGCGAATGCCGGCGCGACGATCCTGCCTGCGTCGCCCGGTTTCTATCATCGACCGGAGCGGATCGAAGACCTGATCGACTTCGTCGTCGGCCGCATCCTGCAGCACCTCGGCATCGAGCTCGCCGTCGGACCGCGCTGGAAGGCCGGCGAGATCACACCGGGCAGCGACTGACAGAATGCGCATCGGCATCATCTCGGATACGCACGGCCTGCTGCGACCCCAGGTCTTCACGCATTTCGACGGCGTCGAGCACATCCTGCACGCAGGCGACATCGGCCCGCTGTCCCTGCTCACCGAGCTGGAGGCGATTGCCCCGGTCACGGCGGTCTGGGGCAACACCGACGGATTCGATGTCCGGAACGCCGTGCCAGAGGTGGGCGAGATCGAGCTGGCCGGGAAGCGCGTCGTCGTCATGCACGGCCATCAGCTGGGCTCGCCGACTCCGGACGCGCTGCAGCTCACGCATCAAGGCGCCGACATCATCGTCTACGGCCACACCCACCGGCCGATGAAGCGCGAGGTGGGATCGTGCCTGGTGCTCAACCCCGGCGGGGCCGGCGCGCCGCGCTTCGGGCTCAACCCCTCGCTGATGCTGCTGCACATCGAGTCGGATGCGCTGCGTACGGAGCTGATCCAGCTCTAGCATCCCGACGCCGCGACCATTCCCTGCCAGGCCAACAGGGGCCGACTCCCTCGATCAGAACATGCCCGGTGCGGTGCGCGGTTGTGATGTGCCCGGCACCTGCATCCAGACGCGCTCGCGCTCATGCGGTCGCAACCGGAACCACCTGGCGAGGAGCAGGATCTCGGCGGCCTGTGTGGGGCGGATACGGTTCATGCCGTACTCACGGCGCTCGAAGATGCGGCGTGCATCGTCGAGGATCCGCTCGCGCTCTGCAGGCGAGCGCGGTGCGGGATACTCGGCATGGATCGCGCCGCGACGCACCACGTATACGCGTTCGTCCGCGCCACTGTAGCCCTGTGGCTGGTAGACGAACGTGAGCGAATCGATCAATCCGCGCAGCGCAATCAGCTCATCGCGGGCCACCTCGAGTCGCAGCGCGCGATCACGCAGGTCGGCCGCATACTCGAACTGCGTGCGACGCACCGCGTCCTCCATCCGAGTGCGCAGCAACGCGAGTGGCGTGTCCACGTCTCCCTCCAGGAACCGGCGCGCGAGCTCGATCCGGGTCATGTATTCGGAACGGCTGCAGCGCGCGGCGCACGGTGCCAGGCACTTGCGAACCTCGCCGCGCATGCAGAGTGGTACGCGCTCCACGGCGCCGAACAGGTCGGTCTGGTCCGCAAAGAGCACCGGTGTGGACGGCTGACAGTCGCGCAGTCCCAGCAGGTCGCTCACTTCGCGCAGCATGGTACGCACGCGTTCGCGGCCGCGGAACGGGCCGTAGTACTGCGCGGCATCGTCGCCAACCTCGCGCGCGACAACGAGACGCGGCGCCTGTTCACGCGTGATCTTGACGAAGCAGAAGGCGCGGTCGCGCTTGTGCTCCACATTGTAGACCGGGCGGGCGTTCTGAATCCGCCGCATCTCGGTCAGCAGCGCAGCGAACTCGCTCGGAACGTAGTCCCACTCGATGCGGTGCGTGTGGCGGATGATCTCGTGCGCCTTCTCGTCGGGTGCGCTGCGAAAATAGGAGAGCAGGCGAGTGCGTACGCGGATCGACTTGCCGACGTACAGCGGCTGGTCGCCGGGTCCGATCATGCGATAAACGCCGGGGCGGTTCTCGGCGCGTGCGCGCACATCGGCACGGAGTTCGTCGGCGGGGCGAGGCGACTGCGCGATCAGCATGTCCGCACGATATTGCGGCTGGCAGCTCCGGTCCAGCCCGTCAGCGCTGGCAGACCGGGCAGTAGAAAGCGGAGCGATTCGTCAGCACGACGCGCCGGAGCGGCGTGGCGCACACCACGCACGGTTCGCCCGTGCGATCGTACACGCGCAGCCACCGCTCGAAGCCGCCGCTCTCGCCGAATGCATCACGATAGTCGCTGATCGTGGTGCCGCGGTTCGCGATCGATTCGTTCAGGACATCGCGCAGATGGTCGCGCAGCGCAGCGGCCTCGCGGCGCGTGACGCGGTGCGACCGGCGCGTCGGTCTGATGCCTGCGCGGAAGAGGGCCTCGTTCGCGTAGATGTTGCCGACCCCCGCGATCTTCCGCTGGTCGAGCAGCAGGTTACGGATCGGAGAAATGGAGGCGCGTGTCAGTGCGAGGAGCGCGTCCGGAGTGAACTCCGAGCCGAGCGGCTCCAGGCCCAGCTCCGCATCACGCTGGCGCCAGCCCTTCGCATCACGCACATCGAGCGAGCCGAAGCGCCGGCTGTCGTCGTAGAGGATCGCGCGGCCGTCGTCCAGCTCGAAGCGCGCGGCCACATGCCGCATCTCGGCGGCGCGTGGCGCATCGGTCGTGACCACGCGTCCGGTCATGCCGAGATTGATCACCAGCCGAATGTCCTCCTCGAACACGAGGATCACGTTCTTGCCGCGGCGTGTGACGTCGGCAATGCGGCGTCCGCGCAGCCGGCTGGCGAACCTGCGCGGCGTCAGCCCGGGTGCGAGAATGTCGGCGTGGCGCACGGAAACCCGGGTCACGCAGGCACCGGGAAGACGTGCACGCAGCGCGCGCACGATGGTTTCCGCTTCAGGCAGCTCCGGCACTGCGCGCGAGCTCCCGCCAGCCGATATCGCGGCGATACTGCCGGCCGGCGAACGTGATCGATTCCGCCGCAGCGCGGCTGCGCTCCGCGGCAGCGCTGAGTGTGGGGGCAACCGCCGTGACCGCCAGGACACGACCGCCGTCGGTCACCAGCTTGCCGTCCCGCATCGTCGTACCGGCATGGAAGACGAAGACGTCGTCTGCTTCCTCGAACGTCGCGGGGATGTCGATCTCGTCACCCTTCCGCGGATGCTCCGGATAGCCGGCGGCGGCGAGTACGCTGGTCAGCGCGGCGCCGTTCCGCGACGTCATCGTCGCGCCTGCGATGCTGCCGCCGTGGGCAATCGCGAACATCGGCTCGAGCAGTGATGATGCAAGCAGCGGCAGCACGACCTGCGTCTCGGGGTCGCCGAAGCGGGCATTGAACTCGATGACCTTCGGCCCGTCTGCCGTGATCATGAGGCCGGCGTAGAGCAGGCCGCGGAACGGGTGTCCCTCGGCGCGCATCGCGGCGAGGGTCGGTTGCAGGATCTCCTGCTGTACCCGCGCCATCAGAGCGGGCGTCGCGATCGTGACCGGCGCGTAGGCGCCCATGCCGCCGGTGTTGGGTCCATGGTCGCCCTCGCCCAGCCGCTTGTGATCCTGCGACGGCAGCAGCGGCACCGCGTTCTCACCGTCCGACAGGGCGAAGACGGAAAGCTCCTCGCCTTCCATGAACTCCTCGACGACGATGGTGTGACCCGCGCTGCCGAACGTGTCGCTCTGCAGCATCTCGCGTGCAGCATCGACCGCTTCCTCGACGCTGCTGCAGACGATTGCGCCTTTGCCCGCTGCCAGGCCGGAGGCCTTCACGACGATCGGTGCACCACGTTCGCGAATGAAGTGCTCGGCATCGTGCAGTGCGTCGAACGTCGCGAACGCGGCGGTCGGAATGGCGTGCTCGCGGAGCAGCCGTTTCGTGAATGCCTTCGATGCCTCAATCGCGGCCGCTGCGCGTGTAGGTCCGAAGATCGACAGGCCGCGCTCCTGGAACACATCGACGATGCCGTCCGCGAGCGGCGACTCGGGTCCGACAACGGTCAGGTCGATGCCTTCCGTGTCCGCCCATGAAGCGAGGGCACCGGCATCACCGGGTGAGATCGGCACATGCTGCGCGAGCGCGGCCGTGCCGCCATTGCCGCGTGTGATATGGAAGGAGGCGTCGGGGGCATCGTTTCGGAGCTTCCAGAGCAGCGCGTGCTCACGTCCGCCGTGGCCGACGATCAGGATCTTCATTGGCAGAATGGCTTCGGGCCGAAACGGGAGCCGCCCCGCGCGACAGCCGGGGCGGCGATCAGTGCTAAAGGTAGGGAGAGCGGCCGGTGCCCGCTACGGAGCGGCGCGGAACTGTTCGCCCAGCTTCTCGCGCGCCGTGCGTAGTGCGTCGCCGAACTGGCGGGCAAGATCCTGCGCGTCATCACGGTACGACCGTGCGGCTTCCGCCACGTCCTGACGCCACGGCTCGTGCGCCTCCCCGCGCCTGCGGTACTCGCCGCGCAGAATTCGATCGTACTCGCCCTCCTCGATCCAGTCGCGGATTTCGGCGGCGCGCAGAACGTGGAACGGATGCGACGTGCCGAGCAGATTCAGTACCTTGAACACGAGATCCGCTGCATCGCCGCTCGTGCGATACTCCTCGGCCTGCACGAGGAACTCGTTCAGGTCCGTCTCATCCTCCGTCCCGCCGCCGGCCAGCTTCATGAAGCCCTTCATTGCGGCTTCGGGATTCTGCGCGGCGAGGAGTCCGGCACGGTCGGACGACAGCTCCGCCTTGCGGTTCCACTCGAGCAATGCGACCAGGACCGCGCGGGCCGCGAGTCCGACGACGGGGAAGCCCATCTGTGCGAGCTGCAGCAGGAGCACTGTCATCGTGCGGTAGAGCACGTGGCCGCTCATGATGTGGCCGAGCTCGTGGCCGAGCAGCCAGGTCAGCTCCTCCTCGTCCAGGAGTCTGAGTGCTCCGCTGTTCAGCACGATGAACGGCTTCTCCATGCCGTAGGCGCCGGCGTTCACGAGCGGCGTCTGCGAGACGAACAACTCGTAGCGCGGCACGTCGAGCGTCTCGCACACCTCCACGTAGCGCTGCCAGACCCACGGAAACTGGTTCTCGCTGACCCGCAGCGCATTGGACTGGAAGGCCAGCCGGATCGGCTTCTCGCCGAAGAGGCCGAAGACCTTCTTCAGCACGATGTCGAAGGCGGGCACCCGGCGCAGCGCCATGAGCGCTGCACGGTCGGCGGGGTGCTCCCACGTGGACGAGTCGATGCTGGTAAGGATTCGCCGCGCGCGCGGCAGCTGGGAATCGGCCATGACAGCGCTCCGGTAACGGGTACGCGAGCCGTACGCCCCGGCCGGGGCCGGGGTTTCCAGCGACCGCGCTCAGGCCTTCAGCGCCTGGTCCAGGTCCTCCATCAGATCATCCACATCCTCGATGCCCACGGACAGCCGCACGAGCCCCTCGGTGACGCCCATGCGATCGCGCATCTCCTTCGGCACGGCAGCATGGGTCATGATCGCCGGGTGACCGATCAGCGACTCGACGCCGCCGAGCGACTCCGCGAGCGAGAAGAGACGCGTGCGCTCGACGACCTTCGTCGCACGCTTCAGTGACCCGAGCTCCATGCTGATCATGCCGGTGAAGCCGCGCATCTGCCGTTTCGCGAGCTCGTGCTGCGGATGGTCGGGCAGACCCGGGTAGTGCACTGCCTCGATGCCGTCGTGGCCGGCCAGGAACTCGGCAATGCGCTGGCCGTTGCGGTTGTGTGCCTCCATGCGCACGTGCAGTGTCTTGGTGCCGCGCAGCACCAGCCAGCAGTCGAACGGACCGGGCACCGCACCCGCCGCCTTCTGCAGGAAACGCAGGTCTTCCGCGATGCTGTCGTCGTTCGTGACCGCGATGCCGCCGATCACGTCCGAATGCCCGTTGAGATACTTCGTGCTCGAATGCACGACGACGTGCGCACCGAACTCCAGTGGACGCTGGTTGTACGGGGATGCGAACGTGTTGTCCACGCAGACGGTGATACCCGCCTGGTCGGCGACCTCGACGAGTGCGCGCAGGTCGCACAGGCGCATCATCGGATTCGTCGGCGTCTCCAGGTGCAGCAGCTTCGTATTCGGCCGGAGCGCGTCGCGGACGTTCTGCGGATCACGCGCGTCCACGGCCGTGAACTCGAGGCCGAGCCGCGCCAGTACCTGAACGAACATGCGGTGCGTGCCGCCGTACACGTTCTCTTCGTAGATCACATGGTCGCCGACCGAGAGCCGCTTCATGACGGCTTCGGTCGCGGCCAGTCCGCTCGCGAACGCTGCGCCGTGCCTGCCGCTCTCCAGTGCGGCGACGTTGCGCTCCAGCGCCTCACGGGTGGGGTTCTGCACGCGCGCGTATTCATAGCCGTGCAACGGCTCACCCAGCTTCGGCTGCACGTACGTGGACGTCTGATAGATCGGGGGCATGATCGCGCCGGTGCTCGGGTCCGGCGTCTGACCTGCATGTACGGCGAGCGTCGCGAAACGATCGTGGTTCTCGGACATGATCCTCGTCAGGGCGGTAGCGCCCGTTTCTGGAGTGAACGGCTCCAACCGGCCGTAGACTAGGGCGCAACCTCGCAACCCGCTACTTTGCGCCGGCGCAGCCATGCGCCCGCCGCGGCGGCGCAATCCTGGCCGAGTGGAGGCACGCGACCGAACCAGAGGAGCCGGCGTGAGTGAGCTGAACTTCGATATCGTCAAGGAAAACCATCCGACGAACTGGATGCTGTTTCTCCCGGGCATCTTCGGGCAGGGCCGCAACTGGAACAGCGTCGCGCGGCGTCTGGTCCGTGAGCGCCCGGAATGGGGCGCCGCCATGGTGGACCTGCGAATGCACGGCGGCTCCCTCGGTTTCAACCCGCCGCACACCATCGCTGCGGCCGCCAGCGACCTGGCCAGCCTCTCCGACCACATCGAGGGCGCGCCGGACGCCGTGGTCGGTCATTCCTTCGGCGGCAAGGTCGCTCTCGAATACCTGCGGCAGCATCCCGATGGATTGCGCCAGGTCTGGGTCATCGACTCGACGCCCGAATCCCGTGAGCCCGGCGGCAGTGCCTGGGCGATGCTCCGCATCCTGCGCGAAATGCCCGATGTGTTTCCCTCCCGCGACGACGTCGTCGCCACCCTCGAGCGCAGCGGTGTCACGACACCGATCGCACACTGGATGGCGACCAACGTGGTGCACGGCCCGGATGGCTACCGCTGGCGCTTCGACCTCGACGCCATGGAGGACCTGCTGCGCGACTTCTTCGCGACGGACCTGTGGCAGGTCATCGACGAGCCGCCCGGTGACGTCGAGATCCACATCGTCAAGGCATCCGAGTCCTCCATCCTGACGGCCGAAGCGCTCGAGCGGATCCGTCGCGCCGGGTCCGCCGGTCGCGTCTTCCTGCACGAGGTCGAGGGCGGTCACTGGCTGAACGCAGACAATCCGGACGCCGTGATTGCACTCCTCGCGCAACACCTGCCGGACTGACCCGCGTTTTGCAGCGACTCCCATTGGCGTTTAGCTTGGGCCTGTTGCCGGTCCAGACCGGGCCGGAGTTTTGCATCTGGAAACGTCGTTCCATGCGACATCTGGCTGGAGATCCTGGGAGAATTCGATGTGTGGCATTGTTGGTTATATCGGTGAGCGCACGGCTGCGCCGCTGCTGATCGAGGGGCTTCGCCGGCTGGAGTACCGGGGGTACGACTCCGCGGGAATCAGCGTGCTGGTGGACGGGAAGCTCGATGTTCGCAAGTCGGTCGGGAAGATCGCGGAGCTCGAGAAGCAGCTGGGCAATGGGAAGCAGCCGAAGGGCACGGTCGGCATCGCGCATACGCGCTGGGCCACGCACGGCGCGCCGACCGAGGTCAACGCTCACCCGCACGTCGACGAGAAGTCGGAGTTCGCCGTCGTCCACAACGGCATCATCGAGAACGCGGGCACGCTGCGACGCAAGCTGGAGGCGATCGGCCATACCTTCACGAGCGAGACGGACACGGAAGTGATCGTGCACCTGATCGAAGAGGCGTACGACGACTCGTTGGAGGAGGCGGTGCGGGCCGCGCTGCAGCAGGTGGAGGGTGCCTACGGCCTTGCGATCATGAGCAGCCGTGACCCGAACAAGCTGGTGGCGGCGCGCAAGGGCAGCCCGCTCCTGATCGGCGTCGGCGAGGAGAACGACTACTACATCGCGAGCGACGTTGCGGCCGTGCTGGCGCAGACGCGCCACGTGATCTACCTGGACGACGGTGAGATGGCGGTCCTGTCGCCGGAGGGCCACCGCACGATGAAGCTGAGCGGTGGTGAGGTGACGAAGGAGATTGCGCACATCAAGTGGGACCTGGACGCCATCGAGAAGGGCGGCCACGACCATTTCATGCTGAAGGAGATCTTCGAGCAGCCGGAGACGCTGCGCCAGACGATGCGCGGCCGTGCGATCGAGAAGGATGGCACGGTGAAGTTCGGCGGCCTGAACATGGAGGACGAGAAGCTCGCCTCGTTCGAGCGCATCATCATTACCGCATGCGGCACGTCGTGGCATTCCGGGCTGATCGGCGAGTACATGCTCGAGGAGTTCGCGCGCATCCCGGTGGACGTCGAGTACGCCTCCGAGTTCCGCTATCGCAATCCGTATGTGGATGACAGGACGCTGGTACTCGCGATCAGCCAGTCGGGCGAGACGGCGGATACGCTCGCGGCGATGCGCGAGGCGCGCGACCGCGGCGCAACCGTGCTGGGCATCATCAACGTGGTGGGCTCGACGATCGCGCGCGATGCGCAGGGCGGCATCTACCTGCACGCCGGCCCGGAGATCGGCGTCGCGTCGACGAAGGCGTTCACGAGCCAGGTGATCTCGCTTGCGCTGTTCACGGTGCGCATGGCGCGCATTCGTGGCACCATGACGGCCGAGCAGGGTCGCGAGATCCTGCAGGCGATGGATCAGTTGCCCGAGAAGGTCGAGCAGGTGCTCGAGCTGAACGATGCGATCCGGGAACTGGCGCGCACCTACAAGGATGCCACGAACTTCCTGTATCTCGGTCGCGGCTACAACTACCCGACCGCGCTCGAAGGTGCGCTCAAGCTGAAGGAGATCAGCTACATCCACGCGGAGGGCCTGCCCGCCGCGGAGATGAAGCATGGCCCGATCGCCCTGATCGACGAGAACATGCCCGTCGTCGTGATCGCGCCGCGCGACGCGGTCTACCAGAAGGTGCTGAGCAACATCCAGGAAGTGAAGGCGCGCCACGGCCGGATCATCGCGGTGACGACGGATGGGAACGGCGATCTGACCGGCCTGGTGGACCACCTGATCCCCGTGCCTCCCACCATCGACATGCTCACGCCGATCCTGTGCACCGTGCCGCTGCAGCTGCTTGCATACCACGTCGCGGTCATGCGCGGTTGCAACGTGGACATGCCACGCAACCTGGCGAAGTCGGTAACGGTCGAGTAGTGCGCGTCGTGGTGCAGCGGGTCACGCGCGCGGAGGTGCGCGTGGCCGGCGCGGTCGTCGGAAAGATCGCTCACGGGCTGCTGCTGCTGGTCGGCTTCACCGCCGGCGACGACGAGGAACGCCTCGCATGGATGGCAGCGAAGATTCCCGCGCTGCGCATCTTTCGCGCGACGGATGGTGACTCCTCCTTCGAGCGAACCCTTGGCGATGTGCAGGGCGGGCTGCTGGTCGTGAGCCAGTTCACGCTGTATGGCGACACGCGCAAGGGTCGCCGTCCCAGCTTCATCGATGCCGCGGCACCGGCCGACGCCGAACGCCTCTACAATCGTTTCGTGGACCTGCTGCGCGCCCGGACCGACGGGCCGGTCGAGACCGGCCGGTTCGGTGCGATGATGGACGTCGAGCTGGTCAACGACGGCCCCGTAACCCTCCTGCTCGAGCGATGAACCCGCCGCTCGTGCTCGCTTCGCAGTCGCCGCGCCGTGCCGAGCTCCTGCGCACCCTGAACCTGACATTCGACGTTGCACCTGCAGACATCGACGAGGCCTACCGGCCGGGCGAGACGCCGTCCGCGCATGCGGAACGCCTGGCGCGTGAGAAGGCGCTGACCGTCGCGCGCAGGCGGCCGGACGCACTCGTCGTCGGCAGCGATACGGTGGTGGTGGTCGATGGCGTGGTGCTCGGCAAGCCGGCCGACGGCGCGGACGCCGTCGCGATGCTGATGCGGCTGCAGGGCAGGTCGCACAGCGTCGAGACCGGCGTGGCCGTGGCATATGCCGGGGACCGCGCGGTTTCCGCCGTCGAGAGTGTGCGCGTGGTGTTTCGCGCGTTCGACGAGCAGACAGCGGCCGATTATGTTGCGACCGGCGAGCCGATGGACAAAGCAGGCGCCTACGGTATCCAGGGGTTCGGTCGCACGCTCGTCGAGCGGATCGATGGTGACTTCTTCGCGGTGATGGG
>CAYLME010000054.1:0-19846 GCA_964384585.1 uncultured Gemmatimonadaceae bacterium | reverse complement strand
TGCCCGACGGGTTCTGCCCGCCCTTCCAGTGCCAGAGCGGCATCATCGCGAAGAGCACCATGCACCACGCGAATGCGATCCCGAACCACACCTTCTCGGAACGATGCGCGGGGATCCACCACGTGCCTTTCGGCGACTGCATCCCCGTCGTCATCGGTTGCCGTTCCGCGGACACCTCGCGCGAATCGTGATCCGTGCTCATGGCAGCTCCGCTATCGGCATGGTTGCCACCTCGTAGAGGCCCCACCCGGTGTAGATCACGGCCATGATGACGATCCCTGCGACCAGCAGCAGGGCCCAGTTGTCGAACAGACGCTGGCCCAACGGCGGCTCGGGTTCCGTACGGGTCGGTCGCGCGTTACTCATCGGTGCGCTCCGTGAAGTGTTGACTCTGGACGACAAACGACTGGCCGGGGGCGCCAATCGGATATAGGCATGGGAATATGAGATTAAACGCAACCCGCTCCCGGGCCATAGTCCGTTGCCTGATCCGGTATCAGGATTTCCCCTACGCCGCCCGACCGGGGGGTGACCCGACATTCACTGGCACTGGGCGCCGGTAACGCGGCATGTCACATCCGGTCCCAATCCTGATCGAGACGAGCTGATGGAATCACGCACCGGCTTTCGCGCGCTGGCCAGGGTGGACGCGTTCGCGAACCGCGTATACACGTCGCGTTTGAACCCATTGTATCACAGCGGCGCGATCGCCATCGCGATGCTGCTCGTGCTGACCGTGACCGGCATTTACCTGCTGGTTTTCTACCGGATCGGCGCGCCTTACGAGAGTGTGCAGCGCATCAGCGGGCAGGCCTGGAGCGGGCGCTGGATCCGCGGGCTGCACCGATTCGCATCCGATGCGGCCGTGCTCGCCGCATCGATCCATGCGTTCCGCATGTACGCGCAGGGCAGGACCTGGGGGCCGCGCGCGCTTGCATGGGTGAGCGGCCTGGTGCTGCTCGGGATCGTACTGATGTCCGGCTGGACCGGGTACGTGCTGGTCTGGGATGCGCACGGGCAGTTGCTCGCGACGGAGGGGGCGAGACTGCTGGATGCGCTGCCGCTCTTCAGCGAGCCCATCAGCCGTTCGTTCGCGGGCGAGCGCGCGGTGCCAAACGCGTTCTTCTTCATCAACCTGTTCGCGCACATTGCCCTGCCGATCGGCGTGCTCGCACTCATCTGGGTGCACGTCGCGCGCGTTTCCCGGCCGGTGCTGCTGCCGGCGCGGCCCGTACTCTGGGGCAGTGTCGCTTGCCTGACTCTCCTCGCCGTGGTGTGGCCGCTGCCGCACGTGCCTGCAGCGGACCTGCTGCGTCAGCCGTCCGCTGTACCGACGGACTGGTTCTTCCTGTTCTGGCTGCCGATGACGCAGGCGCTGCCCGCGTGGGCCGTATGGGCTGGCGGGCTGGCGATCGCCGGAGTCGTGATGGCGGTACCGTGGCTGATCCGTTCGCGCGAGCAGCTGAATGCGGTGCCTGCAGAAGTGAACGAGCGCGCGTGCACCGGCTGCGAACAGTGCGTGCACGACTGTCCGTACGACGCGATCGAGATGGTCGTCCGGATGGACGGCAGGACAGGACTCGTCGCGCGAGTGAAGAGCGAGCTGTGCACGAGTTGCGGAATCTGCATCGGCTCGTGTCCGCCGATGGCGATCGGCCCTGCCGCCACGGGCCGCGATCAGCTGGAGGACGTTCGTCGCTTCCTGGTCCGGGAGCAGCCCGGCAGCAGTGACGTCGTGGTCGTCGGCTGTACGTGGAGCGCAGCGCGCCGCGAGGCGGAACGTGCGGGCGCGCGCTTCCTGCCCGTGTCGTGCGTCGGCGCAATGCACACATCCACGGTCGAGCTGCTTCTGCGCGGCGGTGCGGGTGGCGTGCTCGTCGTCGGCTGTGCCGAGCACGACGGTCGGACCCGTGAGGGTGTAACGTGGACGAAGGAGCGGATGTTCGGCGGCAGGAAGGCGGATCTCAAGGAGCGCGTCGAGCGTGATCGTGTCTCGCTCGTGCAGGCGTCGTACGGTGAGGCAGCGCTGCTGCGCGAGGCCATGGCGGCGTTCGGCGAACAGATCTCGGGCCGTTCCGACGGGACGGATGACAGTGACGAAGTGGACATCGTGGAGATGTGCCGCGTCGCCGCGGGCGCACAGCGATGACGGAGCGCTCACCCTTGAGAATCGCCGCCGTCGTGATCACGACCGCATTGATGCTCGTGGTGATCGGCTGGCTCGCGCGTGCGCCGTACACGCCACGTGGCAGTGAGGACGCCGTTCTACGCCTGTCGTGGCGATTCCGTCCGGTTGCGGCGGAGACATGCCGCCCGCGCACGCAGGCCGAACTGGATGCGTTGCCGGTTCACATGCGGACACCGGAAATCTGCGAGAGCGAGCCGGTCGTCTACAGCGTCGTTCGCCAGCTCGACGATGGCGCGGCCGACACCATCCGCGTGGTGCGTGGGGGTCTGAAGCAGGACCGCCCCGTGTACGTCCTGCTCGACACGACGCTTCCACCTGCAACGTACCGTGTGCGCGTGAGTCTGACGCGGGAGCGCGAAGGTGCCACTGAGCAGGTGCTCGAACCACTCGATACGCTGATTCGCATGGGTGCCGGTCACGTCGGACTGGTGACGCTCGAGAGCGAAGGCAGCGGCTTCATCGTGCGGGGCCCGGAGGGGACGGACTAGCAGGTCCTGCGGGTACGGAATTGCTGCGGTCGCGCGCTCAGTCCTGTCGCAGCGTCTCCAGCGGATCGACGGCCGTCGCCGCCAGGGCGGGAACAGCACTGGCAAGCAGGGCAACAACCGCGAACCCGAGAAGTGCCGCAACGTACGCGAGCGGGTCGACCGGCGTGACACCGAACATGCGGCTGGCGAAAATGCGTGAGAGTGCATACCCGCCGGCGACGCCAGCGACGCCGCCGATCAAGCCGAGATAGAGCGACTGGCCGACGACCATCCGCACGACACCCTGCGCACGTGCGCCGAGCGCCATGCGGATCCCGATCTCGCGCCGACGCTGTTCCACCGACCATCCAATGACGCTGTAGAGACCGATCGCGGCGAGCAGTACTGCGAGCGCAGCGAACACGCTGAGAATGCGCGCGAGCAGGCGCTCCTCGGCGACCGTGCGTCGGACACCGTCGCCGAGCGACTCGGCGACGAAGAACGGGATGTCCGGGTCGAGTCCCGCGACCACATCGCCGATCAGCGCCTTCGTCTGCTCGAGCGGCAGTGCCGAGCGCACCAGCACGTGGCTCTGCGACATCGATGACGAACCGATCGGCACGTACGCAGCCGGCACCGGCCCGGCGCGCGGCGTGCTGCGTACGTCTTCGACGACGCCGATCACGACCTGTTGCGTCGTACCCGTCATGCCATCGACGTCCACGACCCGTCCGAGTGCGTCGGCGCCGTCGAACAGGCGCCGGGCCGCTGTCTGACTCAGCAGGATGCCTGGCGAATTCTCCAGCGTGGCATCCTGTTCGGCACGCGAGAACGTTCTGCCTGCGAGCAGTCGTGTTCCGATCGTCTCGAAGTAGGAGGCCGACACTTCGTTCGTCACGGCGCGGATCGGCTCCGCGTCGCTGCCCGGGAGCTTCAGGCGCGATACCAGTGCGCCCTCCGCGGTCGGAGAAAACGAGGAGATCGCAGCACTGCGGACCTGAGGCAGTGCATCCGTGGCGTCACGCAGCCGGCGATTGAATGCGCGCGCTTCATCGACCGTGTATCCCTGCGGCGCTGGCGTAACGCCGAACGCGTGGACACCGGTCGCGTCGAAGCCGAGGTCGACGCGCTCCAGGTTGCGCACCGTGCGCACCAGCATGAGCGCGCCGATGAGCAGTGTGATGGATGCGGTGATCTGCAGCACGATGAGCGCACCGCGCAGGTCGCCGCTGCCGCTACTCGCGCCGCGGCCGGCCTGGCGCAGGCGCGCCGCGAGCGCGCCGCGCACCGACGCGATGCCTGGCAGTATCGTGAAGAAGAGCCCGGTCAGCAGTGTGCTCAGCAACGCGAATCCGACGACGCGCCGATCGATCGGGACGGATTCGATCGCAGGCAATCCCAGCACCCCCTGTCCTCCGACCGTTCCGCTCAGCATGAGCGCGAGCGCGACGCCCGCAATGCCGCCGGACAGCGAGAGCACCAGCCCTTCGATCACGTGCTGCTGCAGCAACCGGCCCGTCGATGCACCCAGTGCGGATCGCAGCGCCGTCTCGCCACGCCGGGTGACGCCGCGCAACAGCAGCATGTTGGCCACGTTCGCACATGCAGTCAGCAGCAGTACGAGCACGACACCGAGGAGCAGGCGCACAATGCGCGTCGTGTGGGCGCGTGCGCCGATGTCCAGGCCGATGCCCTCATGGAGATCGAGTGAGTACGTGGAGAGATGCGCGTTCGCGTGCGGATGACTGCGCACGAGATCTGCCATTGCCGTGCGCAACTGGCGCTGCGCAACCGCGGCGCTCGCACCGGGAGCAAGACGCCCCACCAGCTCATCGAGTATGGATGCCTGCCGATCCGATGCATCGATCGGCCGGTGCCAGATCCGGCCAAACGCGGCGACCGGCAGCCAGACGTCTGTGCTGTGCGTGCGCAGCGTGCCGCCGAATCCCGCCGGTGCCACGCCGATGATGGTGTAGGTGTCGGCGTTCATCTGCACCGTACGTCCGACGACGTCCGCGGCGCGGTCGAACCATGAAGCCCACAGGTGGTCGCTGATAACGACGACGTCGCCGCTCGCGCTCGCTGCACGCTCCTGCGAGGTGAACCAGCGGCCGCGTTGCGGGACGACGCCGAGTACTCCGAAGTAGTCCCCGTCCACGACCGTCGCCGCGACCTCGACGGCACCAGCCCCCGTGGACGCCTGCATCATGCGATTCGAGTAACCTGCCAGGCCGGACAGTGCAGGGCTCGCCGCACGCAGGTCCGTGATGTTCGCGTGCGAAAAACCGTTGATGATGCCGGCGTCGTCCACGAGTCGGGCAACGAACAGCGCGTCGGCGTCGCGAATGCCTTCGATCGGACGGAACAGGAGTGCGCTGGCAACGGCGAAAACAGCGGTCGTTGCACCGATGCCGACCGTCAGTGCAAGCAACGCGATCAACGTGAATCCCGGCGTACGACCGAGCCCGCGCAATGCGATGCGCACATCGCGCACGAGGTTCTCCAGGACCACCATACCGCGCGCCTCGCGCGTTTCCTCCACGATGCGGTCATAGCCGCCGAATCCAAGGCGGGCACGCCGCACAGCCGCGGCTTCATCCAGCCCCTGTTGCCGGTATCGCTGCGCCTCCTGCTCCAGATGGAAGCGCAGCTCTTCCTCCAGCTCGTGGTCCTCGCGCCCGCGTTTCACGAGCGCTCGCAGCCGCACGACGATGCCGCGCAAAACGCTCATGCCCAGGACGCCTCCAGGCGCGCGTTGAGCACCCGGTTCACGGCCTGCGACGAGCGCTCCCACTCACGCCGCTCCGCCTCCAGCTGCCGCCTGCCAGCCGCCGTCAGTGAGTAGTAGCGCGCGCGCCGGCCGTTCTCCGTCACACGCCACTCCGAGCTGAGCCAGCCCTTCGCCTTCATGCGCTGCAGTGCAGGGTAGAGCGAGCCCTGGTTCACCTGAAACACGTCCTTCGATACCTGCTGGATCTGCTGGCCGATGCCCCAGCCATGCATCGGCTGGATGGACAGCGTCTTGAGCACCAGCAACTCGAGTGTGCCCTGCAGCAGCTCGCCACGCCGTCCGTCCATTCCCGTCTCCTGTTGGCAGGCTACAGGACGAAGCTGGCGGCGGTCTTGTAGACTGTCAAGAGGAGGGCTGCGCGCGTTGGATCAGCGCGACGCGTCGTCGCTTCTCATGCGCACGACGCGTGGCGTGAGTACGCGCTCGGCGTGGTCGGCTCCGCGCAGCTGAGACGGGTCCCGCTACCTGTGCGGCGCCCGAGATGCTATTATTGGAGTTCCGCTCGGGTGGCGAAATGGCATACGCAGAGCACTCAAAATCCGATTGAAGGCCATTCCCAGACCCGTTCTGCTGCCTCATATTCTCGTTCCAATCCTCGGAAGTCAATGTCCCGCAAGGAATAGGACTAGGGTGACGAGGTGCGGCCCGGTGCGTCCAGGGGTCGGGAAGTTTGCCCGTAAATTTGCCCGCGGAGGGAGGCCCCCCGCGGGCAGTTTCGTCGTGACCGAATGATGTCGCGACCGAATTGGTCGCCGAACCCGCGTCACATGTTGTTCGCAATCAGCTGGCACTCCTTGCCGAGCCGTTCAGCCTCGGCGATGAGTTCCCTCCACCCCGCCCGCGTCAGCCGCGTGGACAGCCTCTCACGGTCCTGCTCCATGCGGCGCGCGAGCGACCGCAATGTCTCGGCGTAGACTCCGAAGGCCTCGAGAGCGTTGTTGGCGGGACCGTTCGCGGGCACCGGCCGCTTCGCGGTTTCGGCGAACGCCTTCAGCCGGTCGAACTTGGCGCGACTGATTCCGCCCCTTCCTTCTCGAAGGGCGACCTTGGCGACAGCGAGGGAACCGTGCTTCTGGTAACCGACGGCGCTGGCGACCTCGGCGTCGCTGAAGCCCTGCCGGTTCAGCGAATCGAGAATGCGGAGCGCTTCGTCACGCTCTGCCTCGTCGAGGTCCGGCACGCGCTGACGGTTCAGACCTTCGTAGCGGGCCGTGAGAGCGCGGTCAGTTGCGGCCGTCTTTGACTCCCTCAGCATATTCTCTCCAGGCTGGTCGTGGTTGGCGCAACGTCGCGGTTGTGAAGACACGCTGATTCAGCTCAGGGGCGTGCGGCCAGTCCTTGCGCACGCCCCTGCAAGTCAACTACTCGCGAAGGCTGCGGGGATTGAGCGTTGCCGCGTTCGGGCACAGCCTCGGCCGCCGGAGTTCGTCGAGACGGCTGGCGGCGGCCCGAATCCTGGCGCGGTCAGGCTCGCGACGCCGCAGGTAAATCGCGGTCGTCTCGATGCTCGAGTGGCCCATCAGCTTCATGACGTCGTAGATGTCGACCCCGCCCTCGAGGTGCAGGATTGCGAAGCTGTGGCGGAGGTCATACGGGGTGGCGCCTTCGAGCTCGTTGGCGAGCGACGGGTCGCGCTCCTCGATGAAGCGGAGCAACCGGTCCCACCACCAGCGTCCGGTGTCCTCAGTGAACTTGAAGATGGCACGGCCCGAATCCCGCTTGTAGCCCATCGCCTCGGCGCGCTTCAGCAGCTGCTCGCAGAACTCGGTCGGCGGGTACACGTCGCGCTTCCGGGCCTCCTGCTTCGAGCCGTGGAGCCAGACCGGCACAGTCCCGTGGCTCTCTTCGGCCATCTTGATGTCGACGGGCCGGAGTCGCACGCCCTCCGTGTAGGTGGTTGCACCGCTGCGGTACAGCCACTCCCACCAGAGCGCGTCGGGCCGCTCGCCCGCCTTGCCGCTGGGATTCGCTTCGTCGAAGGCGCGAGCGTGCTCGAGGAGCTGCGCGACCAATGCGACCGGGATGCCACGCTGCGTGCCCTCGCGGTGCGCGGACTCCCGCTTGACCGTGATGCGGACGCCCTTCGCGGGGTCGTGGTCGACTCGGTCCTTCTCCAGGAGCCACTGGCTCATGGCGCCCACCGCGTTCACGTGCCTGTTGACGGTTGACGCCTTGCGGCCGCGCTCCTTGCGCAGCACCTCCTGCTTCTCCGTTTCGGCCATCGGCGGGTCCAGCTTCTCCCACTTCTTCTCGAGCCGCGCCGCCGCCTTGGCAGTGTGGTGGTCGACATACCAGGTGACGTACGCGCGCAGGTTCTCGCGCGTCCAGTGCACACGCGTCACCGCGCCGCGGCCGGCGAGCTTGAATTTCCTCACCAGCCAGTCGAGGAAATAGCCGGAGAGGCGAACGATGGACTCATGCTGCTCGACCGAGGCTCGGTCGCTACGGGGCCGAACCTCGAGGAACTCCTGGAACCACTTAGGGAACCCGCCCGCCTCCGCCTGGAGCTTTGCCTCGGCATGTGCCTTGTTGGCGCAAGCGACGAGACTCTTCATACCGCCGCTCTTCAGCTCGCCAAGGGCGGCGGGGAACGAGATCAGTCGGTCTGCGAGAGCGTCCAGCACGGCGAATTCGCTGGCGGAGTAAGCCCGCTCGACCATGTCGCGCCAGTCTCTTGCGACGGCCGCCGTGGCCTTCCCGGGGCGAGCATCGAACAAACCGTCACGCCAGCCCGGAGTCTTCACCCGCAGGCGGCGAGGGGTCGAGCCCGCCTTCACTGGGCGCGCCATTACGCGGCCCTCCCTTCGCCATTGTGACAGCGGTAGACAACGTCAGAATTCCACAGCGTCCGCCCGCCGACCTGGAAACGGACGGGAATACGGCGTGCCAGGCTGCTGCGGTACACCTCGCGTACGGGCATCTGGAGAATCTCACTCATCTGCTTGGCCGTGTAGGTCCGAGGCATCTTCGCCTGAGCCATCGTATTCACCTTGCGCACGGTTTCCGGTTCGCGACAGGGGCCGTCCCTGAGCTTCCTGAGGCCACCCTACCCGGCGCATTTCTGGCATCCCACTATATTAGCAGAATCATGTTGTACAGTTTGGAGGACATACTTTGGTGGATGAGTGCAGCGTTCTCGGCGCGACCGGGCATGTATGGCGCAAGCAGGGCACGTACACGCGCAGGGACGAGAACGAGCCGGTGCAGCGGTGGCAGTGCGGAGCGTGCGGCAAGACGACCACCCGCCGGCGCGGCCGCCCGATGCCGCTGCGCCGTAAACCTGGACGGCAGCCAGGCCACACCATTGAGAGCGCGGGGGGGCTCGACGCGTTCTGGGAGGCGGTTGCTGCGAACGTCGTGCGAGTAGGTCTGCACGAAGCCGTACGAGTGGCAGCCGGCAAGGTGGGGGTTCACCCGGCGACGGCGCACCGTTGGCTGAAGGCCCGCGACCGATTCGATTCGGTCACGGGTGTCGAAGGGAAACTGTTGTCCGGCGCACTCGAGGCACTGCGCGCGCCTCGTGGGCTCCCGGATGCGGCCGGCATCGACGATTGGCGACTGATTCGCGGATGGAAGTACCCGCAGTTCTCCGAGGGCAACTTCGGTGAACCGAGCGACAGCAGAGTTATCCGACGCGAGGGCGAGGCATTGTGGCGAGTGTTCCTCGAGGCAGCTGCGGTCGCCTGCGTCGTGGCGGGGGAGGGAGGGCCTCTTGGATTCGCGTCTCGCGTGTCAGATGTGACGGTGGATTCCCTCGACGCGCTTCGCGAGGGAGGGCTCCTGGAACGTCGAACACGCGCCCGCAAGTACACGTACTGGCTGACCTTTGACCATACACAGTGGGACGCATGGGCGACGGCGCGCGTGTGCACGCGTACGCGGCTGGTCGGCGTCTCGAAGGTTCGATTCGAATGGCTGCCCGAGATGACCCTGCGGGTCGACCTGCCAAGGGCGTGGAAGTCATACGACTCTGTAACAATCCCTGTCCCGTCGGCCACGATGACCCATCACCGGACGCCCCTGGTCTTTCCGTTGGAGTTGAAGCTGCGCTGACGCTCACCGGATAGCGCACGCGGTTCCCTCCGGCGCCGCTGCGATCCCCGGTTCAATTCAATTCCCCAAGGCGTCGATTCAAACCTTGAATGCCCGGCGGTAGAGATGTGGCAGCAGCCGCAGAAACGCGCGGATCCGGCCCAGGTGCCTGGCTACTGCGGACACGAAACGAGCAAGTAACGGCTGACAGCTGAGAACCCTGCGGCTCGACCCGACCATAACGGCGAGCTCGGCCAGATGGGCAGCTTGCCTGGCCAGCTCACCCGCGTGCTGTTCCCGCAGTCCGAGAAGCTCCAAATGGTGGCGCTCCAGAAGCTCTGCGCGCGCAGCCGTTTCGGCCGGCGACAGTACACCCTCAGCCTCTCTGGCTGCGTCCACGAGCGGTCCGAAGAACTCCACCAGCTGCTGGCGTGCCTGCTCCGACCACTCACGGACGTGTCGCAGGTCACCCTGTGCGGACCAGCGGCCGGTTTTGCCCGTGGTCTTCACCTGGAAGTCGCTGCGCGGCTGCGGCGTGGCGGCTGAGGCGGAGGCGACCGCCTCCGTGAGGGCCGTGCCGAGTTCCTCCGAGGGTCGCCGAGCTATCTCGCTTAGGCATGTCACGGGGAGCGCTGCGACCTTCTCCAGAGGTACCGCAGCCGCGGCTATCCGACCGGGGGAGAAGGTGGAGCCAACGCGGACGTACATGTTGGCCTTGCCGACGCTACAGCCCATTCGTCGTGCGATGTCCTTCTGCTCCACGCCGCAGCTCGCGAGTTGCGCAAAGAACCACGCATGCTCGAGCTGTGTTCTCGGCTGGGACTGGTCGTCGGATTCTATCGCGATGGCCAGCGCCTCTGCGTCGTCCATGTCCCGGACGGTCACACGAATCTTCGTCCAGCCCAGCGCCTGCGCCGCGAGAAGACGTCGGCTGCCTACCACGATCCCGAGGTCCGCCTCGTCGCTATGCTCCTGTCGCAGCGGCCTCACGACGAGTGCCTGAACGAGTCCGAACTGCTGCATTGACTCCTTCAGCCGCTCCAGCTCGCCGGGGTCGGCGATGCGCGGCGGGAGCGCGGGGTCAAGCCTGAGCCTCGAGAGCGTTACGTACTGGTCTGTCATGCCAGTGCCATCGTTGGAGTCATCGCAAGAGCCATTCGGATACGCACGAGACGCGAAGCGCGTTTGACTACGCTGTCCGTGCCGCCGGACAGCTGAGAACCCGCCGCGACGGCGTACGCTGTGAGGCGGTGCGACGCCGCCGGATGTGCTGCAGGGCGCTTCCGGAACTCCGGAAGCGCCCCCTCTTGATGCTCACGCCGCCGGCCGACGACTCGTGTCCTGCGCACGCTGCACGAGGGCGCGGATCATGGCCATGAGGTCCTCACGATCCATCTTCTCCACGGCCAGCAGCGTCGATCCGAGAACTTCGTCGTCATAGGCGCGCTGACGAGCGGCGCGTGCGCACCAGGCCTGGATCTGGAGCCGCGCGAAATCGAGCGGGGTCTGCTTCGCGCCGGTGCGCGCCCGCGTCGCGAACGCGGTGGTTAGATGCCGTGCGAGATCGTCGTCCATGCGCTCCATCTCGTCGACGAGATGGTTCATCTCCGCGTCCCAGGCGTTGTCATGCATCGTGCACTCTCCATTGAGGGGAACTGAACCAGCGTAGTCCAGCGTACCGGGTCGGAACGGCCGCACGGAAACCCGACCACTCATGCCGCGATGCTGCGCCGTATGCGTTCGACGTCGATGTTCCGACCTGCCGAAATCGCCTCTACCATCCTTCGTACGACGATCCCTACACTCCTCGAGCGGAGCATGTGGGGCATGTCACCGATGACGATGAGGTGCCGACGTGCACGCGTTACGGCCACAGTCAGCAGCCGCGCACTCTCGCAGGTGAAATCGCGGCCGCTGAAGAAGCGACTCACGGGCGCATTCGATGCTTCTGTCAGGTCGAGCAGAACGATGTCAGCCTCGCAGCCCTGCGCCCGGTGGATCGTGCGGATGCGCGGAGCGACTCGGCCGAAGCGCGCACGGAGTGACTCCGCCAGCAACTGTGTCTGTGCGACGAACGGTGCGATCACCAGAACATCGCGCAAAGTGCTGTCGTTCAGACGACCACGAGCCAGAGCGCGCGCGAAAACATCGCCGGCGATCCGCGCGTGTCCTTCGTTGAAGCGGGAGCCGTTCGTCGCGACGCCAACGCGCACGCTCATCGAACTCGAGTCGAGCACGAACACACCGTCCGGGCCGAGCGGTCCATGTGGACGCTGTCGAACGGACTCGTGAGTAGCGAGCTGATGGAAGTAGGCCGGCTGAACCACTGACGCGATGTCCTCGGCCATGCGGTACTGTTCGCGCAGCATCACAAGGTTGGGCGGGTCGCCACCGCGTGCGATCTCCTGTGGAATGCCGAGCATGTGAAAGGGGTCGGTACGGAGCCAGCGGCGTGCGACGTTCGTACGTGCATGTGCTATCGGACCCAGCTGCCGGAAGTCACCGGCGAGGATCGTGCGCCGCGCGAGGCCTGAGGCTGCGTAGAGGATGGCCGGTGCGACCATGCTCGCCTCATCGACCACGAGGACATCCCAGCCCCCGAGGGTCAGCAGAGGCGACAGGAAACTCTGGTGTGTTGTGGCCGCGGTAAGGGATGCGGAGCGCACCATGCTCTCTGCGAGGCGACGGTACTGTGCAGGGCTCAGGCGATCGATGTTCGCCTGCCGCAGCAGAACGGCGTCGAGGCAGTAGCGGTCGCGCTCTTCGGACGTGAGCGACACGCCATCGAGCGGTCCGACGCGGAGTACCGCGCCGTCGCGCCACCAGGACCGCTGGCGAAATAGAGCACTGCCACGTTCGAGCAGACCGTCTACGGCAAGGTTCGTCGGCGCGAGGTACAACACGCGCTGGCCGTCGTCCATCAGCGATGCGATGAGGTAGATCAGGGCGAGCGTCTTCCCCGTACCCGCCGGGCCCCAGAGTGCGAGAAGTTCGGCACCATGCCCGAGCTCGACGAGGCGCCGCTGCTCGTCGTTGAGGGCGGGAAATGTGCAGGTGATCCTGGCCGAACCGATCGCAGGTACGTGTTCGCCAATGACGCGAAGTGCAGCGGCCGAATGGAAGGCCGGATCCCTTGCTGCAATGCTTTCGACATCCCGCAGGCGGCGCCGGAGTGCGATGAGCAGCCAGCGACTGTCCGTTACGAGGCGTCCAGCCTGGGCCTGCGGGCCGAGGGTTTCACCGAAGGCCACGACGACGTGTGCGCCCTTGCGTCCGACAACGGTGCCGCTGAAGAGGCCGTCATCCGACTCGAACCCCACGTCGCGGCCGGGCCGGAGGGCGCCGGTACGCTGCTGCAGCTCGAACCTGTAGCGCCACTCCTGCGGACGCTCTTCGATCAGGACGCCACCATGCACCTCCACGGTGTCACGTATGCCGCGACGCTCGAGCTCGCGCAGCTCGTCGTGCAACGCCGACGACATGCCCGCGTGAACGGCAGCCAGGTCCTCGCAGCCATGATTGCGTCCGCCCACAGGTCCTCCCGGTTGAAGTCTGCGCCGACACTACCCGGCGCGATTCCCGGCGAGGAATTCGCTCACGGACACTGCGAACCGGATTCTGTAGCCCGTTTGCTTTGTCCGTTCTTTTGTTATCTGGAGGAGTGATAGGAGGTAGGGAGTAGGAGACCCGTCAGGGTACGAAATCCGGCGGCGCCCGGAACGGTGCTGAATAGCCGTGACATCGAGGGCACCCACCCACCTGCAAGAGCAAAGAGCCGGCATCTCGCCGGGCGCCGGAGCGCGGCTGCACCAGCCAGCTTCCGGGCGCGTGGCCCAATGGGCCATTCAGGTGCGGCGAACTGCGCACGTTGGGCGTGGAGGCAGTCCGTGTGCAAGCGGGTGTCGGGGGCTACCCGTGCGACGCCGGGCACTGCCACCGTGCGGTTCAGAACCACAATGAACCGAACGGAAGCAACGAAACATGGACTACCTTCAGAACCCCGTGCTGCTGTCGCTCCTGCCCTATTTCGCGGTTGAGCTCTCCTCCGCCATGCGTGTGGCGCTGCTGGGCCTCGCCGCCGGCTTCCACCCGCGGGAGCTGTCCGTGCTGCCTGGCCTGAAGCAGGCAAAGCGCCTCCGGGTGACATTGAGCGAGCTCGAGAACAAGGGCCGCATCGTACGGACAGACGCCGGCTACCTGTGCGTCCCGGCGTCGCCGCTGCACAAAACCGAGGTTCTGGACCTGCTGAAGCGACATTCGAAGCTCCGCCGCACGCTGGATATGCTCGAGGAGCCATTGACGCGCCTGCGCGCACGTGGGCTCGGCAAGGTGGGTGCGGAACTCGAGCCGGAGGAGCGCGGTGCTCTGCTCGCCGCACTCCAGGACGCCGAGGTAAGGGTTGCGGCGGACAGGTCCTTCCGGAAACGCGCGCGCGCGCCGCTGCTCCAGTTCGTCTCGCGTCGCGTGCCGCGTGAGCACTCGCGCCTGACGCCGGAGGGGCCGCGTCCCCCCCGCGCTCCAGCGGGCCTGCTGGCGCGGTCCCAGCGGCTTATGCCGGAAAATGAGGAGCGGCTCTCGCGGCTGTACAACGCGCTGGTTCCTTATGGCGAATCGGCCCTCGACCACTGGTGGCGGATTCTTCAGGCACACGTCGCCCGAGGCCTGCGTGGGCAGGAGCTGTGGGACGCCTGGCGCACGCGACTCGAGTCGTACATTCTCCGCAGACGCTTCCCGCTGTCGAGTGGGGTACGGCTCCAGGGCGTGGACGCGCGCGAGCTCAAGGCCCGCTATCCGGTTCCTGAGGAAGGCTATGGCTACTGGGTCGACGAGGAACTGGACCTGTGGCGCCGCTTCCGCGGACGCTTCGAGCCGGCCTTGGGGTACCTCTTTACGAGGACGCTCTGGACTCAGTCACACGAGACGGTGCCAGCCATTCTCCGCATGCAGCACGGTGGTGCGCACGCGTCGCTGGTTTCCGAGGAACAGTACGAGGACTGCCTGTTCCGGGCGGCCGAGGCCTGCAGCGGTCTCAGCGACCTGGTCCTCGAGCACCTACGGCGCGGATTGCGGACTGCGGCCGTACGGGCCGCCCGCGCGAACGCTGAACGGGAGGCCTTGGAACTCGCAGTTCGCGCGGCCCTGGCGAAGGCGGCGAAACTTGCTGCTGACAACCGGAATGTCGTCACGGAGAAGGACGAAGCGGACCGCAGCTGGGCAGTCAACTTCCTCATTGCCGTAGCGCGCCGGGGCACTGCCAAGGCGTTGAGCACTGCTGAGTTCAAGGCGCTTCTCGAGAAGGCGGGCAGTGCAGGTGCGAGGGGCGGGCGTCGGTTCCGCTGGCCGAAGCTCGCGGAACAGGTCCGCCGCGAACTCGACGCCAGCTTCCACCATAGCCCCGTCATCATCGGACCGCGGGAGCCGTTCCCTTCCGAGGCTGTGTGGGAGCGGGTGCGTTTCTACGCGAGCGAAATCATGGCTTCCGGAGTCACCATCAACGAACGTGAGGCGGCTCTCCAGGGGCTCTGCGATTACGTGGAGCACCGGGGCTGCATCGACATCGTGTATGAGGACGGGACCGTCGAACGCCAGAGCATCAGGGACGCGATTGCTATGGCCGGCAGCGACGGCATGGCGTACGCGTTCGTCTCCAGCATGGTCCAGCGGGTTCGGCGTATGGCATACCGGCCGCAGTGTCGCCGGGCCGCGTGACTCCATGAGGTGATTGGGTACTTGCGGCCGGCATGGTGGGAGTCGCTTCGTCTGAAGACACTCCCACCCCTCAAGCCCCCCCTTCCAATGAACAACGCCCACCACGACATCGAGCAACTTCGCGACCGCGTCCGCGAACAGGAGCAGGCGCTTGCGGATCTCGCAATCGAGCGCCGTCAGGACAAGCTGACCATCACGCTGCTGAGGCTGAATCGCATCGAGCTCGAGGCTTCACTGGACCGCGCCCGTGAAGCGGTCGAACGCCGAGAGGAACAGATTGACGACCTGGAGCGCCGGCTTCGACGTGCTCTGCACGCGTCAAGCGGCGCGCAGCGCGCCCTGCACCGGCTGCGCCAGGAGGTTGGTCAGGAACGCGCCTCGAGCCGGCGGCAGCCTCTGCGGTAGCTTCCCTGGCTCAATGCAGCCGGTCCACGTCAGTCGTTCGACTGCCGTTGAAGCTCCTCCCCACAGGACGGACAGAAGCGCGCGCGGACGGCGACACGTTCACCGCACGCGCAGGCGCGTTTGAGGCGGTCGCCGCGACTCGTTCTGCCGCGGGCGGGCTTGCCAAGGTTCTCGGCTGCGAATGTGCGTGCGGCATGCTCGTCGAAACTGAGCCGGCCGCTGCGGTCGACGCGAATGTCGAACGCTTTTATCCAGCGCGGCACATGCCGATACTTCGTGAAGAAGCGCGTCTTCGAGAGTCCGGTGATCGCGAGGAAGCGTCTGGTGCCGATACGACCTTCGGGAAACATGGCGGGAGGAAGTAGAGGTTTCGTGGGGTACTGGCAGGTTCTGACACAGAGTGAATCACCAACTGCACCGGCGACAAGGGTGAAAGCAGCAAGAAGGCCGGCCGCAGTGCGACCGGCCCCTCGCAGCGGGAAGGGAAGCTACGCAGCCGCGGGCAGGCTGTTCGCTTTCGCCGAGCGGCGCCGACGTGCAGGCTCCGGTACAACGGGCGCCGTCAGCAGCTCCAGTGACCCCGCAGGATCCTGCGGATTGAAGCCCGACCAGAAGCGTGACCAGTCATCATGCGGCTGCATGGTCAATGCGCGACGAATGACGTCATCGAAGTGGTTCGGGTTCTGGACTCCGACAACGTGCCGGAGCGCGTTGATACGATCACCGACGCGGTTGTAGTTCCTGCGCAGCGTGCGTTCGGTATCATCGGTGATGTAGCAGGCCGTAGCCCAGTCACCGAGGATCCCACCGAAGTACGTGCCGAGCAGCAGCCGGATGACGTGTGCGGTGAACATGCCGCGCCACTTCGTTGTGCGTTCCGGGTCATCCCACGCCGGGACAGGCTGGCCGAGCACCTCGCGGATGAAGTAGTGGAAACGCCGGCCGAAGACATTGCTGAGATAGTCCTCAGTGAAGCAGCCGTGCATCGCCGCATACGCCTCGCGCGGCTTCTTCACCGACTTGCGTCCGCCGCGACGCGGAGAGACGAAGAACGCGAAGTCATCGGCATCCGGATCGAAGGCCTCGACGCTCTTCAGATAACCGCGCCGCACCAGGTCCCGGGCCCGCGTACCGGTCCAGTACTCGAAGAGATAGTCGTGTCGGACGATGCCCGGCGTGACGCGCCGACGCCGAACCCGTTCGGCGCCGAGCTCATCCTTGGCCACCTTGAGGGTCACACTCGGATGATCGTTGATGCCGCAGAAGCGCGTCTCCACGGCGGCCAGGCGCACCCACCGCTTGTCCGAGTCTCTTTCGGGGGTGGCGATCAGGTGCCTGCTGGCGACCGCACCAGCGTAGTTCTTGATGCGGAGGCCGTCATCGAGCATCAGTGCGGCGAGCACGTATTCCCTGAGCGCTTCGTCGAAGGCGAGCAGGTGCTTCCTGTGAGTGCGTGAGCCCTCCTTGCCACCGCGGCCCGCGAACTCTGCGAGGCGTCGGCGTCCCTCTTCGACGCGCGTCATGAGCCACGGAAGAAACAGGCACACCGCCTGCGGCCAGAGGATCGACACGTCCGACTTCCGCTTGTGGTTGATGGTGTGCACGTCCTCGTTGAACGAATCCATGTGTTCGATGAGCGACTTGTACTCGGACTGTATCGCCACCCAGGTTTCGCGCTTGTGCTTCCGGAGGGCGGGTCCGAAGACGTCGTTGACGAGCGTGAAGCAGTTCTTCACATCCTGGATGACCCGCTGTGTATAGAGGGGAACATGGCCATCCGAGATCGTGCTGCCGGCAGAAACGACTTCGAGCGGTGAATTGACGTACGAGCGGAGCGTCATCTCGTCGGCGAGCGCGCGCATGAGGGAGCGCTCCTCGACGTGGACGTAGTCGTCTCCCATTACGGCTGCGAGGACCGGATCGACACCGTTCGTGCCGGTGGCCTCCACCTGCACGAGTGTCGTCCACAGATCGACGTAGGTCAGCCGTCGCACATCGTATCCGAGCCGGAGGAGCGACGCAGCGATACGGCTTGTCATGCCTATCTGGTCGTCGAACCAGCCGGGCCGCCTGTTGCGTCGCTTACCTTCAGCGAGGCGGCGCTCGAGTGCGGCGTGCATCGTCGGTACGAGAACTTCGACGAGTTCCTCCTGCCGCATTCGGCGAGGGTCACGATCGCAGCCGTGGGCGGCGAGCCGCTTCGCCAGATCCGGAAGGCTTCCGAGGCCACGCTGCGTGGCGTGAGCACCCATGTAAAGCGGGGGAATGGTCTCGTCGTTCAGCAGGTCCCGTGCGCGGCGCAGCGCTGCGAGCATGGCGTGCCGCTTCTTGTATGCGACGCCCGCCGCTTCCGCGGTCATCACGAAGGCGCGGTAGTCGTCCGCGATGTCGTAGGGTGAGTGCACGCCGAGCTGATCCAGCAGCAGGTTCTGCATGGCCAGCAGCTGCGCCGGATAACTTCTCCGCTGATTCGGCGTCCCGTCGAGATTCAGCGTGTCTGCGAGCAGCACGTCGTACAGCGGCTGCCAGGCCGGAAGGAACGCTGAACGCGTGACGGGTCTCCGATTGGCGTATCCGTGTCGCGTGCTCGTGTCGTACTCGCGGCCTTCCACCGTGGCACCGAACAGCGCGACATTCGTTCGCTCATTCCGCGGGGACGACCGGCCGTTCGTACGCGCGTCCTGATACGCCTTTGACGGCAGCGTCGCCATGATCGGGTCCAGCTCGACCTCATCTATGGCCCGGAGATCATCCCGATCCACGTCCGCCGCCCGTGCGACTGCGTTGCGCACGTGGCTGATGATGACGTCGCGTCGCTCCCTGGAGATGCGGTGCATCCGGCCGGGTCGCCTGCGATCCGGCACCTGGCCATCCCTGATCCGGCCGTCGAAAACGGATACGGCTTCCTTGAACTTCATGGGTCCTCTGGGTTGTGGTGGTGAAGGTGGTTGGCTGGCGCACGTCGAGGCCTATGATCCGGGCCGCTCGCCGCCCCCTCACCGCTCGCTTCCTTATGAACCGCACCCTGTTCCAGCCGGTTCGGGCCGGTTCAGAAACTCGTGAAGAGCTCGTTTATGGCGGTGTCGTCTGGAGGTTACCGAACAGATTGCCGACCTTCGGACTGGTGTAAGGAAGGTGCACGATCGGTTCGGAACGGTTCGGGCTGGTCCAGGCAGGTATGGCAGAAGGAGTTAGCGGAGAGGGGGTGAAGCGGGGTGGAACATCGGTTCTGGTCGGCCGCGATCATAAGGCGTATCGAACGTGGCGCCTCGTCATAGTGTCCGGGTGTGGGGGCCGCGGCCAAATGCTGCGTTGTGGCCCGGGCCGTCCACGCTGTCACAGGGTCGTGTTACGTTCCCTGGCCGGACAATCACAGGAGGCACAATGAACCGGCAGCGGGTACGCGCAGAGCCTCGCATCTCCGTCAACAAGCTGGGCGACTACCTGGTTGCCACGCCTGCGAGACGCAAGTCCATTCTCGCGCAGCAGAAGACCCCGCCGACCTTCATGGTCACGTACTACGACGACGCCCATCAGGTGATCCGCGAGTTCTATGAGCACGGGGGCGCCGACGATCGCATCATCACGCGCGGTATCGAGCGGCTCGAGGCCCGCATGCCCGAGTCCGACTTCGAGGAACAGCGGACGCAGGGGTCGGTCGAGGCGCTCTCCTCCTTCCTGGATAGCCTCGACGAACTGGACCTCGACGGGTTCGAGGTCAGGCCGGGCGCTGTCGACCCGCCGAAGCTCGTGCTTCGCGGGGTAGCGATCAGCGTTCGCCCCGACCTGGTGCTCACCCGCGATGGCCAGCCGGCCGGCGCAGTGAAGTTTGCGTTCAGCAAAGGGACCATGGTGCGCGAGGCGGCGGAATACGTGGCCTGCACGGTTCATCGGTACGTCGAAGAGGTCATGGGAAGCAGACAGCCGAATCCACGTGACACGCTGGTGCTGGATGTGTTCGCCAGACGAGTTCTCCGGGCACCCCGCTCCTTCGTGCGTCGTCGCAAGGACGTGGACGCGGCGTGCGAGGAGATCTCGGCCCGCTGGGCTTCGCTCTAGGGGACACGCGGGGGAAGCCCTGGGAATCGGGAGCCGAGTTCTTGTCCCAACTGCCGTTCCGGCATACTCTTCCACCCCGTAGATCACCCTCGATCCAGGTGTTGTGAACCACCTCCACGAACTCATCGCCGCCCGGGTGGCGGAATGGCGCGACGGCGGCTACCCGCACGACGCGTATCCGGCCATCTCCGAGAT
>CAYLME010000053.1:0-20253 GCA_964384585.1 uncultured Gemmatimonadaceae bacterium | reverse complement strand
GCCAGCCGGACACGCCGCGGGCATCGGTGGTCACGGCCTGCCAGCGCCGGCCGCGGCGGCCCGCGGCGGCGAGGCCCGCCCAACGGGCGGCACACAGGCCGGCGGTACGCAGGCCCAGCGCGGAGCACCGGTCTTCGGCTCGCGTGATCCCAACACACGTGCGCAGCGCATCGCACGCGCTCTCGTGAGCGACATCGTCGCATATCATCCCGAGCGACGCGACCAGGCGATCGAGGCCGGGACACTGCGCAGCGAGTTCCGCGACGAGATCATGAAGAGCTGGGACGAGTACGTCGCGCAGGTCGGGCCCGAGACGGCGAAATCGACGCCGTTCTTCCGCCAGGCGCTGAACGACATCCTGGCGCGCGGGGAGGCGGTTTTCTGAGACGTAGCGCGGTTGCAGCGCCTGCAGAAACCCGTTATTTTCAATGATTCCGCGGGGCCGTCCACTCGGTTGGGCGGCCCCGGTTTGTTACCTGGAGAGCGTGTCATGGCCACAGCCACGATGGAGCAGGTCGAGGCGGCACGAGAGCGCGTCACGGCGCTCGGAGGCTATCTTTGACGTCGATCCACGACGTGAACGGATAGCCGAGCTCGATGCCCGCATGGCGCAGCCCGGTTTCTGGGATGACCAGAACGGTGCGCGCGAGGTGATCGCCGAGGCGAACGAGCTGAAGGCGTGGGTGGAGCCGTACGACGCCCTGATCGCAAAGGTCGCCGAGTTGACCGAGCTGGGTGAGCTGCTCGAGATGGAACCGGATGCCGACCTCGCAGTCGAGATGGAACGCGAGGTCGCGCGCCTCGAGGAAGACATCGACAGGCTGGAACTGCGCGCGATGCTGCGTGGCCCCGACGACGCGCGCGACGCGCTGGTGACGATCCACCCCGGTGCGGGCGGTACGGAGTCACAGGACTGGGCGGAGATGCTCATGCGCATGTACGCGCGCTGGGCGGAGCAGAACGACTTCAAGGTCGCGGTGCTCGATCTGCAGCCCGGTGAAGAAGCGGGCATCAAGAGCGCCACGCTCGAGATCACCGGCGAATACGCGTACGGCTATCTCAAGGCGGAGAAGGGCGTGCACAGACTGGTGCGCATCTCGCCGTTCGACGCGCAGAGCAGGCGTCACACGTCATTCGCGAGCGTCTTCGTGTATCCCGTCGTGGACGACCAGATCGAGATCGACATCGACGAAGGTGATCTGCGCATCGACGTATACCGTGCCTCCGGTGCGGGCGGCCAGCACGTCAACAAGACGAGCTCGGCCGTGCGCATCACGCACGAGCCGACGGGCATCGTGGTCGCATGTCAGAACGAGCGCAGCCAGTTCCAGAACAAGGCGACGGCAATGAAGATGCTGCGCGCCGCGCTGTACCAGCGGGAGCTGGACCGGCGCGAGGAGGAGCGGCGCAGGATCGAGGACACGAAGACGGACATCGGCTGGGGTAACCAGATCCGCTCGTACGTCTTCCAGCCGTACACGCAGGTCACGGATCATCGCACGGAGCTGAAGGTTGGTGACGTGCAGAAGGTCATGAACGGGGACCTGGAGCCGTTCATCACGGCGTATCTCAAGCAGTACGGCGCAGGCGCGGCGTAGGGAGAGGAGTCGATCGTGGAGGAGGCAGGGCGCGTCGCTGACCGGGTACAGAAGCTCGCGGCCCTGCGTTCCCGGGGTATCGAGCCGTGGGCCTACCGCTACGACGTCACGCACAGCACGGCGGCAACACGCACGCTGTTCGAGACGGCTGAAACAGCAGCGAAACTGGACGACGCGGGCGAAGCGGGACCCGTCCGGCTCGGCGGCCGGCTCGTCTCGCTGCGCTCGCACGGCAGGACGCTGTTCGCCGATCTTGCCGACCGCGAGGGCCGCATCCAGCTCTACTTCCGCAGCAGGGACCTGGGCGAGCGCTTCACAATCCTCGAAGATCTCGACATCGGCGACTGGCTGGGCATCGAAGGGCGTGTGTTCCGCACGCGCATGGGTGAAGTCACCGTCAAGGTGAGCGACTTCGAGCTGCTCGCGAAGTCGGTGCGTCCGCTGCCGTTCGGCAAGGAAGAAGTCGATGCGGCGACGGGCGAGCGGATCGTGCACCACGGGTTTGCCGACATCGAACAGCGCTACCGCCAGCGCTACGCGGACCTCGCCGTGCACCCCGACGTGCGGCGCGTGTTCATCGCACGCACGCGCATCGTCTCGGCCATCCGGCGCTTTCTCGACGAGCGCGGTTTCCTGGAGGTGGAGACGCCGATCCTGCAGCCGCTCTATGGCGGTGCGTCGGCGCGGCCGTTCACGACGCATCACAACGCGCTCGACATGCGGCTCTACCTGCGCATCGCGGACGAGCTCTACCTGAAGCGCCTGATCGTGGGCGGCCTGGAGCGCGTGTACGAGATCGGCAAGGACTTCCGCAACGAAGGCATCGACCGGACGCACAATCCGGAGTTCACGATGCTCGAGCTCTACCAGGCGTTCGCCGACTACGGCGACATCATGGACCTGGTCGAGCAGATGCTGGTGAGCGTGGTGGACGCACTGCATCCCGGCGAGCGCACGCTCACGTTCCAGGGTCGAAGCATCGACTTCACACCGCCCTATGAGCGGCTGCCGTTTCTCGAGGCGCTGCGCGTGCATGGCGGCGTCGATGCGGTGTCGATGTCCGATGAGGAACTGGCAGCGAAGGCGCGTTCACTCGGCGTCGAGGACGTGCACACGATGGGTCGCGGCAAGCTGCTCGACGAGCTGTTCGGTGCGCTCGTCGAGGAGCACCTGCACGACCCCGTGTTCATCACGGACTACCCGCGGGAGCTGTCACCGCTCGCAAAGCCCAAGCGCGGTGATCCGCAACTCGTCGAGCGTTTCGAGCTGATGATCGCGGGTCGCGAGATCGCGAATGCGTTCAGTGAATTGAACGACCCGTTCGACCAGCGCGAGCGCTTCGAGGCGCAGGTCGCGCTGCGTGAGCGCGGCGACGAGGAAGCGCAGCAGCTCGACGAGGACTACCTGCGCGCACTCGAGTACGGCATGCCGCCGACCGGCGGCGTCGGCATCGGCATCGATCGGCTGACGATGCTGCTCACGGATCAGTCCTCGATCCGTGACGTGATCCTGTTCCCGACGATGCGGCCGGAATAGCAGACGTGCGCAACCTCGAGTGGTATATCGCCAGGCGCTACCTGGCCAGTCGTCGCAAGGGCCGGTTCGTTTCCCTCATCACACTGATCGCCGTGGGTGGTGTGGCGCTCGGCGTCATGGCGCTCATCTGCGTGATCGCCGTGATGACGGGGCTGCAGCAGGACCTGCAGGAGAAGATCCTCGGCAGCAACCCGCACGTCTACGTGTTCGAGCAGGGGCAGGGCTTTCGCCTGAGCGGCTGGCAGAAGGTGCTGCAGGAGGTGCAGGCGACGCCGGGCGTGGTGAGTGCGGAGCCGTTCGTGCTGGCGCAGGTCGGCGTGCTGGGCCAGACGGCAACGCCCGGTTCGCTCTACGGCATCCAGCCCGGCGTCGCACCCGTACCACTCACCGATATCGAGCGGGGGCTCCGCGACGGCACCTACGCGCTCGGTCCCACGCAGAGCGGCTACCCGGGGATGCTCGTCGGCAGCCGGCTGGCGCAGCGGCTGGGTGTGCTACCGGGCGATACCGTGACCGTCGGCTCCTTCGAGAACATCAAGACGGGACCGCTCGGCGAACTGATGCCCGAGCTGGCGAACTTCGAGGTCACGGGTGTCTTCCAGACCGGAATGTACGAGTACGACCTGAACTTCATGTACGCCGAGATGGCGCCCGTACAGGAGCTGCTCGACTTCGATTCCTCGACGGTCTCCGGAATCGCGGTCAACATCACGGATCCGTGGCAGGCCGAGGCGGTCGCGGGCACACTCTTCACCGAGCTCGGCTTTCCGTACTACACCGACAACTGGATGACGCTGAATTCGGCGCTCTTCTCCGCGCTCAAGCTGGAGAAGCTCGCGATGGCGGTCATCCTGTTCCTGATCGTCGTGGTCGCGGCGTTCAACATCGTGAGCACGCTCATCATGGTCGTTACGGACAAGACGCGCGAGATCGGTATCCTGAAGTCGATGGGTCTGACCGACGGCGCGGTCCTGCGGATCTTCCTGCTGCAGGGCCTGGCGATCGGGCTGGTGGGCACGGTGATCGGCACGATCGGCGGCTACCTCCTGGTCTGGCTGCTCGACCGCTACCAGTTCATCGAGATCCCGGGTGACGTCTATTTCATCGATCGCCTGCCCGTCGCGCTCGAGCCGCTCGACGTCATCATGATCCTGGTCGCGAGCATCGCGGTCGCCCTGATCGCGACGATCTATCCGGCGCGCACCGCTTCGCGGCTGCAGCCGGTGGAAGCGATCCGCCATGATTGAGGAGAGCGTGCGCAGCGACGCACCGGTCGTCCTCGCAGGTCGCGGTCTCGTAAGGCGTTACACGGAGGAGGACGGCAGCGAACTCGTCATTCTCCATGGGGTAGACATCGAGGTCTCGGCTGGTGAGGCGGTCGCGATCATCGGCGCCTCGGGGGCGGGGAAATCGACGCTGCTGCACCTGCTCGGCTGCCTGGACCGGCCTTCTGCCGGCACGGTCCTCGTCGCGGGACGGGCGGTCGGGGAACTCTCGGACCAGGAGCTCGCCGTCGTGCGCAACCGGTCGATCGGGTTCGTCTTCCAGTTCCACCACCTGCTGCGCGAATTCACAGCGCTGGAAAACGTGATGATGCCGCAGCTGATTGCGGGAACGGCGGAGGGCGAGGCGGCCGAGCGCGCACAGTCGTTGCTGACGGCCGTCGGGCTGGCGGAACGGACGTCGCACCGCTCCTCGCAGCTGAGCGGCGGCGAACAGCAGCGCGTTGCGGTTGCGCGCGCCCTGGCCAACCGGCCCGCGGTCCTGATCGCCGACGAGCCCAGCGGCAACCTGGACACGCACACGAGCGAGCAGCTCCATTCGCTGCTGTTCGAGGTGCGACGCACGACGGGGGTCGCGCTCGTGCTTGCGACCCACAACCGCGAGCTGGCCGAACGGACCGACCGGATCCTCCTGTTGAAGGAGGGTATCCTGAGAAGCAACGCTGCGGCGCAGTAGGGGATCAATGCTCTGCGAACAGTGCGGACAGAACGAGGCGGTACTGCACCTCACGCACATCGAGAACAACCAGATGAAGTCACTTCATCTGTGTGAATCGTGTGCTGCGGAGAAGGGGCTGGACACGCCGCAGGACGATGCACCGCTGCCCCTGACCGACTTTCTCGCGAAGGTCAATCGGGGGGAGTCCACGGTTGCGGGGCCTTGCGCGTTCTGTGGTATGAAGCTCGACGAATTCAAGAAGCTCGGCCGCCTGGGCTGCCCGCAGTGCTACGTCACGTTCGAGCCGCACCTGACCGGGCTGCTGCGCCGGCTGCACGGCGGCACGCAGCACGTCGGCAAGGTCTACCTGCCGCCCGACCCGACCCATGCGCAGCAGGAGCAGCGCCTGGCCGGGCTGCGCCGCAAGCTGGACCACGCCGTGCAGGCCGAGGATTTCGAGCGCGCCGCCCAGCTGCGCGACCAGATCCGCAACATGGAGCGCGCCGGCTGATGCTCGACCTTTCGAACCTGTCGGATTTCGGTCTCGGCTGGCTCGAGGCGAGCGGCGAGAGCAGCGACATCGTGCTCTCGACGCGCGTCCGCCTCGCGCGCAACCTGCAGGGTCACCCGTTCAGCCCGAAGCTGCGCGACGCCGAGCGCCGCCAGATCTTCGAGCAGATCCGGCAGGCGACGGACAAGAGTGCGCTCCGCGGGGGCATCGCACTGGACGTGTCGGCGCTTTCGCCTCTCTCGCGGCGCGTGCTGCTCGAGCGGCACCTGATCTCGCGCGAGCTGGCGGGCGAGAGCGGCGCCACACCGGCACACGGCGCGGGACTGTTTCTTGGCAGCAACGACACGATCGGCCTGATGGTCAACGAGGAGGACCATCTGCGACTCCAGGTCCTCGCCTCGGGACTGCAGCTGGTCGGCGCCTACCACCGCCTCGACGCGCTGGACGAGGAGCTCGGTGCGCTACTGCCCTTCGCGTATCACCAGGAATACGGGTTCCTGACGAGCTGCCCGACGAATGTGGGAACGGGGCTGCGCGCCTCGATTCTGGTCCACCTGCCGGGCCTGGTCCTGACGAAGGAGATCACGAAGGTCCTGCAGGGGATCAACCAGCTGGGCCTGACGTTCCGCGGGCTGTACGGAGAGGGCTCCGAGGTGGTCGGGAACTTCTTCCAGATCTCGAATCAGACCACACTGGGCAAGAGCGAAGAGGACCTGATCGAGCACTTGCAGAAGGTCGTCGGTCAGGTGATACAATACGAGGAGAAGGCGCGCAGCGTGCTTCTGCGCGACGCGCCAACGGTCATCGAGGACAAGATCTGGCGCGCCTATGGCCTGTTGCGCTACGCACGCTCACTTTCCTTCGATGAAGTGATGAACCTGTTGAGCGGCGTGCGGCTGGGCGTGAGCATGAACCTCCTCCACGGGGTCCGTGTATACACGCTCAACAAGATCATGATTTACGCGCAGCACGCGCATCTCGAGCAGGCCGCAGGTCATCCGCTGACGGAAGCGGAGGCGGACCTGCATCGTGCCACGTACGTGAGACTGGCGCTCGAGGACGAAGGCGGTCCCCCGACCGGCGGTGACGTCGAAGGCGGGAAGCGGCGGTAGCAATCAGCCGGAGGATGCTCCGGCGAAGAGGCGACGATGAACTACAACTTCACCGACCGGGTTCGTAAGGTGCTGGCGATGGCGCGCGAGGAGGCCATCCGCCTGCAGCACGATTACGTGGGCACCGAACACATCCTGCTCGGCCTCATTCGTGAGGGCGAGGGGATGGCCGCGGCGGTGCTGATGAATCTGAACGTCGATCTGGAGCAGATCCACGAGCGCATCGAGGAGTCGGTGCGCAAGGGGAAGGCGACGATCGCGCTCGGCGAGCTGCCGTATACGTCGCGTGCGAAGAAGGTTCTCGAGTACGCGATGGCGGAAGCCCGTGAGCTGAACCACTCCTACGTCGGGACGGAGCACCTGCTGCTCGGTCTGCTGCGCGAGGAGAAGGGGATTGCTGCGCAGGTGCTGAACTCGCTGGGCGTATCGCTCGAGGATGCGCGTGCCGAGACGCTGAAGATGCTGGGCAGTGACGTGAACCCGTCACAGCCGTCGGGCGGCAGTGGCTCGGGCGGCGGGAGCACGAGCACGCCGAAGGGCGAGAAGAAGTCGAAGACGCCTGCGCTCGATCATTTCTGCCGCGACCTGACGGAGCTGGCGCGCGAGAACAAGCTGGACCCGACGATCGGTCGCGCGAAGGAGATCGAGCGCGTCATGGAGGTGCTGTCACGCCGCAAGAAGAACAACCCGGTGCTGATCGGTGAGCCCGGCGTCGGCAAGACGGCAATCGTCGAAGGTCTTGCACAGCTGATCGCGAGCGGCAACTGCCCCGACAGCCTGAAGGACAACCGCGTCCTCGCGCTGGACATGGCGGCCGTGATCGCGGGCACGAAGTACCGCGGCCAGTTCGAGGAGCGGCTCAAGGCGATCATGAACGAGATCGCCCAGAACAAGAACGTCATCCTGTTCATCGACGAGCTGCACACGCTGGTCGGCGCGGGCGCGGCCGAGGGTGCGATCGACGCATCCAACATGCTCAAGCCGGCACTCGCGCGCGGTGAGCTGCAGTGCGTCGGTGCGAGCACGCTCAACGAGTACCGCAAGTACATCGAGAAGGACGGCGCGCTCGAGCGTCGCTTCCAGCCGATCATCATCGATCCGCCGTCCATCGAGGAGGCGATCGAGATCCTGAAGGGCGTGCGCAAGCACTACGAGGATCACCACAAGATCGTGATCCCGGACGAAACGCTGATCTCGGCGGCGAAGCTGTCGGAGCGCTACATCACCGATCGCTTCCTGCCGGACAAGGCGATCGACGTGATCGACGAGGCCGGTGCGCGTGCGCGCCTGGCGACGCAGGTCCCGCCGCCGGAGGTCGCCGACCTGCAGACGCGACTCGAGGAGCTGGCGGAGCGCAAGGACGAGGCGATTCGCGACCAGGACTTCGAGAAGGCCGCGGAGCTGCGTGACGACGAACGCGACCTGCAGAGCGAGATCCGTCGCAAGCAGGACGAGTGGGAGCAGGAGCGCAAGACGCACCGTCCGACGATCGACGAGGAGGACGTCGGCTTCATCGTGAGCCGCTGGACGGGCATCCCGGTCTCGCGCCTGAAGCAGGCCGAGACGGAGCGCCTCGTCAACATGGAAGAAGAGCTGCATCAGCGCGTGATCGGCCAGGACGAGGCGATCAAGGCGATCAGCCGTGCGATCCGCCGGAGTCGTGCCGGTCTCAAGGACCCGCATCGTCCGATCGGCAGCTTCATCTTCAGCGGCCCGACGGGTGTCGGTAAGACAGAGCTCGCGCGTGCACTCGCGGAGTTCCTGTTCGCCGACCGCGACGCACTCATCCGCGTGGACATGAGCGAGTACATGGAGAAGTTCTCCGTGTCGCGGCTGATCGGCGCTCCGCCTGGATACGTCGGCTACGAGGACAGCGGCACGCTGACCAAGGCGGTGCGACGCCGCCCGTACTCGGTCGTGCTGCTCGACGAGGTCGAGAAGGCGCATCCGGACGTGTTCAACATCCTGCTGCAGGTCCTCGACGAGGGCCGGCTGACGGACAACTACGGCCGGGTGATCGACTTCAAGAACACCGTGCTGATCATGACGTCCAACCTGGGCGCGCGTGACATCTCCAAGGGTGGGCGTGCACTCGGCTTCCACACGGGCAGCGCCGAGGCGCAGTACGACACGATGCGCAGCAAGGTGCGTGACGAGATCGAGCGTGCGTTCAACCCGGAGTTCCTGAACCGCGTGGACGACATCATCGTCTTCCATCCGCTGTCGAAGGAGCAGATCGGTGAGATCGTGCACATCCTGCTGAAGGACGTGCACACCCGACTGGCGGAGGAGGGTCTGCACATGACGCTGACGGAGAACGCGTTGAACTTCCTGGTCGAGAAGGGCTACGACGAGAAGTTCGGTGCGCGTCCGCTGCGCCGCGCGATCCAGCGCTATGTCGAGGATCCGCTCTCGGAGAAGATCCTGGTGGGCGACTTCCCCTCGGGCGAGGAGCTCGAGGTGGACGTGAACGCAGCGGGCGACGGGCTCGAATTCCGGGTCCTTTCGACGAAAACCTGAGCGAGTCCGTGCATCGATTGAAAGTCCATATCCCAGCATGGGCCGCCGCGCTGGCGGCGGCCCTCTTCGTTTCGGGTCTTCCATCCTTCAGTCCGCTCGTGGCGCAGGACCCTGCCGAACAGCAGGGACGCGTCATGGTGAGCAGGATCGAGGTCACCGGTAACGAGCGTGTCGCGCAGGACCAGGTACTGGCCGACATGGGCGTGCAGCCCGGCGACACGATCGACTACCTCTCGATCCAGCGCGGCATGCACCGGCTCTGGGCGACCGGTCAGTTCGCGGACGTGGAGGTGTTCCTCGTCGGCGACCCGACGAACCCGCTTGCGCCGATCACGATGCGCATCGAGCTCGACGAGCACCCGATCGTCGCGTCGATCAGCTTCGAAGGCCTCGAGAGCGTGAATGCATCGACGGTGCGTGACACCGTCGGCCTGCGCTCCGGTGTGCCATACAGCCCGGCCCGCGTGACGGCAGCACGGGCGATGGTCCGCTCGCTGCTCGCGGACCGCGGCATTCAGCTCCGCAGCATCGAAGACCGCACGGTTGCCGTCGAGGGCTCCGACCAGGTACGCCTGGTGTTCGACGTGCGCGAGGGCGGACGCGTCGCAATCGCCGACGTCGTGTTCGAAGGCAACACCGTGTTCAGTGATGGCGATCTCACCGGCGCGCTCGGCACGAAGCCGGAGGGTTTCCTCTGGTTCCGCCAGGGCACGCTGAACGAGGAGACGCTGCGCGAGGACCTGCGCGTGAGCCTGCCGGCATTCTACGGTCAGCGCGGCTACCTCGACTTCGTCGTGGAGAACGACTCGCTGGTCGTCGATGCGGAAACCGGCAAGGGCCGCCTGATCATCGAGGTGAACGAGGGGCCGCAGTACCAGCTCGCAGAGTTCGACGTCCGCGGCAACCGTCGTTTCGCGTCGGAGGATCTGCGTCGCTACTTCGAGTCCGGCCGCTCGCGCGGCCTGCTCGGCATGATCGGCCTCGGCGGCGGTCCGTCGAACGATTCGGTCTTTGACCTGGTCGCATTCCAGGAGGCGACGCAGGCCGTTCAGCAGCTCTACAACAACTCGGGCTACCTGTACGCGCAGGTCGAGCCCGTCATCGAGCGGATTGCGGCGACCGACACGACGCCTGCACAGGTGAGCGTGGCCTGGCAGATCAACGAGTTCCAGCCGGCCTACATCCGCAACGTCGCGATCGCGGGCAACACCTACACGCACGAGGACGTGATCCGGAACCAGCTGCTGCTGGTACCCGGCGACGTGTACAGCGAGGAGCTGCTGATCCAGAGCTACCGGCGGATCAGCGCGCTCGGCTTCTTCGAGACGCCGATTCCGACGCCGCGCATCGTGCCCGATGACGAGACCGGCGACGTCGATGTCACGTTCGAGGTCATCGAGAAGCAGACCGGTTCGATCAATTTCGGGACGGCGCTCGGCGGTGCATCGGGCATTGCCGGCTTCCTCGGCTACGACCAGCCGAACCTGTTCGGGCGGGCGAAGAGCGGGCACCTGCGCTGGGAGTTCGGCAGCTACTCGAACAACTTCGAAGCCAGCTACACGGACCCCTCGCTGCTGCAGTCCAACGTGAGCGGTTCGCTGTCCGTGTTCAGCTCGCGTGACCGGTTCATCAGCCTGCCGGACGGGCGGCGCCGCCGCACGGGCTCCTCGATCCGCTTCGGCCTGCCGTTGCCGACCGATCCACGCTACAGCCGCCTGATCGTCGGCTACTCGCTGTCGCGGACGTCCTACGAGCAGTTCGACGACGAGGACGTCGAATCGATCTTCGCGCAGCCGCCGGGCATCCAGAGCGGCATCACGCTCGGGCTGCAGCGTTCGACGATCGACCACCCGATGTTCCCGACGATCGGCACGCGACTCGACCTTTCCGCGGAGCTGAACGGCGGAATCCTGGGCGGCGACGGCGAGTTCCAGCGCTACATCGGCACGAGCGCGATCTGGGTGCCGATGGGCACGCTCGGTGGCGGCACGCCCGGGAGCAACCCGATCCGCTTCACGCTCGGTCTGACCGCCGAGGCGGGCACCATCTTCGGCGACGTCAGCCGCTTCCCGTTCGAGAAGTTCTACATGGGTGGTGTGCAGTTCGGCCGGAACCTGCGCGGTTACGACGAGCTCGAGGTCACGCCGATCGGCGTGATCGACAGCGATGACAGGCGTTTTGCGACAGCCGACCGCCTTGGCAACGCGTTCCTCCGGCTCAGCGCCGAGTACGCGGTGCGGCTCAATGACAATATCTCCGTAAGCACCTTTTACGACGCGGGCGGTGTATTCTTCGAGCCACGGGAGATCAACGTCCTGAAGCTGGCGCGCGGCGCGGGGTTCGGCATTACGCTGGTCACCCCGTTCGGTCCCATCGGTCTCGATTACGCATACGGTTTCGACAAGCCGAATCCCGGCTGGCAGCTGCACTTCAAGTTCGGCCAGGGCTTCTGATTCACGCGAGCACGAGGAAAGAGAAAGTCCCATGAAGAAGCATCTCGGCGCGGTTTTCGCCGCGCTCGCACTCATCGCGCTGGCTGGCCCGGTCTCGGCTCAGCAGCAGCCGACGCGCATCGGTTACCTCAACACGCAGCGACTGCTGCAGGAGGCACCGGGAACCGCGGAGGTACAGCAGCGCATTCGCACGGAGCTGGCACCGTTCGACCAGCAGCTGCGTGCACTCGAAGACTCGCTGCGCATGCTGCAGCAGCAGTTCGGCCAGGAGCCGGCAGGCCTCTCCGAGCAGGCGCGCACGCAGCGCCAGCAGCAGTTCCAGACGCAGGCGCAGGGACTGCAGCAGCGCGCCGCGCAGGTGCAGCAGAACGCAGCGCAGAAGCAGAACGAACTGCTCGCGCCCGTCATGCAGCGCATCGAGGAAGCGATCAGCGCCGTACGCCAGGAGGGCGGCTTCGCGATGCTGTTCGATGCCGCGACGGATGCGATCGTTTCTGCGGACACGACACTGGACATGACCGACCGCGTGCTGGCGCGACTGCGTCAGTAACACGTACAGCAAGCGACAGGAGCCGTGAGAGCGAGCGAGATCGCAGCACTCGTGGACGGCCGACTCGAGGGGCGCGGCGACCCGGAATTGACGGGCGTCGCGCCCCTCGATCGTGCAGGTCCGGCGGATTTGTCCCTGCTTTCCAATGTGCGCTACGCTGCGCATCTCGAGGGCACGCGCGCTGGCGCCATCCTCGTCGAGGAGAGCCTGGCCGGCCACCTCGCCGAGGATGCACCGGCGATTCTCGTCCGGAATGCGCAGCGTGCGATGGCGCAGGTGCTTCCGCATCTCTATCCCGAGCAGCGGCCCGAGCCGGGCATCCATCCGACCGCGATGATCGCGCCGGACGCAGAGATCGGCGACGACGTGTCGATCGGTGCATGCGTCCAGGTGGGCGCGGGCGCGCGGATCGGCGCGCGCGCACGCATCGGCGCCTACACGGACGTCGGTGCCGGGTGCACGCTCGCCGACGATGTCGTCGTGCATCCGCACGTCACGCTCTATCCGCGCGTACGCATCGGCGCGCGCACCATCGTACACAGTGGTGCACGGCTCGGCGTCGAGGGCTTCGGCTTCACCTGGGACGGGACGCTGCACCGCAAGGTGCCGCAGGTCGGCGGCTGCGTGATCGGTGCGGACGTCGAGATCGGCGCGAACGTCACCATCGATCGCGGCTCGATCGGTGACACAGAGGTCGGCGACGACGTGAAGATCGACAACCTGGTGCACATCGGTCACAACGTGCGCGTGGGTCCCCACTCCATCATCATCGCGCAGGTCGGCGTTTCCGGCAGCACGCGCATCGGCGCCGGTGTGACGCTCGCGGGGCAGGCGGGCATTGGCGGCCATCTCACGATCGGTGACCGGGCGACCGTAGCGGCGCAGGCGGGCGTCTTCGGCGATCTGGATGGCGGCGTAACCTACAGCGGCTACCCCGCGCGCCCGCACCGCGAGGCGTTGCGCGCGCAGGCCGCACTCTTCAGACTTCCCCGCCTCATGGATCGTATCCGCGCGCTCGAGCGCGCGATCTTCGGGAAGGAACAGGGGAAGGAACAGGGGAGCGAATGAGCACGCCGGAGCAGCAGACGATCGGCGCAGAAGCCACACTCGAAGGCGTCGGGCTGCATACGGGCAGGCCGGCGCGCATGACGTTCCGGCCGGCGGACGCGAACGCCGGCGTCCGGTTCCGGCGAGTGGACCTGGAGGGCAAGCCTGAGCTCCAGGCCCGGCTCGAGAACGTGGCATCGACAGATCGTGGTACCACGCTGGCGGTCGGCGACGTGCGCCTGCACACGATCGAGCACGTCCTGGCCGCGGTGAGCGCACTCGGCATCGACAACCTGCTCATCGAGATCGATGGCCCCGAGGTGCCGATCATGGACGGCAGCTTCCAGCCCTTCCTGGAGGCGCTCGAGCAGGCCGGCGTCCGCACGCAGGGTGTGCCGCCGCATGTGATCCGGCTGAACGCGCCGGTCACGATCGGCGAGCGTGGCAGCCCGAGCTACTCGGCGCTGCCGGCCGAGCACCTGCGCATCTCGACCACCATCGAATTCGATCATCCGCTCATCCGCCGCCAGTTCGGCTCCTGGGACGTGACACCCGACGCCTTCACGCGGGAGCTGAGTGCGGCGCGGACATTCGGCTTCATGAAAGAGGCCGAGGCGCTGCGTTCACGCGGGCTCGCACAGGGCGTAACGCTCGAGAACGCAGTCATCCTGAACGAGGACGGACTCGAGCAGGGTGAGCTCAGGTGGAACGACGAATTCGTGCGCCACAAGGTCGGCGACATCATCGGCGACCTCGCGCTGCTGGGTGGCAGGCTGCACGCACACGTCATTGCGGACCGGCCCAGCCATGCGGGCAACCTGGAACTTGCGCGTGCGATCGCGGAATCCGTACGGCGCAGCCCCGCAGTGCAGGGCATCGTGGACATCAACCGCATCATGCAGCACCTGCCGCATCGCTATCCGATGCTGCTGGTGGACCGCATCATCGAGTACGAGAGCGAGCGTCGCATCGTCGGCATCAAGAACGTCACGATCAACGAGCCGTTCTTCCAGGGCCACTATCCGGGCCATCCAGTGATGCCGGGTGTGCTCATCATCGAGGCCATGGCACAGGTCGGCGGGCTGCTGATGATGGGATCGATTCCGGACGTCGAGGAAAAGATCGTCTACTTCATGTCGCTCGATAACGTGAAGTGGCGTCGTCCCATCACGCCGGGCGACCAGATCCGCTTCGAGGTCGAGGTGCTCTCCATGCGTCGTCACGTGTGCAAGATGCGTGGTGAGGGCTACGTGGACGGCAAGCTCGCCTGCGAGGCCGAGATGATGGCACGAATCGTCGATCGGTAGGAGGCGGCGTGTCCATTCATCCAACCGCGCTCATCGATCCGGATGCACGGATCGGCAACGCCGTCGCAGTCGGCGCGTATTCCATCGTCGGTCCGGGCTGCCGGATCGGTGATGGCACACGGCTCGGCGCGCACGTCGTGCTGGAGCGCGACGTTCACCTCGGCAACGAATGCTTCGTCGCGCCCGGTGCCGTGCTGGGCGGTGACCCGCAGGACCTGAAGTTCGGGGGCGAGGTCGCGCCGGTCGTCGTGGGTGACCGCACGACCATCCGCGAGTGCGTGACGCTGAATCGCGGGACGTCGGCACATGGTCGCACCGAGATCGGCTCGGACTGCCTGATCATGGCCTATGCACACGTCGCGCACGACTGCATCATCGGCAACCGCGTGATCATCGCCAATTCGGTGCAGATGGGCGGACATGTCGAGATTCACGACTGGGCGATCGTCGGCGGGCTGACCGCGATTCACCAGTTCGCGCGCATTGGTGCGCATGCGATGGTTGGCGGCGCTTCCGCCGTGCGCAAGGACGTGCCACCATTCGTGAAGGCGTCCGGCCATCCGATGCAGGTCATCGGCCTGAACACCGTAGGCCTGCGTCGGCGTGGCTTCGACAACGGGACGCTGCAGTCGATCCGGCACGCACACCGGCTGCTGTTCCAGTCCACGCTGAACGTCTCGCAGGCGATCGCGCGCATCGGCGAGGAGGTCGAGCAGACCGACGCAGTCATTCAGCTGGTGCAGTTCATCAAGAGCAGCAAGCGCGGGATCGCGATATGAGCGCGGTTCGCACGGCTGTCATCGGCGTCGGTGCACTCGGCTACCACCACGCACGCATCCTGCGTGAGCTGCCGGGCAGCAACCTCGTCGGTGTGCACGACAGCAATTCCGGGCGCCTTGCCGAAGTCGGTGCGCAGCTCGATGTCGCCACGTTCGCGAAGGCGAGCGAGCTGCTCGACCAGGTGGATGCCTGCGTGATCGCCGTGCCGACGCAGGCACACGAGGGCGCGGCGCTCGAGGCGCTCACACGTGGTGTACACGTGCTGATCGAGAAACCGATCGCGCCTTCGATCGATGCCGCCGACCGCATCCTCGCCGCCGCTGCCGGCGCTGACGCGATCGTGCAGATCGGCCACGTCGAGCGTTTCAACGGCGCCGTGCGCGCATGCGAGCCATGGCTCGACGACCCGCTGTTCGTCGAGTCGCACCGGCTCGCGCCGTTCAATCCGCGCGGCACCGATGTCGCCGTCGTGCTCGACCTGATGATCCACGATCTCGACCTCGTGCTCAGCATCATGAAGCGTCCGGTCGTCTCGCTCGCAGCGGTCGGTGTGCCCGTGCTCACGCGCAGCCCGGACATAGCGAATGCGCGTCTCGAGTTCGAGGGTGGCGGCGTCGCGAACCTGACGGCGAGCCGCGTTTCGATAAAGCGGGAGCGGAAGATCCGCTTCTTCCAGCGCAGCGGCTATCTCAGCCTGGATCTCGCGGCCGGCACGGGTGAGTTCCTGCGGCTGCGTCCGGGCATCGACGTCGAGGCGCGGATGGCGGCGCTGGCCGCGGGAGCGGACGCCGGCAGTGCGGGGGATCTCCCTCTTGCCGCCGGCCTGCTCGAGATCGTCGAGCGCATTCCACTGCAGGGCGACGGCGTCGAGCCGCTGCGCCCGGAACTGGAGAGCTTTCTCGCGGCCGTGCGCGGCGAGGGCGAGGTGGCGGTGACCGGGGAGGATGGACGGCGCGCGCTCGCCGTCGCACTTGAAATCGTCGAACACATGCGTACTCATGTCGCTGATCGAGAAACGTCGTGAGCGGGGCCGCTTCCCCCGACCGAAGCGGCCAAAAACGTGGAGGCTCGTGCTCGGGCTGGCGCTCGTGCTGTACATCATCTGGCGCCTGAGCGCGTACACCTGAGCACGCCTTGGCCGCACCCCGCATCCTGATCTCCGCAGGCGAGCCCTCGGGCGACCTGCACGGGGCCGGCGTCGCCCGCGCCCTGCGCCAGCAGTGGCCGGACGCCGAGCTGTACGGCTTCGGCGGTTCACTCATGCGCGGTGCCGGCGTCACGCTGCACGCGCACGTCGACGACCTCGCCGTCATGGGCTTCGCTGAGGTCGCGCGTCACCTGCCGTTCTTTCTGAAGCTGCTGCGTGACACACGCCACGGGCTGGATGCGGCGCCACCCGATCTCGTCATTCCGATCGACTATCCCGGCTTCAACATGCGGCTCGCCCGCATGGCGAAGGAACGGGGCATCCCGGTGCTCTACTATATCGCGCCGCAGGTCTGGGCCTGGCACAGCAGCCGCGTGCGGCAGCTCGCCGAAACATCGGACCGGCTGGCTGTGATCCTTCCGTTCGAGCAGCAGCTGTTCGAGGAGGCAGGGACGCGCGCTGCCTTCGTCGGCCACCCGCTGCTCGATCAGCAGCGGGAGCCGACCGCGCGCGCGCAGCTTGCCGTGCAACTCGGGCTCGACCCTGCACGTCCGATCCTGGCGCTATTCCCGGGCTCGCGTGCGCAGGAAGTGAAGCGTCATCTGGCACTCTTCGAGGCGGCCGCGGAGCGCGTGCGCTTTGCGCGGCCGGACGTGCAGCCGGTCATTGCTGCGGGCGATGCCGTACCGGCTGTGCTCTATGAAGCAGCGACGTTCCCTCGCACTGCGGATAACCGCGCACTGCTGCAGCACGCCGCCGCCGCGCTCGTCAAGTCCGGCACCACGACGCTGCAGGCCGCCGTGGCCGGTACACCGCTCGTCATCGCGTACCGCATGCATCCGCTGTCCTACGCGATCGCGCGCCGCGTCGTTGAGGTGGAACACGTCGGTCTGGTCAATCTGGTGGCCGGCGAGCGGCTCGCACCCGAGTTCATCCAGGACGCAGCGACACCCGATGCGCTGGCTGGCGCACTTCTGCCGCTGCTCGATGACGGCCCCGCACGCACACGCACGCTCGCAGGCCTCGCGCGCGTGCGCACCGCGCTGCAGCCGCCGCCCGGTGCAGGCGACGCCGCCACACAGGTTGCATCACTCGCGCGCGAACTGATCGAGCCATCATGAGCGACGTGCGCTACGGCATGACGGGGTTCGCAGGCGACGCGGTAATCCGCTCCCTCATGGCGAGTGTGCGTTTCGAGACCGAGAACGAGCCCGAGCACGGTCTGCGCATCAACGGCAAGCCGGTGCTCGGCCTCTGCTGGCACGGGCACCTGCTCGTGTTCGCGTTCCGCCAGCGTGGTGCCGGGCTCGCGACACTGATCAGCCAGTCGAAGGATGGCGAGTACATCGCGCGCGTCGTGCAGCGCTGGGGCTTCACCGTACTGCGTGGCTCCAGCTCGCGCGGCGGGTCGGGCGCGCTGCGCTCCATGGTGCGCGTGCTGCGCGATGGGCAGTCACTGGCGGTCACACCCGATGGCCCGCGCGGTCCGCGACGCAGGCTGAAGCCCGGAGCGCTGCTTGCCGCACGCATGAGCGGCGTCCCCATCCTGCCAACGGCGGCCGCTGCAACGCGCGCCTGGTGGCTGGGCGGATGGGACCGCTTCCTCGTGCCGAAACCGCTCGCGCGTGTGCGGCTCGTGTACGGTCAGCCCAGGACGATCCCGCGTGATGCGGACGACGCGGACCTCGCGCGCATCGGCGACGAGATAGAGACCGAGATGAACGCACTCACCGAGCGGGCGGAGCGCGCGCTCGGCGTACACGGTGAGCAGTATGCGTGAACGCGGCGCTGCGTTCGTCGAGCGCATGTGGCGCGACCGCGCCGGTGCGGCCGGCCACGTGCTGAGCACACTCCTCGTTCCGGCGGAGTTCGCGTTCCGCGGCGCGAGCGCACTGCGGAACCGGGCATACGCCCGCGGCAACCGCGAGATCGTGCACGCGACTGTGCCCGTCGTCAGCGTCGGCAACATCGCGATCGGCGGGGCAGGGAAGACGCCATTCTCTGCATTCCTCGCACGGCGGCTCGCGGACCTCGGCCACGCGCCGGCGCTCCTGCACGGCGGTTACGCGGATGACGAGCCGCTGCTGCATCGAAGCTGGAATCCCGGCGTGCCTGTCTACGTTGGACGCGATCGAGTGGCGAGCGCTCGCGCGGCTGCGGATGCGGGCGCCAGTGTATTGATCATGGACGACGGGTTTCAGCACCGGCGCCTTGCGCGCGATATCGATTTCGTGCTCGTCGCGGCAGAAACCTGGACGCGTGCGCCACGCCTGTTGCCGCGCGGCCCCTGGCGGGAGCCGCCGTCCGCACTGCGACGCGCGACCGCAGTCGTCGTAACGTACCGGACGCCGCTCGATCCCCGGCTCGTGCGGAACGAGGTCGAGCATATCGTGCCCGGCGTGCCCGTCTGGATCGCGCGCATGACACCGGAGCGGTGGCGCCGTCCAGCCGTGCAGGAACAGAACGATGGCGCGAACGTCGTGGACAGCGATGCGTCGAGCGATGCCAGGTCGGGTGCGCCTGCCGCGCCCGCGGTGCTGGTCGCCGCGATCGCGCAACCCGACCTGCTGGCGGCCGGCGCGAACGCGGCCGGCGCACACATCGAGGACGTACTCGTCTTTGGCGATCATCATGCGTACAGCGCTGCCGATGCCGAGCGGATTCGCGTGCGAGCGGCAGGACGGCCGATCGTGACGACCGCGAAGGACTGGGTCAAGCTGGACGGCCTCCTTGATCCGGCCGCGGTCTGGGTACTGGAGCAGGAGGTTCGCATGAGCGAGGGCGCCGGCGCACTCGACCGCCTGCTCGCTGCACTCCCGGTACGCCATGCCTGAGCGCATGCAGCAGGGGATCTGTGACGTCCTCGTCATCGGCAGCGGCATCGCGGGCCTCAGCTACGCCCTGAAGGCGGCCCACCACGGCGACGTCATCCTCGTCACGAAGAAGCATCGCGCGCAGTCCAGCACGAACTACGCGCAGGGCGGCATTGCCGCGGTGTGGAGCGACGAGGACTCCATGGAGCTGCATGCGCGCGACACGTTCGTTGCGGGCGCGGGCCTCTGTCACACGAGCGCCGTGCGCATGCTGGTCGAGGAGGGTCCCGCACGCGTACGCGACCTGATCGACTGGGGCGTGCGCTTCACCCAGGAGCAGGAGACGGTGTCACTCGGCCGTGAAGGCGGCCATTCCGTGCGTCGCATCCTGCACGCAGGCGACCTGACCGGCCGCGAAATCGAGCGCGCGCTGCTCGGCGCCGTTGCGGCCGAGCCTCGCATCACGCTGCTCGAGGACCACCTCGCCGTCGATCTGCTCGTGCGTGGAACGCCGCCACGCTGTGCAGGCGCGATCGTGCTCGATCACCATACCGACACTCTCACGCGCTATGACGCGGGGATCGTTCTCCTTGCCACGGGTGGGATGGGACAGGCCTGGCTGCACACGACGAACCCCGACATCGCGACCGGCGACGGCGTCGCCATGGCGTACCGCGCCGGCGCACAGGTCGCCAACCTGGAGTTCATGCAGTTTCATCCCACGGCGCTCGACGCGCCCGACGGATCCACGTTCCTGATCTCCGAGGCAGTCCGCGGGGAAGGCGCGATCCTGCGTACACCTGAGGGCGCGCCCCTCATGGACGGCGTCCATCCGCTCGGCTCGCTCGCACCGCGCGACATCGTCGCACGCACGATCGATGCGCTGATGAAGGAGACCGGTGCGCCGCATGCACTGCTCGACCTGTCGCCCATTCCCG
>CAYLME010000052.1:0-20410 GCA_964384585.1 uncultured Gemmatimonadaceae bacterium | reverse complement strand
GATGCCGAAGTTCAGGTGTATCGACTTGGCGTGGCCGATGTGCAGGAAGCCGTTGGGCTCCGGGGGAAAGCGCGTCGCGACGCGGCCGCCATGCCTGCCCGCACGCCGGTCCGCGGTGATCATCGCACGGATGAAGTCGGTCTTTTCTCTGGGATTGTCGGTCATGGCGGGAACGTAACCGAGGGACCGCGCTGCCGGAAGCGCTGCGGGCGGGTGCGGCGCACGCCTGGCGTGCCACCGCACCCATCCGCTTCATCCGCTACGTTGCTCCGGCCGCCGCGCCCGGCCGCTGCAATGCCGCCGCGAGCCAGCCTGCATGCCATTGTCCCCTTTGCCCTGCCGGGCGGGGCGCGTTATCTCAACCGGACAGGGAGCATCTTCCGGAGGCGCAACATGAGAACCCTGGTGATGGTAGTGGTCACGATGACGCTGGCGGGGTGCGCGGGCACGCGTTCCGGTGTCGATGGTGCGCCGACCACCCAGACGGTCGCGATCGGCCGGGGTGCGTCGGCGGCGAATGACGTCACGGTGACGACGGAAGCATTCATGAAGACGTTCGAGGTGCCGGCGGGGCGCGACCGCCTGTTCGACCTGTTCCCCGACGCGTTCGACCAGGTCGGCCTGCCCGCGCCGCTGCTGAACCGTTCGACGTACACTGCGGCCGTGCGCGATCACACCGTACAGCGACGACTCGGCGGTCAGCGGCTGTCCCGGATGTTCGAATGCGGGACGGGTCCGACGGGTGCCTATGCCGATACGCGCAGGATCGAGATGGACGTGACGGTGCGGCTGCAGCCGGCAGGGGAGGGTACGAGTGTCACGACCGATATCGGTGCGCACTCGTATGACCCGACGGGCAGGACCGCGATCACGAACTGCACCAGCCGCGGGCTGCTCGAGCGGATGATCGCGGACGCGCTGCGTTCCGCGGCCGCCGGATGAGACCCGGCAGGCCATCCTGCTGCCCCGGTCGAGGCCGTAGCGTGCGTGCGGTCCGACGCTTGCTACGGTGCTCGATTTCACCCGTGACCCACCACGAAACAGAGGTTCCATGCCACGCGGCCGCATCTATGACAACATCACGCAGACGATCGGCAACACGCCCCTCATCCGTTTGCGCCGGCTGACCGAAGGCGTTGGCGCCGACGTCGTCATCAAGCACGAGGGCTTCAATCCATTCGCGTCGGTCAAGGATCGCATCGGCGTCGCAATGATCGAGGACGCGCTGGAGCGTGGCGTACTGAAGCCGGGCATGACCATCGTCGAGCCGACCAGTGGCAACACGGGGATCGGGCTGGCGTTCACAGCGGCCGTGCACGGGTTCCGCTGCATTTTTGTCATGCCGGACACGATGACACTGGAGCGGCGAGCGATGCTGCGCGCGCTCGGCACCGAACTGGTGCTGACCGAGGGTGCGAAGGGAATCAAGGCGTCCATCGAAAAGGCGGAAGAGATCGCGAACGGGATGAGCGGTGGTGCGTGGATCCCGCGGCAGTTCGACAATCCGGCGAACCCGCAGATCCATTATCGCACGACGGGCCCCGAGATCTGGGAGGACACGGCGGGCGCCATCGACGTGCTCGTCGCCGGTGTCGGCACGGGCGGCACGCTGACGGGCAGCGCCCGCTTCCTGCGTGAGAAAAAGCCCGACATCCACGTGGTTGCCGTGGAGCCGGCGGAGAGTCCGGTTCTCTCGGGCGGCGAGCCGTCGCCGCACAAGCAGCAGGGGATCGGCACCGGCTTCGTGCCGGGCGTGCTCGATACCAGCATCTACGACGAGGTCGTGCGCGTCTCGAACGAGGACGCGTTCGCGACCACGCGGCGTCTTGCCCGGCACGAAGGCATCCTTGCCGGGATCTCGTCCGGCTCCATCACGTGGGCTGCACTGGAGGTCGCGCGCCGGCCGGAGATGGCAGGACGACTCGTGGTCGCCGTGGTTCCCGACTTCGGCGAGCGCTACCTCTCGAACCCGGTGTACGCCGAGATGGAAGCCGCGCCCGACTCGATGATCCCTTAGCGGCAGGCCGTTTCGAGACGCTGGTGCTGCGCGGCGCACGGACCAGCCGGTGCGTGCACGCCCGTAGCCGCCCGCCCCGTACGGGATCCGCCACCTGCGCTTGACCGCGCCCGACCCGCCGAGCACCTTCCGCTGCGCTGTCGCATGACGCGGCCGCAAGCATCGAGAAGACACCGTGTTTCTGATTTTCGCGCTGATGCAGGCGCAGGCGCCCCAGCCTGCGCCCGTAGTCGAGATTCCGCGCATCGCGGAAGAGATCGTCGTGGATGGTGTGCTGGACGAGCCGGCCTGGTCGCAGGCGGCCGTACTGACCGATTTCCGCCAGTACGAGCCGATCGACGGGCGGCCCGCCGCGGAGCGCACGGAAGTGCTGGTGTGGTATGCGCCGGACGCGATCCACTTCGGCGTCCGTGCCTACGACTCGCAGCCAGGCGCGATCCGCGCGACGCGGGCGGACCGTGACAATGTCGGCAGCGAGGACCACGTCGTCATCTACCTCGACACGTTCAATGACCGGCGGCGCGCCTTCTTCTTCGGCGCAAACGCACTCGGCGTGCAGATGGACGGCGTGCGCACGGAGGGCAGTGCATCAGCAGGCCGCACGTTCGGCGGCAGCACGGACGACAGCCCCGACTATGTCTTCGACACCGCCGGCCGACTGAGCGATGACGGCTACGTCATCGAGTTCCGCATCCCGTTCAATAGCCTGCGCTTCCCCGGCGCGGAGATGCAGAGCTGGGGACTCCAGATCGAGCGGACCGTGCAGCGCACCGGCTACAAGGACACGTGGACCGACGTGCGACGCGCGAATGCGAGCTTCCTGCTGCAGGCCGGCACGATCAGCGGACTGCACGATCTCGAGCGCGGCGTCGTGATCGAGATACAGCCGTTCATGACAGCATCGGCGAACGGCCTGCGCGACCCCGTCACCGGCGCCTTCGAGCGCGAGGATCCGGACCCCCAGTTCGGTGCGAACCTCCGGCTCGGCTTCAGCAACCTGTCGCTCGATGCCACCGTCAACCCGGACTTCAGCCAGGTCGAGTCGGACGCGGCGCAGGTCACCGTCAACGAGCGCTTTGCTCTGTTCTTCCCGGAGAAGCGGCCGTTCTTCCTCGAGGGCATCGAGCTGTTCGCAACACCGAGCCAGCTCGTCTACACGCGCCGCATCGTGGACCCGATCGCAGGCGGCAAGGTCAGCGGCAAAGTCGGCCGACTCGGTGTCGCACACCTCACTGCGGCGGACGAGGGCCTCTCCGGTGCTCCCGACGCACTGTTCAACATCACCCGTCTGCGCACCGACTTCGGCGAGAGCTCTCTGGCCGGCCTCGTCTTCACCGATCGCACGGAGCTGGAAGGCGACGTCTTCAACCGTGTCGCAGCGGCGGACGTACGCTACGTGTTCGGCGGCATGTACTACCTCGAGGCGCAGGCGGGCGGCGCATGGAGCCGCGCGCTCGACGGCAGCACCGACTTCGGGCCGATCTGGCATGCGGAGCTCGATCGCACCGGGCGGAGCTGGGGCTTCAACTACAACCTGAACGCTGTCGACAGCGACTTCCGTTCCGATGCCGGCTTCGTCAATCGGACCGGGATCGTGAGTGCGCGTGCATTCAATCGCCTGACCTGGTACGGCGAGGTCGGCGGCCGCATCGAGACTGCGCAGGTGTTCTTCGGGCCGAACCGCATCTGGACGTATGACGGCTTCCTGCGCGACGGTGCAATCGAAGGGGACGAAGACGTCAACCTCGACGTGCGACTGCGCGGCGGCTGGGAGCTGAGCGGGTCCGTCTCCCGCGCGTTCGTCAAGCTCTTCGGCGACGATTACGCAGACCTGCGCAGCAGCAATGGCGGCGTCGTCGCGCCCTACCTGCCGCTTCCCGACGTGAGCGGTTTTCAGTTCGAGGTCGGCGTCGAGACACCGACATGGCAGCGATTCGAGGCGAGCCTCGAGCTCGAGACCGGGCGCGTCGCGATCTTCCCGGAAGGCTCGCTCGGGTACGGCCGCGCCGTCGAACTCGACCTCACGCTGCGGCCCACCAGTTCGCTGCGCGTACTGCTGACCGGCGCATGGGAGCAGCTCTGGCGCGACCGCGACGACTCCGAGTTCGCGCGGACCATCATTCCGCGCATCCTCGTCGAGTTCCAGCCGACGCGCGCTTTCTTCCTCCGAGCCGTGAGCGAGTACCGCTCCGAGCGGCGCGCCGCACTGCTCGATGCCCGCACAGGTGCGCCGCTCCTCGATGCCGGCAGCCTGGCGCCGATCGACGCCGTCCACCTCAACGGCATGCGCGTCGATCTCCTCGCCGCGTACGAGCCCAGACCCGGTATCATCGCATACCTCGGGTATGGCGCCACGCTGAACGATGAAGAAGCCTTCCGGTTCCGCGGGATCGAGCGGGCCAGTGACGGCCTTTTCCTGAAGCTTGCCTACCAGTTCCGCCGCTAGCGGCGGAACTGGTCCGGCCCCGCCTTTGCATAGACGGTGGCAGAGGCCGACAGGCGTCGGCTGCGACCGTCAGACGAACCTGAATGAATCCGGACTCCAGCAACGAAGTCCTGCGTTTCGACGTCGGTGAGCTGCGCTGCGCCGTGCCGCTCACGCACGTGCGCGAGGTGCAGCGGGCTGTCGCGATCACACCGCTGCCGGGAGCGCCTCCGATCATCGAGGGCGTGATCGACGTCCGTGGTGAGGTCGTGCCCGTGGTGGACGTGGGCGGCAGGCTTGGCCAGCCACGGCGGGTGGTGCAGCCGTCGCAGTCGCTGGTGCTCGTATGGACGGGCGAGCGGAAGGTTGCGCTGCGTGTGGACCGGGTGCACTGGCTCGAGGATCTGGAGGACGATGCCGTCGCATCAGCGGAGCGACTGACGCGCGGCTCGCTCGAGCTGGCGGGTGTCGCACGGACGGTGGATGGCCTGGTGCTCCTGCACGACGCCGAGACGCTGCTTCGGCAGGCGGAGGCGGAGTCGCTCGACGCGGCACTGGCGGCGCGCGATCGTGCATGATGCGGCCGGTGGGGCGCGGAGTGCGGATGGTCGCACGGCCGGTGCGCGGTCGTGGGCATCAGGTGATGCGCTGATGCGGTTGTCACGCCTGGAATACGACCGGCTGGCGGCACTGATCGCCGAGCGCACGGGGCTCACGTTTCCGGCATCACGACGTTCGGACTTCGAGCAGGCGCTCCGGGCGGTGCTGGGCGAGCGTGCGCCCGATGCGCGACTGCGTGACCTGCTCGAGGGCGACACCGTTGCGCGCGATGAGCTGATCGCGAATCTCACCATCGGCGAGTCGTACTTCTTCCGCGATCCCGGCCAGTTCCAGCTCCTCCGCGAGGACGTGCTGCCGGGTATCGCGGCGCTGCGCGAGAATGCCCCGATCCGGATGTGGAGCGCGGGGTGCGCAGCCGGCGAGGAGGCGTACTCGCTGGCGATCCTGGGTGAGCAGCTCGGGTTGAAGCATCGAACGCGTGTCCTCGGCACGGACATCTCGCGTGTGCGGCTCGCTGCCGCCCGTGCAGGCAACTACTCGAAGTGGGCATTGCGCTCGCTGGACGAAGAAACGATCGCGCGCTACTTCACGCAGTCCGGTAAGCGGTACGTGCTGCGCAGTGAATTTCGCGACTCGGTGGACTTCCGCTATCTCAACCTGGCGGAGGATGTCTATCCCTCAATGGCGGCGGGGATCTGGGGGTTCGACCTCATTCTCTGCCGCAACGTCCTCATCTACTTCGACGCTGCGACGATCGCGCACGTGGCGCAGCGCCTGATCGATTCACTGTCGGATGATGGCTGGCTCGTGCTCGGTGCATCGGATCCGGCCATCAGCGAGATGGTGGACTGTGAGGTCGTGCTGACGCACGCGGGCCTGGTGTACCGTCGGCCGGGTGTGCGCTCGCACGGCAGTGGCGCCGCACTGCCGGACGCGTTCGCCGACATACCGGCCGCGGATGCCGCGTCGCGGGATCGTGCGTTCGCGACTGACGCGCTCACGTGGGATCTCGAGACGGACGAACCGGCCGCGGGCGGTGAGGCGGCGACCGGCACGGAAACGCCGGACGACGCAGTCAGCGCGCGCGTGGCGGCGCGACATGCCGATACGGAAGGCGATACGCGTACGGCTTCGGTGGGTGACAGTGCTGTGCCCGACGGGGTGCGGGCTGCGTATGCCGCGCATGACTACGTGCGCTCCGCAGCGCTGGCCGCCACGCACCTCGCGATCCATGACACTCCATCGCTGCGCGCCATGCACGTACGTGCGCTCGCGAACATGGGCCAGCTGTCCGCGGCGGGGAAGGCGAGCGCTGCGGCACTCGAGCAGCACCGTGATTCGGCGGAGCTGCTCTATCTGCATGCGCTCCTGCTGCTGGAAGGCAGCCAGTGGCGGGAAGCGGCGGCGGCGGCACGGCGCGCACTGTACGTCGATCGCACGATGGTGGTCGCGCACCTGACGCTGGCAGATGCACTGAAGCGGGGTGGTCAGGTGACCGGAGCGCGACGCGCGCTGAACAACGCGGCATCACTGCTCGAAGCGCTTCCGGATGACCAGGTCGTACCTGCATCGGACGGCGAGACCGCTGGGCGGCTGCGCACGAACGTGGAGGCGCGGCTCCGGCTCATGGAGGACAGCACATGACGACGCATCCACGGCAATGGATGGCGTGCACGCGCGGGAGTGCCGGCGTATGAAGAACCAGCCGAACGACCTGCTGCTGCCGGCTGACGAGCGCGACCGTGCGCTGCTCGAGATGCGTGCCGCACACCTGGCGCGCCGACCGCAGGACGAGGCACCATCCCAATCCGTCGAGGTGGCGGTGTTCCGCTTCGGGCGCGAGCGCTACGCGGTCGAACTCGGTTGCCTGCTGCAGATATTTCCGGTCCGCGACCTGGCGCTGCTTCCGGGCGCACGTCCGCCCGTGATCGGCCTCACGCCGTGGCGCGGCGATCTCCTGCGTGTGATCGATCTCGGCAGCGCGCTCGGGCGTCCGCACGAAGGCATTGCGGACCGGAAGCGCGTGCTCGCACTCGCATCGGATGAGCGTGCAGCGTTCGGCGTCCTGATCGACGCCATCGATGAGGTCCGCCTGCTGCCGCTCGCGGAGATCCGGCCGCTGCCCTCCCGCGAGGAGGACGGCACACCTCTCCTGCGTGGCGTCACCGCTGATGCCGTGCTGGTACTCGATGCGGACGCACTGATCCGCGCCCACGGATGACATGACAAACAACCGCCGTATTCCGCCCCAACCGAGGTGAGACCGTGAACTGGACTGTCAGCAGACGAATCATCTTCGGCTACACGATCGCCGTGCTCCTGCTCGCGGGCGTCGCCGCGATTGCGATCCGCCAGCTGGACCGGACCCGTACCGCGTTCGCGAACGTGCTCGCGCAGGAGAACGTGGTCCTGCGGCATGCGCAGGATGCGCTGTCAGCATTGCGCACGGCGAACGTCGAATACCTGCGCATCCTCGTCGAGCAGACCGAGGCCGCGGGACCGGCGCGGGACTCTGCGATCGCGGAGGCGCGCCAGGCGTTCGTTCAGTTGGAAAATGAGGACGCCTCCCAGGCGCAGGGGTGGGCCGACGCCGGGCAGCTGCTCAACGCATGGGTCAGCCAGACGGATGCGTCGATCAACGCCATGCTCGTCACGGAGAACGAGCAGGGGGCGCTCGTCGTACGCCGCGAGGCAGCGCAGACCCGTGCAGAGGTGGAAGCGCGCGTCGCGCAGCTCGTGCAGCGGCTACGCGAGCGGGTTGACGACATTGCGACCCAGGCGGATGCCACGTCGCGCGCAGCGAGCACCGGGATCGTGATCGCGTTCGGTGTCGCACTCGTGGCGATGATCCTGTCCGCGTTGCTGCTGATCCGCGCGGTCACCCGCCCGCTCCGGGAAACGACCAGTGTGCTCGCGACGAGCGCGGCGGAGATCCTTGCGACCACGACGGAGCAGGCATCCGGCGCCACGGAATCGATGGCCGCGGTCACGGAAACGGCTGCAACGGTCGACGAGGTCGTCCAGACGGCGGAGCAGGCAGCAGAGCGTGCACGCGCGGTCGCGGCGACGGCGCAGCGTGCGGTCGAGATCGGCCGGCAGGGTCGCGAAGCGGTCGAGCTGAGCAGCAGCGCGATGGACCAGGTGGGCACGCAGGTCGGTTCGATCGGTGCCAGCATCCTGGAGCTGGCGGAGCAGGCACAGGCGATCGGCGAGATCATCACCACCGTCAACGACCTCGCCGAGCAGACCAACCTGCTCGCGCTGAATGCGGCGATCGAGGCCGCACGTGCAGGCGAGCAGGGGCGCGGCTTCAGCGTCGTTGCGGGTGAGGTGCGCGCGCTCGCGGAGCAGTCGAAGACGTCGACAGTGCGCGTCCGCCAGATCCTGGGCGAGATCCAGCGCGCGACCAGTGCGGCAGTGATGGCGACCGAACAGGGCAACAAGCAGGTCGAGCAGGGTGCAAAGCAGGTACGCGAAGCTGGCGAGACGATCCGCAAGCTGGGTGAGGCGGTGCAGGCGGCATCACAGGCGGCGACGCAGATCACGGCATCCGCGAGCCAGCAGTCCACCGGCATGGGACAGATCAAGCAGGCCGTCGGCTCCATTCAGCAGGCCGCGCAGCAGAATCTCGCGGCGACGAAACAGGCGGAAGCGGCGGCGCGTGAGCTGAACAGGATCGGCGGCGCGCTGACGACGCTCATCACGGGTGAAGCGCGTCGCGATTCCACGGCCTGAGCGCATGTCAAAGGAAGACCTGAGCGCAAGACTGCGCGCGACATTCGTGCAGGAGCTGGAGGACCAGCTCCAGGCAATGGACGCGAGCCTGCTCACCCTCGAGGCGCGGCCGGACGATGTGGATGCGATCCGCACACTGTTCCGGGCCGCGCACTCGGTGAAGGGTGCTGCGCGGGTGGCGGGTTTTCCGATCGTGGAAGAATCGTGTCATGCGCTCGAGGAGATCTACGCGCAGGTCCGTGATGGCGCGCGAACGCTCTCGGGCGGTGACTTCTCCCTGCTGTTCGCAGCAACGGACGCGCTGAAGGATGTTGCTCGCCGCCTGCGCGCGAATGAACCGCTCGAGGAATCCATGCTGCCGGCGCTGGTCCAGCGACTGCAGGAGGTATCGGACGAGCACGGGGACACGCCATCCCCTGCAAGGAGTCCCCGGGAAGCTCGCACGTCCGCTGCTGCCACCGCAGCCGCCGAGGACACGCCGGTAACGGATGAAACGCCGCTCAGCCACGAAGCGCCGGTTGCTGCCGAGGGTACGACGCAAGCGACCGGAGATGCTCTTCCCTCACAACCACCCGGGCGCCGCGCGGCCGAGCGCGCCGAAGCAACCGCAGTGGACACCGTGCGCGTTTCGGCGGAGAAGCTCGACCAGCTGGCCGCGTACACGAACGATCTGTTGACGATGAGCGGTGCGCTCGCGGCCCGTCCGCGCGAGCTGGACATGCTGCAGCAGGAACTGGCGCGCTGGGCGGGCGAGTGGCGGCACGTTGCGCGTGAGCACGTGGACGTGCATCAGCGCGAGGAGCACGCCGACCTCGACCGCGGATTGCATCAGCTCGTGGAACAGCTCTCGCAGATCACGCGTGGCGCGCAGGACAACACGCGCGTGCTATCGGTCACGACCGCCGACGTCATCGCCGGCGTGCGCGGACTCCGCATGCGGCGGCTGGCCGATGCGCTCGAGGGGCTGCCACGCGCGCTGCGTGACGTGGCGGCCGCAACGGGCAAACAGGCGCAGCTCGTGATCAAGGGCGAGGACGTGGAGGCGGAGCGTGTCGTGATGGATACCCTGCGGGAGCCGCTGCTGCACCTCGTGCGCAACGCCGTGGACCACGGCATCGAGAGCCCCGAGGAGCGACGTGCACGCGGAAAGTCGGAACAGGGGACCGTGCAGGTGGTCGCGTCACTGGAGCACGGCCGTCTGCGCATCACAGTCGAGGATGACGGCCGTGGCCTGGATACGGCAGCGATCGCGCGCCGCATCCGTGCGCAGGGCGAGGAGCCGCCGCGCGATGCGCGCTCACTCGCGCGCCGTCTACTCGCGGGTGGCGTGACGACGCGTGAGGAGGCGACGGCCATCAGCGGGCGCGGTGTCGGGCTCGACCTGGTTCGTGCGGCACTGGAGCGGATCGGTGGATCCGTCGACGTCACATGGCGCGCAGGCAGCTTCACGCGCTTCCTGATCGATTCGCCGCCCAGCCCAGCAACGCTGCGTGCCGTGATCGTGGCTGCCAGTGACCAGCTCTATGCACTGCCGATCGGCCACGTCGAGCGCGTGGTCCGCGTGACTACGTCGCAGGTGCACGAAGTGGAAGGCCGTCCGGCATTGGCGCTCGGCGGCGCGCCCATACCGATTGCGACGCTCGCCGGTGTACTGGGCCCGCCACTGCGTGAGCGCACGGAACTGCAGGGTGCACCTGCACTGCTGCTGCGCTCGGGCGGCGACGAACTCGCTCTCATCGTCGATGCCGTGAGCGACGAACGGGAGGTCGTGGTGCGTCCGCTCGAGCAGCGTGCTCATGTGCCGCACGTCTCGGGCGGCGCACTGCTGCCGGGCGGTCGTGTCGCCCTCGTGCTGATCGCGCGCAGCCTGATCGAGGCAGGGCTCGGTCACGAGGTCGCGCTGCCGCAGTTCGCGCGCACGGACGATGCCGGCCCGCGCACCGCGCACGTACTCGTCGTGGACGACTCGATCACCACGCGCACACTGGAACAGAGCGTGATCGAGGCCGCGGGCTACCAGGTGAGCGTTGCGGTGGACGGGCAGGATGCGTGGGAAAAGCTGCAGCAGGAGCCGGTTGACCTGGTCGTGAGCGACGTCGAGATGCCGCGCATGACGGGATTCGACCTCTGCAGACGCATGCGCGCCTCGAAGCGCTTCGCCGAAGTGCCGGTCGTGCTGGTGACCGGCATGGAAACCGCCGAAGATCGTGCGCTCGGCCTGGAGGTCGGGGCTGATGCCTACATCCTGAAATCGAGCTTCGACCAGGCGGGTCTGCTCGAGACCATACGCCAGCTGATCGGGTGACATGCAGTCGATAAAGGTCCTGATCGCAGACGATTCCGCGACAGCACGCGCGGTGATGCGGGCGATCTTCGAGAGCGAACCGGACATCCACATCGTGGGTGAGGCGCAGAACGGCGTCGAGGCCGTGGAGATGACGCGCCAGCTCGAGCCCGACATCGTCCTGATGGACGTGGTCATGCCGCTCATGGATGGCATCGACGCGACGAAGGAAATCATGGCGCGGGCGCCGACACCGATCCTGGTCGTCTCGGCGGTGACGCAGCGTGGTGTCGACCTGTCGCTCAGTGCGACGCAGGCAGGCGCACTGCTCGCGCTGCCCAAACCAGACAGTCCGCTGTCGCCGCGTTTTGCCGAACAGCGCGCCGAGCTGATCAGAATGGTGCGCGCGCTGTCGCAGGTGAAGGTCGTTCGCCGCTGGTCGCAGGACCGGCGCACGCGCGCGCGACCGCGCTCGAGCCCGAGCGGACAGATCCAGGTCATCGCGATCGCCGCGTCGACCGGCGGGCCTGCTGCACTGCGTACGCTGCTCACGGGCCTGCCATCCCGGATGAGTGTTCCGATCGTGATCGTGCAGCACATCGCGAGCGATTTTACGGCCGGATTCGTCCACTGGCTGGGCGACGGGCTGGCGTTGTCGGTACGGCTGGCGCAACGCGATGAACCCATGATGCCCGGTGTCGTGTATGTAGCGCCCGAAGACAGGCATACGGGGGTCACGAGCGAGCACACGATCTGCTTCTCGAGCGAGGGCCCGATCGGCGGTTTCCGTCCGTCGGCGACGTACCTGTTCTCGTCCGTCGCGCGCGCATTCGGCGCCGACGGCCTTGGCGTCGTGTTGACCGGAATGGGTAGCGATGGTGTGCAGGGACTGATCGAGCTCCGCCGGGCGGGCGGTTATGTCATCGGACAGGATGAGGAATCATCGGTGGTCTACGGGATGGCGCAGGAGGCGGCGCGCGTGGGTGCGACGGACGAGATGCTCGCACTGGACCGCATCGCGCCGCGCCTGGTCGAACTCGTGAGCGAAGGGAGACCGCGATGACCCGGGTTCTTATCGTCGATGACAGCCCTACGCAGCTCGAGGCGCTGCGTACCGTACTCGTCGACGCCGAGGCGGCATTCGAGCTCGCGCAGCAGGAGCACCCCGAACTCGTGCTCTCCGACGTCGTCATGCCCGGCATGAGCGGGCTGGATCTCTGTCGCGCGATCAAGCAGAGCATGGGTGCGGAGGCGCCTGCTGTCGTGTTGCTGACATCGCTGGCCGATCCACGCGACATCGTGCGCGGCCTCGAGGCCGGCGCTGACAACTACATCACGAAGCCATACAGCGCGGAGCACCTCATACAGCGCGTGCACCTGGTGCTGGAGAACCGGGTGCTGCGCCAGGAAGGCCAGCCGAGCGACGGCCTGCGCGTCCGCTTCATGGACGAGGAGTTCCTGCTGCGTGCAGCACCCGAGCAGATGCTCGAGATGCTGCTCGGCAGCTTCGAGGACCTGACGTACAGGAATCGCGCGCTGAACGAGAGCCAGGAAGCGCTGAACGCCGCGGCCGCGCGTGAGCTGGAGCGCGAGCAGCGTGCCCGCGAGGAGGCCGAGCGTACGGCCGAGAAGATGGAGCAGCTCGCGCGTGCGGCCGAGGCCGCATCGCGTGCGCGGGACGAGGTTCTTGCCACGGTGTCACACGATCTGCGCAACCCGATCGGCACGATCTTCACGAGTGCAGCGCTGCTGCTGGACCTTCCGCTCGACGAGACGCAGCGTGAGCGCCAGGTGCAGATCATCAAGCGGACCGCCGAGCGGATGAACCGGCTCATCCAGGACCTGCTGGATGCATCCCGGATGGAGGCCGGCCATTTCACGGTCGAGCCGCATCCGGTCACCGTCCGCTCGCTGGTCGATGATGCGCACGAGATGCTGGCGCCGATCGCGGATGCAGAGGGGGTCACGCTGACCGAGGAGATCGAGGACGCGTCCATGCGCGTCCTGGCCGATGCCGAGCGCATCCAGCGCGTGCTGTCCAACCTGGTCGGCAACGCCGTCCGGTTCACGCCGCGCGGCGGCACGATCCGGGTCCGGGCCGAGCCCGATGGCCACATGTGCCGCTTCTCCGTGAACGACGAGGGGCCGGGCATACCGGAAGAGAACCTGGAGCGCGTCTTCGATCGCTACTGGCAGGCAAAGACCGGATCGACCGGTGGCGCCGGCCTCGGCCTCGCGATCGCACAGGGCATCGTGGGTGCCCACGGCGGCCGGATCTGGGCCGAGAGCGAGCCCGGTCAGGGCGCGACCTTCATCTTCACCCTCCCGTTCGCGCCGGCTGAGTGACGCGGCTGCTCCGGCATGATCACGAGGAGTGAGCTCCGTCCTGCGCGGGGTGTGAACTGCGCCCTTTCCACGCTGGTCCGGAATCGAGGTAACGCCGGCCGAAAAAAGTATCCCGCGCAGAGCGCCTGTGCCAGGCAGAATCCGCGTGCTGAGCCGACATTTTCAGTGCTACGCGTCTTGCAGAATCCATCGGTGCTATCGCCCACCCACAACTCCGCGAGGTACCGATGCTGGCAGCTACGGAGGCACTTCCGATGGTGCAGAATTCAACCGGCGGCTTCGGCCAGACGCTGACGCGTCTGGGTATCGCGAGCGCCATTGCGCTCGGCGCGGTCGCGAGCGGCATGCTGCTCTCGCGCAGTGGTCGCCGACTGCTCGGCGAGGTGTGGCAGGGGCGGCAGCGTACGACGATCGAGGACCGCGTGCTGGATGCGCTCTGGAGCGATGAGCGCGTCGGCCGCCGGCGTATCGACGTGATCGAGCTGGCAGACGGTGCCGTGCGCCTGACTGGCGCGGTCCGGGACGAAGCCGAGCACGACCGTGTGATCGAGGTGGTCAAGCGAGTCAAGGGCGTGCACGGTATCGATGCGCAGATCCAGATCGTGCCGCGCCAGGGCCGGAGCATGCTCCGCCACGCCTGACCGGCTGCACGCAGGGCGCGTGCGACAGACGTCGCGCTCTGCCCGACGGATCCATCGACATATCCTGTGCCTCCAGCGTTGCTGACTGGCGACGACGAGGGGATCGGCGTATTCATTCGCCGATCCCCTCGTTCGCAATGCGCCTGTCGGCGCACGCTCTGGATTCGACACAGGAGGCACGATGGCGCTGCATCGCGTCGCGCGCATCGCCGCGCTGGCGATAGTGCTGCTCCCCGCAACCCTCGCCGCACAGCAGCAGGATGGTGCGCTCGCGACGATCGCCGCCAGGACGGCCGGCATGCAGAAGCTCGATGGCTTCATGCCGCTCTACTGGGACGAGCGCGCGGGCCGCATGTACCTCGAGATCGGCCGCTTCGACGAGGACGTGCTGTACTACACGTCGCTGCCGTCCGGCGTGGGGCACAACGACATCGGCCTGAACCGGGGTGACCTCGGCGGCACGTACGTGGTGCGCTTCCAGCGCGTCGGGCCCAAGGTCCTGATGATGCAGCCGAACCTCTCGTTCCGTGCCACGTCGAACAGCCCGACGGAGCGGCGCGCCGTCGAGGACGCGTTCGCCACCTCGACGATCTGGGGCTGGACCGCTGCTGCGCGCACGGGCAACACCGTGCTCGTGGATGCGACGGACTTCTTCCTGCGGGACGCACACGGACTCGCGAACACGCTGCGACGCACGAACCAGGGCAGCTTCCGCGTGGACCCCTCGCGCTCGGCGCTGTACCTGCCGCGCACGAAGAACTTCCCGCAGAACACCGAGGTCGAAGCGACGATCACGTTCACGGGCGAGAACCCGGGCGGCCTGCTGCGTTCGGTCACGCCCACGCCGGACGCGCTGACCGTCCGCATGCATCACTCGTTCGTCCAGCTGCCGTCGGGTTACGAGCCGCGTGAAGCGGATCCGCGCGCCGGTTATTTCGGCGTGACGTACATGGATTTCGCGACACCGCTCGGCGAGCGGATGGTGAAGCAGTACGTCGCACGGCATCGTCTCGAGAAGCGCGACCCGAACGCGGCGGTGAGCGAGCCGGTCGAGCCGATCATCTACTATCTCGATCCGGGCACGCCCGAACCGGTTCGCAGTGCTCTGCTCGAGGGCGGCAACTGGTGGAATCAGGCGTTCGAAGCGGCCGGCTTCCGCAACGCCTTCCGCGTCGAGATGCTGCCCGACACGGCCGACCCGATGGACGTCCGCTACAACGTCATCCAGTGGGTGCATCGCTCGACGCGCGGCTGGAGCTATGGCAGCTCGATCAGTGATCCGCGCACCGGCGAGATCCTGAAGGGGCATGTGACGCTCGGCTCGCTGCGCGTGCGTCAGGACTACCTGCTGGCGGAAGGACTCCTCTCACCGTACGAGACCGGCGACGAAGTGCCGCCCGAGCTTGCGGCGATGGCGCTCGCGCGGCTGCGCCAGCTGTCCGCGCACGAGATCGGTCACACGCTGGGCATCGCGCACAACTACATCGCGAGCGCGCAGACCGCGAACGGACGGATGTCGGTCATGGACTACCCGCATCCGATCTCGCAGCTGCGCGCCGACGGCAGTATCGACCTGTCCAGCGCGTATCCGGACGGCATCGGCGCGTGGGATATCGTGGCGGTGAAGTACGGATACAGCGACTTCGCACCGGGCACGGACGAGAAGGCCGCACTCGATGCGATCATCGAGGAGGGTCACCGCGCGGGCATCACGTTCCTGAGTGACCAGGATGCGCGGCCCGCCGGTAGCGCGCATCCGCAGACCCACCTGTGGGATAATGGCGCCGATGCAGTCGCGGAGCTGCGGCGCATGCTCGAGGTTCGTGAGGCGGCACTAGCGCGCTTCGGTGAGCGCGCGATCCGCCGTGGCGCACCACTCGCCACGCTCGAGGAAGCGCTCGTGCCGCTCTATCTCCATCATCGCTACCAGACGGAGGCCGCGGTCAAGAGCGTGGCCGGTGTGACATACGGCTACAGCCTGCGCGGCGATGGCACGCCGCTGCCCGACATCGTTGCGCCGGACGTGCAGCGCCGCGCACTCGACGCGGTGCTGCAGACCGTGAGCCCCGAGGTGCTGGCACTGCCGCGCAGCGTGATCGCACAGCTCCCGCCGCGACCCTATCGCTTCGGTGGATCACAGGAGCTGTTCCGGCGGAACACCGGCCTCGTCTTCGATGCCGTCTCGCCCGCCGCTGCCGCCGCGGACATGACCTTCGGTCTGCTGCTGAACCCGGAACGCGCCGCGCGCCTCGTGCAGCAGAGTGCCCTCGACCCTTCGCTGCCCGGACTCGATGATGTGCTCGCACGCATCCGCGAGAGCGTGGTCGGACGGCGCACGTCGAACGCGTATCACGCGGAACTCGCGCGAACGATAGAGCATGCCTACATCGACAACCTGATGCAGCTCGCCGCCAATGCATCGATGCCGCAGGTACGCGCCATCGCCGCATGGGAGCTGACGCAGCTGAAGGACGTGTTCGAGAGGCATGGTGGCGAGATGGAGGCCACCGCGCACGCTCGCCTGCTCGCGACGAACATCACCCAGTTCCTCGATCGTGACTGGAGTGCGGACCGCCTGCCATCGGGGCCCGACGCTCCGCCCGGACAGCCGATCGGCGGCGGTCACATGGACCTGCTGATGTGCTCGTACTGAGCACGGCCAGCAGCAACGACAGAGGGCGCGACACGGTGAGTGTGTCGCGCCCTCTTTGCTTGTAGGCGCGCGTCGGTCACATGCGCACGTCCATACTTCGGCTACTCCGTCGAGCCCGGGCCTTCAACCGGATGATCCGTCGCGCTCCAGTCCACGTATGAGCCGTCGTACAGCTTCACATCATAGCCGAGATAACGTGCGACCGTGTACAGGAAGCTGGCCTGGCCGCCCGTTCGGCAGTATGCGACGATGGTGTCGCCGTCATCGACGCCCGCCGCGCGGAAGATGCTGCGCAGCTCCTGCTCGCTCTTGAGGCGCGGCATGTCCGGATCCTCGACCAGCGTCTGCCAGAACACGTTGCGTGCGCCCGCGATGTGACCCGGTCGTGTCACGCCATCGCCGGGCGTCTCGCCGCTGTACTCGGCCGGCGGTCGCGCATCGAGGATCGCGACGTCCGGATCGTTGAGCCGTGCGTTCACCCAGTCGGCGTCCACGATCATGTCCGCGCGCACATTCGTCTCGAGTCGCGCACCGTCCGAAGTCTCGACTGCCCCGCCAGTGACAGCGGCCTGCGCTGCGTCCGTATCGGCCGTAGCGCGCATCGCGGCGATGCCGCCGTCCTGCAGCGCGACCTGGTCTGCCATGCCGAGATAGTCGAACGCGGCGAATGCGCGGCCCGCATGGATCGGCTCACCAACGATCACGATGCGGCCGTTGCGCACACCTGCCGTTTGCAGCAGCCCCGCCATCGTGTCCGGCGCCGGGAACTCGTTCGGAATGCCGTTGCGCTCGACGCTGAACGTGGAGAACGGGACGAAGACCGCATCGTCGTAAGCGTCCGGTACCATTGCCTCATCCGTGCCGACGAACACGACCTGTGTGCCGGCTGGTACGGCTTCGACGAACATGTCGGCGCGCGCACCGAGGGCATCCACTCCGGCTGCCGGAAGCTCACCCTGCGGTGCCGCCTGCTCCTGCTGCGTGTCCGCGCAGGCCATGACGACGAGGCCCGCGCATGCGATTGCCATCACCGTGCAACGTCTCCGCATGATTCCTTCTCCTGTGCTCCGGGACAAACGGTGCGTCCTGTTCAACCGGCGCTCCTGCGGTCAGGGGCAGCCATGCGCTCGCCAGTCGGCTCCCACAGGTACGACGTATCCACGTACTCGGCGACCATCCGATGTGTGTTGAAGAACGGCACGAGCTGACGGATCGCCGAACGCACGCGCTCCAGCCATGCGGCCGGAAGGCCGTCAGCATCACGGTCATAGTAGAGCGGGATCACGTCGTTCTCGAGCAGATCGTAGAGGGCGTCGGCATCGCGCCGGTCCACCAGCTCGCGATCCGGCTGGCTCGCGCCGTCGCCGTGATCGGGCAGGCCCGCTTCGTTCGGGCCTTCGGCGGGCGCGATGCTCCAGCCGACCGGCACGTTCAGCCGGTTGTGCTCGGCCCACGCCTCCGCCCACCAGCCGTCCGGAATGCTCAGGTTGAGCGCACCGTTCGCCGTTGCCTTCATGCCGCTCGTGCCACTCGCCTCGTACGGCCGCACCGGCAGGTTCAGCCAGACATCGGCGCCCTGCACGAGTGAACGCGCGATCGCGAGATCGTAGCCCTCGAGGAAGACGAAGCTGCCACGCAGCTCGGGCCTCCCCGCGAACTGATGGATACGCTGGAGCGCCGCCTTGCCCGGCTCGTCGCGCGGGTGTGCCTTGCCCGCGAACACGAACTGCAGCTTCCGGTTGCCGGTGAGCAGTCGATAGAGACGCTCCTCCTGGCTGAGCAGCAGCACCGCACGCTTGTAGGTCGCGAAGCGACGCGCGAACACGATCGTGAGCGCGTCGGGATCGAGTGCGCCCAGTGTCCATGCCGGGTCGCCGCCGCGCCGCGCGACCTGCGCAGCAAGCGCGAGACGCACATCGTTCACCAGGCGTTCGCGCTGGCGTGTGCGCGCGGCCCACAGCTCCGCATGCGGGATGTGGTTCGCCCGATGCCACTGCAACTCGTCCGTCGCATCGTTCCAGCGCTCACCCACGTAGCGCGTGTACAGCGCTTCCGTCTCCGCTGCGACCCAGGTCCGCAGATGGACGCCGTTCGTGATGTGCGTGATCGGCACCTCGTCGGCGGGTGCGTCGGGCCAGATGACCTGCCACATCTCCCTGCTCACCGCACCGTGCAGCCGGCTGACACCATTGCGCCGCGACGAGAGACGCAGCGCGAGTGCGGTCATGCAGAAACGGGATTCGCCTTCGAACGTGCCGAGCCCGACGAAATCGTCCCATGGCTGCTTCATCTCCCAGATGTAGCCGCCAAGGTACTGCTGCAGCAGATTGCGCGGGAAATAGTCGTGGCCAGCGGGAACGGGCGTATGTGTCGTGAACACGACGCCGCGCCGCGCGCGCTCGACTGCTTCCGCAAAGCTCGACTGTTCGCTCTCGACGATCTCGCGTACGTGCTCGACTGCCGCGAACGCCGCGTGCCCTTCGTTCAGGTGCACGACGTCGGCGTCGCAGCCGACCAGACGCAGCGCTCGCATGCCGCCGATGCCGAGAATGTACTCCTGGCGCAGCCGGTGCTCCGTGTCGCCACCGTACAGCCGGTCCGTCACGCGGCGATCCTCGACGCGATTCGTGTCCAGGTCCGTGTCCAGCAGGAAGAGCGGCACGCGACCGACGTCCGCGCGCCAGATACGCGCATGGATACGATGATCCAGGAACGGCAGGTCCACGATGACCGGCTGCCCGTCCGGACCAACCTCGAGCGTGATCGGGAGACGCTCGAAATCCGCGCGATCGTACAGGTCGTGCTGGACACCGACCGCATCGACGCGCTGCGTGAAGTAACCCTCGCGGTACATCAGGCCCACGCCGACCAGCGGAACACCGAGATCGCTCGCCGACTTCAGGTGATCACCCGCCAGCACGCCAAGACCGCCCGAGTAGATGCGCAGGCATTCGGCAATGCCGAACTCGGCAGAGAAGTACGCGATGCGGGACTTCACCGCCGGATGCGTACGACGGAACCACGTGGCGTCGTCGCGCAGGTACGCCTCGAGGTCGGCAGCGGCGGCGTTGACCGCCTCCAGGTACGATGTGTCCGCCACGACGGCGTCCAGCCGTGCCGGCGCCACCTCCCACAGCAGCCGGACAGGGTTGTGGCGTGTCCCTTCCCAGAGGGACGGGTCCAGCCGCTCGAACAGGGCCCGTGTGGGGGCATGCCAGGCCCAGCGCAGGTTCCGGGCAAGGCCGCGCAGCGGACTGAGCGGCGCGGGCAGGTCGGGTCGAATCTCGGTCATCTTCAACCGTGTGCGAGAATGCGAGCGGGGCGATTTCATGCGGGTGCAGCGCTCCGCAGGACGTAAATCAACAGTTCCGCCGCAGCCGGCACCTTGCGATATGGTGCGGGTGCCGGACCGGCTGGCGGGCTGAACGGTAGCGGGAGCGCCAGCCGCGTGCCACTGTACAGGAAACGACCCGAGAGAGGAAATCGTTGCTGCCGCCCATCCCGCCCGGCTGGAACACACTGCTCGCGCCCGTTATCTGCCAGCCCTGGTATCGCGACCTCGCCACATTCGTGGACGGTGAGCGGCGCCGACACGTCGTGCTGCCGGCGCCGTTCCGGCATTCAAAGTCGGCCGCACGTGGCGTTTCGTCGAAATTGACTTGCTCGCCTGGGCCCGCGCACACTATGGACGCGCGGACGCCGTAGGCGACAAGGAGAGTACATGTCGCTCTACAAACGTCCAAATAGC
>CAYLME010000051.1:1196-20804 GCA_964384585.1 uncultured Gemmatimonadaceae bacterium | reverse complement strand
GCCCGCCGTCCCGCCCTCTGGTTGTTCCGCCCACCTTCGAACGCCGAACCCCGGCCCCGGGCCCCGGCCCGCCTCTCCGTCACCCCCGATGAGCCATTCCCTCCCGGTTTGTCGTTTCTAGCACGCCAGGATCGATAGCCGGTTCTCATCCGTGCATCGATCACTCACCAACGACATATGGCCGGCGCATCACTGGCGAGATCCCGAGCCGGCGTGAATAACCACGAGGAGACAACATGTACACGAACGCAGTCCCGCGTTTCGTCATGCTTACCACAACCATCGTTGCAGCGGCATGCGCCCAGGTGGACCCCACGGGCACAGAAATGCCATTCGGCGCTGTGCACTACGCCATGGCGAGCGAACCAGCGGGCCCCGGATGGCAGGCAGAGGCGCGGGCCCTGGTTGCGGCCAACAGCCAGAGTCCGCTCGCGGCCGGCCGCATCTTCGCCGCACTCGGTGTCGCGCAGTACGCAGCCGTCGCGGACGTGGTCGGGACGCGCGGGATCGGCAACGGCGGACGCAGCCTGTATGAAGCGGAGCGAGGCGCAGTGGCCGGGGCATCCGCACGCGTGCTGAGCTTCTTCTATCCTGGCGGTGCAGCAGCGTTCGAGCAGCGCGTGCAGAACGAGGCGAATGCTGGCCCGGGCGGTGTGCACCCCGCGTTCACGCGCGGCCTCGCGATCGGCCGGGCGGCCGGTGACTGGATGGTAGCGCGCCTTCAGAGCGATGGCTTTACGACACCCTGGAGCGGTACCGTTCCGACGGGTCCTGGCATCTTCATTCCGAACGGACCGCCGGCCGGTGCGGCGTTTGGCGCGGTTACACCGTACTTCCTCACTGGCGGCGACCAGTTTCGCCCGAGTGCCCCGCCCGCGTTCGGGTCGCCGGAATTCCTGACTGACCTGGATGAGATCAAGACGCTGTCAGACAACCGCACACCGGAGCAGCAAGCCAGCGCGGTTCAATGGAACTACCCGAACGGCACGTACACGCCGGTCGGTTACTGGCACGAGCTGGCCGGGCAGTTCATCGAGGAGAACGGCATGAACGAGCGCGCAGCCGCGCATGTGTTCGCACTGGTAGGTGCTGTCGGCATGGACGCACTGATCGGCTGCTGGGAGGCGAAGTACGAGTACTGGTACATCCGCCCGTGGCAGGCAACAACGGGGATCACGCTGCCCATCGGCGCGCCCAACCATCCGTCGTATCCGTCGGGACATTCGTGCGTGTCGTCGGCGATGGCGGACGTACTGGCGGACTTCTTCCCGGCCAGGGCTGCGGAGTTGACCGCACAGGTCACTGAGGCAGGAATGTCACGGATGTACGGCGGCATTCACTTCCGGTTCGATATCGATGCGGGTGAGGAGCTGGGCAGGGCGACGGCGCAGCACGCGCTCGCCATCGACAAGCAGCAGGGTCTGCTGTCGGCGCTCCGCTGATACCGTGCTCAGCGTCGCACGCCCACGCGCTGCATCAGTGAGATGAAGCGTGGGTCACGGGCGAGCGGCGCGAACCTGGGGTCACCGTCCAGGAAACGAAGGTGAGGTTGCCTCTGCTGGTATGCCGTTTCCAGCCAGTAGAAGGCCATGTCGTCATCGTCCATTGCGTACGACGCGGTCGCAGCGGCGGCCTCATAGGCGCCGCTGCGTGCCGCCACTGCGCGCACCGTGTCGAGCATCTGCCGTGCTTTGGCCTCATCACCGGCAAGCGCGAGGACACGCGCCAGATCCGCGGTCGTCCGATGGGCCGCGGGTCCGGCGAGCTCGTTCGCGCGCTGGTACGTGCGGACTGCGTCGTCTGTCCGGTTCATGCTCTCGTACACTGCGCCGAGCACTGCATGCGCCCGCCAGTAGGTCGAGTCCAGCTCGAGCGCAACACGAATCTGTTCGTACGCAGCCTCGGTTCTCCCGGCGCGCAACAATGTCAGCGCCAGCGTTTCACTGAAGCCCGGTACCAGCGGATCCAGCTCGACAGCGCGCGTCCCGTGCGCGATCGCCTCGTCCAGCCGACGCAGCGATCGCAGGAACGTGCCGTAGTAGTGGTGCGTCAGCGGCTGGTCGGGTTCCAGGTCGAGGGCGCGCCTGAACTCACGTTCGGCGGCCTCGGAGTCCCAGGCGTACGCATGCAGGTAGAGCGCAAGCACGGAATGCGCACTGGCAGAATTGTCGGCGAGTGCGACGGCGCGCAGCGCTGCTGCGCGTGTCCTGGCGGCCGCCTCGGCAACGGGTAGCTGCCCGGCCATGCCCTGCTGCATGTACACCGACGCCAGTCCGGCATGGGCAGGGGCAAAGAGCGAATCGTGCTCGAGCGCGCGTTCGAAGTACTCGATGGCGCGGGCGTATGAGCCTGCTGTCCGCTGATGCCAGAAGTAGCGACCACGCAGGTACGACGCGTACGCTTCGGGAGCGACGTCCGCCTGCCGCGTGAGTTGCGCACGTTCGGTAGCTGAAAGCGGAGCACCGAGCGCGGTCGCGACACCCAGTGCGATGTCATGATGCAGTAAGGCGACCTCGCCGACTGGTCGCCGGTACGTGTTCGTCCAGAGACGCCTGCCATCGGCTGTGTTGTAGAGCTCCGTATGCACGTGAACGCTGTCGCCGGAACTCTCCACGGAGCCGGCCAGCACGCTGCCCACCTGCAGGGCGCGACCGATGGCCTGCACGTTCCCGGGCGCACTGTCGAAGCGGGCGGCGGAGCCCTGACCGACGACCCGCATTGCCTGCATCCCCGACAGCAACGTGGTCAGCTCGTCGCGCAGGCCGTCGGCGAAGTACTGCTGTGCCGTGTCATTGGCGGCGGGCAGGAACGGCAGCACCGTGATCGAGGCGGTGCCGGACGGAGCCTTCGTCAACTGCCACCACACGGACGTTCCACCGAGGAGAAGCGCGACAGCCACGGCCAGAACGCTCAGCCGTGCCCGCCGCGATTGCAGCAGCGCAGGAATCGAGTGCTCGTATGCAGCCCGTTCACGGGTCAGGTCGTGCAACAGCTCATCGGCCGTCTGATAGCGCACTGCGGGATCTCGCTCGAGCAGGCGAGCCGCGATGCGCTCCAGTGACACCGGTATGCGTCGGTTGATGCTGCGTAACGCCCGCGGCGTATCGTTGAGTATCGACGAGATGCGGTGTGCCGGTTCGCCGCCACCGAACGGGCGTACTCCCGCAAGCATCTCGTAGACGACGACGCCCAGGCTCCAGAGGTCGCTCTGCGGTCCCGGCGCCGCGCCGCGGATCTGCTCCGGCGACATGTACGGCACGGTGCCTGGCACGCCATCCCCGCGCGTGTCGGTGCCGGATGTCGCGGCGAGGCCGAAATCGAGGAGCTTCACGATGCCGGCCGACGTGACCATGATGTTGCCCGGCTTGACGTCGCCGTGCACGATGCCGTGTGCGTGGGCGGCACTCAGTCCGCGCGCGGCCTGTATCGCGATGTCCAGTACTGCTGCCGGGACCAGCGGGCCGCGTGCCAGTCGTTCCCGGAGCGTCTCACCGTCATAGAGCGTCATCGCGATGAAGGAGCGGCCGTCTGCGGTCTCCCCGATCTCGTGAACCGTACAGATATTCGGATGTTCGAGCGCGGCGACGGCGCGAGCCTCGCGCAGCAGGCGGTCCTCCTCGTCCGTGAACCCGCGTTGTGTCGGCATGAACTTCAGTGCGACGTCGCGCTCGAGCCGGGCGTCGTACGCGCGATATACGGCTCCCATACCGCCCACACCGATGCACTCCGCGATTTCGAATCTGCCCGCGTGCGGGCCGGGCGCCGGCAGGTCCGGGATCACGAACTGTGCGAGGGTCTCGAACAGTGCTTCGGCCGGTGCGGCATGCTCGAGCAGGGAGAGCAGTTCCGTGCGCAACGCGGCATCATCCCCACACGCATCGGTGATGAAGTCGATGCGCTGGTCGCCGGGAAGTGCAAGCGCATCGCTGAGCAGTTCCTCGGCGCGTGACACCGACATCAGCCGGTCTCGAGCGCCGTGGTCAGCTCACGGTGCAGCCAGGCCTGCGCCATGGTCCAGCCGCGCTTCACCGTCGCCGGTGATATGCCCAGTGCCACGGCCGTTTCCTGGATGCTCATTCCACCGAAAAAGCGGCATTCGACGATGCGGCTCTGGCGTGCGTCGTGCTGCTCCAGCCGGCGCAGTGCCTCGTCGAGTGCAATCAGCGCTTCGGCGCGTGCCTCCACAGCGTTGCCGCCGCCCCCGAGCGCCGTTTCGACGTCGTGCCACGGGATGCGTTCCTGGGCGCCGCCTCGCTTCTGGCGCTGCTGCCGGCGCGCGTTGTCGAGCAGGACATGGCGCATGGCGCGGGAAGCGACTGCCATGAAGTGCGGTTGTCCGTGCCATGCCGGTTCGGGTGTGCCGGCCAGCCGCACATAGGCTTCGTGCACGATCGCCGTTGTGTTGAGCGTCTCGTCACCGCTCCACCGACGGCGATGTTGCATGGCAAGGTGGTGGAGCTCATCGTAGACCAGCGGCAGCAGTCGATCGAACGCTTCGCGGTCACCGTTCGCCAGCTGGCGGAGCAGGTGATCGACCGTCGTCAGCTGAGAGGGATCGTTACTGCCGCGTGGCTGCGATGTCATGAGCGGTGGCGAGTGGCTGCGGGCCCGGGCCCGTCCGGCTCAACGATATGCAGCGATCGAAGCAGGCTCAAGCGTCCCGTTCCGCCGGGGCCGGAAACGGCGATACCCCCGCCATCGCCTGGCCATGTCCATCCCGCGTCGGGTGTGGCTCGTCACCCGCTCCGTACTGTCCGCCACGATCGTGAATCCGGGTCATTCGTTTTGGCGTCTTATGCTCATGCAGGACACAGAGACACCAGAATCTATCGGGGAGGCTGATATGAAGATCTATAGGAGTGTGCTGGCGGCGGGTGCGATGCTGGTGCTGAGTGGAGCAGCGGTGGAGGCACAGGCCGATTACGCGATGGCGGCACCGCGCAAGGCAGAAGCGCCGGTCACGCGCGCCGACAAGTTGAAGCAGGAAGCCGAGTCGATGTTCAGCACGCCGAAGCAGTGGAAGAAGGCGCAGCGCCTGCTCGTCGAGTCGGCGGAGATGCGCGATGCGACGGATGCAGAGGCGTATACGTGCTACATGCTGGCCGGGCGGCTTGCGGCAGTGCTGGGTGACAACGACGACGCACGTGAATCGCTGCGCAAGGCAGCAGAGCACGCGCTCGCGCGCGGCGCAATCGTCGATGCGGCGACCGCGTTCATCGACGCCGCGCACGCGGCTGCGCGTGTCGGCGACGCCGATGAAGTGGAAAGCCTGATGCAGCGTGCAGAGTTGCTGGCGAATTCGCCGCTGATCAGCGAGCAGGACCGGACCGCGATCGAGCACCGTCTGCGGGCATAGTCGCAAGCGAGCAGTCGAGCACCTGCTACAGAGACAGAGCGCCGCCGGATCAGGGATCCGGCGGCGCTCTGTTCATTCAGGTTCGGCCAGCGATCAGTTGCCTGGCGGACGCGGCTTGGCGCGACGCTCGGAGGATCTGCTGCTGCTCGAACCGGAGCTCGTCGATGCTGCCCCCGTGCTGGTGGACGGCTGCGACGAGCGCTCGACTGCCGGCCGCGCGGTGCGCGACGTCTGTGAGTCCGAACCGGTGCGGCCCGGGCGCGTGAAGCCCTGGCCCTTGACGAGCCTGCCGCGCGCTGGCTGCGCCGTGTCATCCTTGTCGCGATCGACGATGATGACGCGCGTGCCGCCCGTGTACCAGCCGTACGGCGAACGGTAGTACGGGTTGTAGCTGTTGTAGCCGAAACCGTACCCGTAGCGGCCGTAGGGATCGTAGCGGAACGGGTCGTACGGGTAGTACATCCGTTCACGTACGGTGTAATCGCGCTGGTCGGCCTCCTGCCGGGGTGCCGTGGCGACCGCGAAGCGCTCCGGGTATGCGAGTGCAACGATCGTGTCGATGACGTCGCCGTCCACACCTGCCTCGGCCAGGGCGAGGAGTGCATCGGCATCGAGCGCAATGTCGGCGTCCGGTGCGTTCAGCAGCATCGCCTGCAGCGCCTGCGGCGGCAGCACCGTGCTCGCATCGACGATGTCAGGCATCGTGAGCGGCGCGGACGCGTAGAGGCGGGCGCTTGCGCTGCCCATCGTCGCCAGTTCCCGCAGGCTCGCAGGGTAGGCGGCCGCGCCCAGCGCGTAGTAATGCTGCACCCGCACGCCGTACTGATCGTTCACGCCGACTGCCTCGACTTCCATCAGCGTGCTCGGACCGGCCAGGGCGAACGCGCCCGCGCCGTCACGGCCGAGCACGTTCTCACCGCACTGGAGCGTGCTGCGGAGATAGACGCGGGCGCCATCCTTCGACCAGGTGGCCGTTTCCGTGCCCTCGCACTGCTCGTCCTTTACGGCCTGCGGGCCCGCATCCGGCGCGAGGTGCTGGCGGCCCGTGATCTCTCCGGCCACGACGGTGAGCACGTCCACACCGTCGGCGGCGGGCCGGAAGCACACCGTATGCTGCGCGGCCGACTGCCCGTCGTCCTGGACGATCGGCGCCCAGCAGCCGAGGAACGCCTGCCAGCGCGAATCCGGGGACGCCTGCGCCGATACCGGCTGCGCGGTCGCGGCGACCAGCAGTGCCGCACCCGCGAGGAGGCTCGTTCTGGTTCGCATGAGTATGCTCCTTTCTAGAATCGGACAGACAGTCCGACGGTCCCCTGGAAGCCGCCGAGATCAATGTCGTCGAAGCCTTCGTAGCTGAAGGCGTCCATGGCTGCCGAGCTCCACTGGTAGCGGAGGTCCGTGCTCAAGCCGAATCGCGACGTGAGCCAGTAGTCCGCGCCACCCGCCACGTGCAAGGTGCGCCCCCAGCCACTGGAGTCGAGTACGAGGTTGAGGATGTCGCACTCGTTGTTCTGGTCACAGCTGCCGTAATCCACGAACTCGCCCGCCTGCTCGAGATCGTACTTCGTGGCGCCAGCGCCGACTCCGACGTACGGCGTGAAGCGCGCCGGAATCCAGGCGTGCGAGCCAATGCTGCGACCCCGGCTCAACGGGTAATACTTCAAGGTGCCCGTGACCGGTGTGCGCCGCAATGACATCGTCTGGAGGATAGGCGGATCCGCGATGTGCGTCCGGGACTCTGACTGGATGTTCGACTCGACGTGGCCCACGCTGCCCACCAGATCCAGGTGCGACGTGAGGCGCAAGCCCAGTTCGCCCACGATCGTAAAGCCGGAAAAGTCGCTGCGCTCCACGGTGAGCAGCTCGACGAGCTCGTCGTAGACGTCGCTGCCCGCGGCGGCCACATGATATCCGCCCCGGATCCCCAGTGTCACACGAGGTTCGTCGAACAGGAAGCCGCTCTGGGCATGCACCTGGGCCGGCACAAGCAGCGCAATGCCCAGTGCGCCCGCCAGCGTGTGCCGTAGCAGGGAAGAGAGGCTCATGCGGGACCTCCTCGGGAGAGCATGGGAGAGGCGCCCTTCACAATGCGGGTGCGCGCACTGCGTGGTACGGCCTTCCGGATGGGAAGTTCCGTGCCGGCGGCGCCGCATATTGTGTACGGTGGGCGCGGTTCCGAACGGACGACCCGGAGGCAGTCGATGCCTGCGACACACGAGCCACGTGCGTGGAGATGTGCACGACCACCCATCCGTAGAACGCGTGACGACCCGAAAAGGGTAACAGCGGCGCAGAAAAGCCAGCCCGCACGGTTCTTGCCCGCTGCCCCCCGGACCGAAGCCAGAGAGGCGGATCGACGGGATGCGGGCGAACGACATAACGGGGCGCGACGCGAGGCGACTGCGCGGGAGACCGGTCCGGGCCGTGCCACTGTTCCGGCTGCTGGGCTATTACGCGGCCCTGGTCGCGGTGGCGCTGCTGCTCATGTGGCTGTTTCCGGATGCGCGCCGTGCGATCGCTGCACCGCTGACGGAGGCGGGCGGGCTGGTGACCGGCAGCAGTTCGGCGATCGAGCTGGGCGGCGCGGGCGCGCCGGGAGTCACGGACAGCGAGGGTGGCCGGATCTTCCTGGCCGCGTTCGCGGGGATCGGAGCCCTGCTGCTCGCGCTGCCGGTCGCGGCCGTTCACATGTTCACGCGACGGCTGCGTTACGACCCGTCGCTCGTGCAGACGATCATCGTGCTGCCGATCGTAGTGGCGGGCGTGGTGCTGGTGGTCAAGAACAGCCTGGCGCTGGCGTTCGCGCTCGCGGGGATCGTGGCAGGCGTGCGCTTCCGTCAGAAGCTGGAGGAACCGGAGGACGCGGTGTACGTGCTGCTGGCGCTGGGCATCGGACTGGCAGCGGGCGTGCAGGCACTGGACGTCGCGCTGTCGGTGTCACTCCTGTTCAACCTCGTGGTGCTGACACTGTGGCGCTACGACATGACCGCACTCTCCGGCGCGCGACTGCTGCTGGCGACGGGTGATACGAGCCTGATCGTTGCGCGGCGCGCGGAGGACCGTCGCGCGGTCTGGGAGCGGGTCGAGCGCGAGGCGGCGGCCATGGACGACATGGACGGCATCCTGATCGTGCACGCGTCGAATCTGGACGCCGCGAAGAACGGGCTGGAGATCACGCTTACGCCGCGCGCACAGGACTGGCGTGTCCTCGAGCCGGTCGAGGAGGACCGGGGGATCCAGCGCCTCGATGTGCTCGTGAGCCTGAAGAAGAACGAGGATCCGGTCTCACTGCTTGCCGAGCTGGAGGAGCGCTGGTCGGCATATATCGCGGCATCGGAGTACGTGCCGCACCGGGTTCGCAGCACTGCAGGAGCAGACGATGACTAGAACGTGCGCAGCGCTCGTCATGCTGATGCTGACGTCGCTCGTATCATCCGCAGCTGCACAGCAGCAGCAAACGGTCGTGCCAGGTGCGGACTATGACGCGAGCGGTTTCGCCCGCTTCTGGCTGGGCGACGGATGGCGTGCGCTGTGGTTGACGCCGGTGCGTGCACCAGTGCTCGATCTCGGCACCTTCGCGGGTGGACTGACGCCGGAACGACAGGGCGGCGGCAACCAGAGCATCACCCTGCACATGGTGGACGCCGACGGCGTCGGCTGGATCTTCCGCTCGATCGACAAGTATCCCGAGCAGGGTCTGCCGCCGGAGCTGAACGGTTCGTTCATGGGCAGTCTGATCGCCGACCAGATCAGCAGCCTGCATCCGGGGGCTCATTTCATCATGCCGCCGCTGCTGAATGCCGCAGGCATCCTGCATCTCGACCCGGAGCTGTACGTGATGCCGGATGATCCGCGTCTGGGCGAATTCCGCGAGACGTTCGCGGGGATGCTGGGCGAGATCGAGCTGAAGCCGAACGAAGGACCGGACGACACGCCGGGTTTCGCCGGCTCGACGAAGATCAAGGACGCGGACACGGTTCTCGAGGACATCGAGGAGACCGTCGGCTACCGGGTCGATGCGGACGAATTCCTGCGCGCCCGCCTGGTGGACATGTTCGCCGGTGATCCGGACCGCGGCACCGACCAGTGGCGCTTTGCACGCTTCGGCGAGGAGGGTGCCGAAGTATACCGTCCGATCCCGCGCGACCGCGACTGGGCGCTCGTGCACAGTGACGGCCTGCTGACCGCACGCTTCCGGTCGTTCTACCCGAAGCTCGTCGAGTTCACGAACCGGTACCCGGCGATCGAAGCGCTGACATACAGCAGCCACATCCTGGACAGGCACCTGCTGACCGCGCTGACGCGCGCGGACTTCGAACGCAATGCGCGCATGGTACAGGCAGCAATGAGCGACGCAGTCATCGACGCGGCAATCGCGAACATGCCACCCGAGTTCGTACCGCTCGCCGCGGATCGCATGCGCGCCACGCTGCAGGCACGACGTGAACAGCTTCCACGCCTGGCCGACGAGTTCTACGAGTGGCTGGCGACCGATGTCGATGTGCGCGGTACGGACGAAGACAACGTCGCATACATCGAGCGCAGCGCGGACGGCAGTGTGCGCGTGCGGCTGTCTCAGCTCGAAGAGCCGGTGGCATCCGGTACGAACAATGTTGCCGCGCGCGCGTGGTACGATCGCACGTTCCTGCCGGACGAAACCGACGAGGTCCGCGTCTATCTGCACGGTGGCGACGATCGCGCGTTCGCGACGGGCGCCGGTCCCGGGTCGATCAAGGTGCGCGTCATCGGTGGAGGCGGCGACGACGTTCTCGAGGACGAGACGGGCACGGTCCGCTTCTACGATGATCGCGGCGACAACGAGGCGCGCGGTGCTGCATCGGTCAGCACGAAGGGCTGGGAGTGGGCTGACGTTCCCGAGGGACTGCGCTTCGGCAAGGACTGGGCACAGGACTACGGGAGCGAGCGGAGCCTGTTCTCGCCCACCATACAGTACGGCGAGGGTGCGGGACTGATCATCGGTGCCGGTCCGACATTCACGGACTATGGATTCCGCCGTGCGCCGTACCGTTCCCGTCTCGACTTCAACGTGCTGTACGGCACGAAGTCGGGAGGTTGGGGCGCGGAACTGGGCTATGTGCACCGGATGGAGAATTCGCGCATGGCGATCACGCTCGATGCGCGCGCCGTCGAGTTCGACGCGTTTCGTTTCTACGGCTTCGGCAACGACGCGAACCTGGGCGACGCCGAGGCGCTCGTGATGATGGACCGCATACAAGTGTTCCCGGCGCTGAGCTGGGAGATCGGTCCGCGGCCCGGCAAGCCACTGCCCGAATCCGAGAACCAGGAAGAAGACGAGGGCGAAGACGACGAGGATGGCGACGACGTGGAACGCGCCCTCCTGATCCCCATGCGAGCCGGCCTGAACGGCAGCTTCTCGATCGGCCCGTTTGCGCAGTGGACACGAACGCGCGTGCCGGCAGGCAATCCGCTCGCGTCAGCGGACGGCGACGAGTTCGGCCAGGTCGGTGCGCAGGCGATTCTGTCACTCAGTGACACCGACCAGGGCGCGGTACCGCGACGCGGCTACCGGGTATTCGTGCAGGCAGCCGGCTTCCCGGCAGCGTGGGATGCGGCAGAGGCGTTCGGCACTGCGCTCGCGCAGCTCAGCGGCTACGTGCCGCTGTTCGGCGACACGCATCTGGCCGCCCGCGTGGGCGGCGAGGCTGCACTGGGCGAGTTTCCGGCGTTCGACGCAGCATCGATCGGTGGACGCGCGTCCGTACGAGGCTATCGCTTCGATCGGTATGCGGGCGATGCTGCGACCTGGGGCAACCTCGAGCTGCGGGTGCCGATCGACACGGTCAACTTCATCGTGAACGGCGAGCTCGGCGTGTTCGGGCTCGTGGATGCCGGACGGGTGTGGATGGACGGTGACTCGCCGGGCGGCTGGCACACAGCGTGGGGCGGCGGCGTCTGGTTCTCCGCGTTCGATCGTGCCCTGAGCGTCGCGTGGGCACGCGGTGAGCATGCGCATGGTCGATTCTACATCTGGCAGGGGCTTCCGTTCTGATGACACGCCAGCCTGCCGAACGCGCCGTTCTGCGCTTTGTGGTGCCCGATCGCGGCACCCTGGAACGTATCGTCGATGCACCAGTCGCGGGATCGGGTGTTGATGCCGCGATCGACATCACCGCATTTCGCGACGTCTACTTCGACACGCCTGCCGGCGACCTGAAGGCCAAGGGCGCGACGGTGCGCGTGCGGCAGGAGCAGGATGGCCCCGCCGTGGTGCGCCTCGATGTGCTCGAGCGCGTTTCCGAGGACGGCGCGCCCCGTCTCCGGACGTCGGTGGCGCGCGTGGCGGCCGCCGACCGCAGCGCACTCATGAGCGGTGACAGTGACCCGGTGCGCCTGCTGCGCGGGCTGATCGACCCCGAGCGACTCGAGAACGTGTTCGAGGTCGAAACGCTGCGGCGGACCCGGCGCACGACCACGGCGACGGGCGAAGTCGTATACCTCCACTGCGACATCGCGACGGTTCGGCAGGGTGACCTGACCGGTGATCTGTTCGAGCTCGAGGTCGATGTGCCGACGCCGGCGTCGCACGCAGTGAATGCTCTGCTGAGCGAGCTGCGCAACACGCACGGTGTCCGGCCCTCGCTCGCGGAGACGGAAGGGCGGGCGCGCGAGCTGGCGGAAGAAATGGTGCGCGACGCGCTCGGACAGGGCGTACGTGCGTCGCGTCAGGTCGCCGTCGTCGTGCACGACAATGGCGCGCTCGGGCTGATGCAGCAGGGCAACGAGCTCGTCGTACCGCACGGCCCGGGCGCCGGCATGGAGGCATGTCGCCGGGCGCTGCGCAGCGCGCTCGGTCACGCCCGCGCACGCGTCCGCCTGCTCGGCACCAGTGGTGGAACATCGGGCAGGCCGGCACTGCAGATCTGGCTCGCGGAGGACGTCGCCCAGCCCGCAGAGGGTACGGACATCACGTGGGTCCCGATCGAGCAGGCGCTCGATCGCGCGGGATCGCCCGGCCTGCGCGATACTCACACGCTGCGCTCGCTCAACCTGGTGGCTCGTGCGGGCCTCGGCACGTGGGGACTCGCCGCGCTGCGCGTGCGTGACCCCGAGCGCGACACGATGCAGCCGCTCGATCTCGTGCTGCAGCAGCTCGAGGCCGCGGACGGTACGGCCGAGCCTTCACCGCGCGATGTGCCGCCCGACACACTGCTGAACGCGGATCTGTCGCGCATGGCGTTCGACGAGCGGATCGTCGTGATGGCCGAAGACACGCGTGTACCGCTCCTCGAGCGCGTGCGTTTCCTCGGTATGTACGGGCAGCGGCGCGACGACTTCTTCATGACACGCGTTGCGCGCTTCAAGCGCATGCTTGCCGCGCGCGACACCGACCGTACCATCGACGGCCTCACACCGTCGCAACAGCTCGACGTGATCTCGATCCGTGCGCGTCGCATGCAGCAGCGTGCATACGCACTGCTGCACCAGCAGCTGCTGCCCGCGCTGGAGGAGCGCGAAATCACGATCCGGGCGTGGGACACCCTATCGTCCGACGACCACGACTACATCCGCGCGACGTACGGCGGCCGGCTCGAAGCGCTCATCGTGCCGCTCGTCGCGGACCCGATGCACCCGTTCCCCCACGTACGCAACCTGCGGCCCGCCCTGGCCGCGAACGTACGCCTGCCGGGACAGCAGAGGGACCAGCTCATCGCGATCGAGCTGCCAGGCGACCTGCCGCGCTTCCTGCCACTGCCTGGCGGGCGCCGCTTCGTGCCGCTCGAAGACGTGATCATGGCGGCGCTTCCGGAACTCTACCCGGGTCTCGAGGTTCTGCGCGCGCACACCTTCCGCGTGACGCGCAGCGCGACCATCGATCTGGACGACGACCCGTTCGACATGCTCGAGACCGTAGCGGAGGAAGTAGCGCGTCGCCCATTCCAGGAAGTGGTGAGACTGGAGGTCGAGCGGGCGATGCCGCCGGGCATGCGTGAGCACCTGCTGCGCGAGATGCAGTTCGAGCGCGAGGAGTTCGCGACGACGCTCGACGAGCAGGACGTCTACACGGTCGAGCGATTCGTGGACCTGGCCGCGCTCGAGGAGATTGCACGCATCGACGAACCACCGCTGCACTGGGAGCCCCGGCAGCCGCGCAATCCGTTCCCGGCAGGGCAGACCATGTTCGAGCAGATCGCCGAGCGTGACCTGTTCGTTCACTTTCCCTACGACTCGTTTGCTGATTCCGTCGAGCGGCTGCTCGACGAGGCCGCGGACGATCCGCAGGTCGCCGCCATCAAGGTCACGCTCTATCGCACGTCGAGTGACTCGGCAATCGTCACGGCACTGGAGCGTGCCCGCCGCAACGGCAAGGACGCCGTCGCGATGGTGGAACTCAAGGCGAGCTTCGACGAGCAACGCAATATCGCATGGGCGCGCAGCCTCGAAGAGGCAGGCATCCGGGTGGTGTTCTCGCCGCCAAAGTACAAGGTGCACGCGAAAGTTGCGCTCGTGCTGCGTCGCGAGGGTGACGAGTTGCGCCGGTACGCGTACATCGGTACGGGCAACCTGAACGCGAAGACTGCAGCGACGTACATCGACGTCGGTATCCTGACAGCGGATCCCGTGCTGACACAGGAAGTGAACTCGATCTTCAATCTGCTGACCGGGTACACGGCGAATGCCGAGGTGGACCGCCTGCTGGTCTCGCCGTTCAACATGCGACGACGTCTGCTGCGCATGATTGACCGCGAGATCGAGCATGCACGTGCCGGCCGTACCGGTCGCATCCGGATCCAGATGAATGGACTGATGGATCGCCGGCTGATCGGCGCGCTCTATCATGCATCGCAGGAGGGCGTACAGATCGACATGATGGTGCGCGAGATCTGCTCGCTTCGACCCGGTGTGCCCGGTCTGTCCGAGAACATCCGTGTCACCAGCCTGCTCGGCCGCCACCTGCAGCACGCGCGCATCTTCCACTTCCACAATGGCGGCGATGACGAATACTTCATCGGCTCGGCCGACTGGCGACCTCGCAACATGCGCGAGCGCGTCGAGATCGTGACACCGGTGCATGATCCGGATCACTGCGCGCGTCTCGACCGTATCCTCGACGAAACACTGAATCACCCCGAGACGTGGACGTTGCGCAGCGACGGGGCGTACGAGCGGGGGACGCAGGTGATCGAATCGGTGGGGGATCCGGAGTCAACGGCGGCGTAGTGGAAACGTCAATTCACCGCTGAGGTCACAGAGGACGCCGAGTAGTCACTACGGAGACTGGCCCCCTCAGCGATCTCAGCGGTTGAATTGTTTCTTCACGGCAGCAGCAGATACGACACGCTGACGCCGAACACATAGCCGGTATCATCGCGGAACAGCTTCTTGAAGCCGGCATTCACATCGAGGCCGCGCAGACCGAGCTGCTGCAGTCCAACGCCGAAGCTGCCGATCCAGGTGGTGGCGAGCTCCTGCGAGGTCCCTCCGCAGTGGAAGTCCCACGCGATTGTCGGTTTTGCGAACACGACGAGACGTACGCTCTGGAGCATGGCAATGGCGACGGGCATGCCGATGTCGAACGCGCATGCGTTCACGTCCGGCATGATGTCCGGTGAGTAGCCGATGCCCATCTCGAAGCCGACGGTGGTACTGGCGTTCGGGTCGCCGAGTGGTGCCGCGATCGTGGGTCCGCCGGTGATGAAATTGAACCGGCCGCGGCCCTCGAACATGAGATGGTCGTTGCATACGCCCGCGTCACATTCGGCGCGCTGGTAACCGGCCGTGGCACCGAAGACGGAGCCGCCACGCCACTGCAGGTCCACACCGGCGGCGATCCCGTCGAGATCGGCGCCGCTGCGGCCGGAGTGTTGCGCGGCCTGCAGGCGGAAGCCCCAGTAGTTGTGGTTGCGGCTCGCCGGCATCGGCAACGGCAGCGGCGGCATGGAGCCGATGATGGTGCCTTCCACGCGATAGAATGGCAGTGTCTCCTGCGCTGCTGCAGTGCCGGCCGCGATCGCTGCAGCGCCGCTGGCGAGGAGCGCACCGGCGAGCAGGCGCAGCGGACGTCGCATGATGTCGAGCCTCATGCGCGTGGCTCCAGCCAGCGCGAGTAGGAGAGTCCACCGCTGCCATCCCGGCTGAATCGGTACACCTGCAGATGCACGCCCTGCCCGCGCAGGATATCGATTCGCATGAAGCCGCTCCGGTTCTGGCTCACGTAATAGCTCTCACGCATGCGCACCGCACATTCAGCCTTGGAGTAGGAGCCGGCGCCGCTGACGAGGACGTACTGCGTCGACTCGCCACCATGCAGCACCTGCTGATTGTGTTCATGGCCTGCCACGAATGCGAGCGGCGGATTGATCGACATCGCCGCCTCGATCGAGTCGCGCATCATCTGGTTCCGACCCGACATGATGTCCTGCGCGCGACCGCCGAAGCGATGGAATGGACCGGTAATGCCGCAGTAGCCACCGTGCGGGCCACCGCTCATGAGCGGATGATGCGCCGCCACGAACGTGATGCGGCCCGGTGTCGTGTCCGCGACCGCAGCGCGCAGCCGGGCGGTCACTTCACCGTAGGCGTTCGCGGCACAGTCCGACTGCTCGTCGCGAACGATATACTCGTGCAGCCACCACTGCGTATCCAGCAGCACCAGGCGCGTGCGCCCCACGTCCATGGTGACCGGACCGGGACAGCCGTTCGACGGCAGCAGCCGCACGTCGCGGCCGCCCGCGAGCTCGTCGATCATCGCTTCCTGCAGGCGCAGCGCGTAGAGGCCGAACGGTGCCTCGTCGGGATAGCCCCAGTCGTGGTTGCCGGGAATGAAGATGCCACGTGCGCCCATCGGCACGGCGGTCACCTGTGCCGCCAGGCGTCGGCGTGCATCGGCCCACTCCGCACGGCCCTCGTCCGGAATGCCGGTCGGATAGACATTGTCGCCGAGGAAGAGGATCACCGAGCGTTGCGGCGCGAGTGCTGCCTGCGCGTGGATCGAGTCCAGTGGTGCACCGACCTCGCGCGGATCGGGCTCGCCCGCATCACCGACCAGGAAGAGGGTCGTCTCGATCTCCTCCGGCGCGGGCGCGTCGTCCGGAAGCGAAAGCGCGTTGAGTGAGCAGCCGCCCAGTGCAGCAGCGGCGACCAGCAGTGGCAGCGTACGCAGTCGATACGTTTCCAACAGGCATCTCCTGATGGGCGGGTACGTCCTGCGGGGCGTTGGCAGGTACCGTGCCTGTGGCGAGGTGGACCCCGGGTCTGCGCCGGGCGCATAAGATGGGCAATCGGCGTAACGCGCTCCGCGCAACGACTTGCGAATGACCTGCCATTGCAGCAGGCAGGCGCGCCTTGATCGACGCCCTCGGGTGCCGCATCTTCCGGTGCACTCCCGCCCATCCCCGGGGCGTCCGGCAACCCACGGGCACCATGGCTACATCGACGTCGACGAAGACGCTGCTCACGCTCGTCGTACCGGCAGCGCTTGCGTTCGCCGCCGCGGGTATCGCATTACTCGCGGCACCGACAGCACCCGTGCTCGCGCGCGCCGCGGACGGTTACCCGCTGGTCGCGCTCGCGACCGCGGTGCTGCTCGCCTGGCGGCTGCAGCGTAGCCGGCTGCTCATCCTCGCCCTGCTGGTTGCCTGCGCGAGCGTCGCGCTCGAGCCGCGCCTGTTCGGCGCCGACGCGACGCCGAACACGGCAGTCGCGTCGATGCTGCCGCTCGGACTCGCGCTCCTCGCCATCACGGCGGACCGCCCGATCAGCGCGCCACGCGCCTATCTGCAGCTGCTGCTCGCCGCGCTTCCCGCCAGTGCGGTGCTCGTGCTGCTCGTGTTCATGCCGGAACGGGTGAGTCCGCTGCTCGCCTACGACGTCCTTGCGATCGGGCCCACGACCATCCCCCAGGTTGCCATCCTCGCCGGCACGCTTGCCGTCCTCGTCGCCGGCATGTTCGCGGTGGTGCGCCGCCGCCCGGCCGATGCTGGCTTCGCGTGGGCCGTGCTTGCAACCGTGTTCGCGTTCAATGCCGCGGCCGGCAGCGTGGCACGCGACGTCTGGGTGCTGGTTGCCGGTGTCGTGCTGCTCGTGGCCCTGATGGAGGCCGCGTATGCAATGGCCTTCCACGACGAGCTGACGACGCTGCCGGGTCGTCGCGCGCTGAACCAGCTGCTCGCGACCGTGCGGGCGCCGTATACCGTCGCGGTCGTGGACGTGGATCGGTTCAAGTCGTTCAACGACCGCTACGGCCACGACGTCGGCGACCAGGTGCTGCGCATGGTCGCCTCCAAGCTCGCCACGGTGGGCGGCGGCGGGCGGCCGTTCCGTTCGGGTGGCGAGGAGTTCACGATCGTGTTTCCGGGCAAGGCAAAAACGGAAGCGCTGCCGCACGTACAGGCGGTGCGTGAAGCGATCGAGCAGTCGAAGTTCACACTGCGCAACCTGCCGCGCCCGAAGGGGAAGAACGCTGCTGCGGCGCGTGGCACGAAGGCGGCCGGAGGGCGTCAGCTCGGTGTCACGATCAGTGCAGGGCTGGCCTCGTACACCACGACGAGCGAGAGCGCACAGGCCGTGATGAAACTCGCGGACAAGGCGATGTACCGCGCGAAGAAGAACGGTCGCAACCGGGTGGTGGCGTAACGAGGTGGGTTCGCCCGCCGCAGCTATCCACCACGTGCCAGCCGAACCGCGGCGATGACGACGATGATGCCCAGCAGCGCACTCAGACGCGCGAGCAGTGCAGCCTGGCGTCGCGCGCGCAGCATTTCGGGACTGCCCGGATCGAGGCGTGACGCAGCGGGACCTGTGATGAAATCATGAATCGCCTGCACAACGAGCATGGCCGTCACCGCGCCCAGCTTCCAGGCGAGCGCGATGCCATAGGGCGTGCGCCAGTAGCTGCTGCTCGAGAGCAGCTCCCATGACAGCATGCCACGGAAGTACAGATTGAACGTGCCTGTGACGAGCAGCACGAGAATGGAGATCCAGCCGACGAGGCGGAAATGTGCGCCCAGTCTCCGGAACAGCTCGGCGCGCAGTGCAGGCGGCTCCACGCGTCGCAGCACCGGTGCGCCAACGGCGGCGAGGAAGAACATGCCGCCGAGCCACAGGAGCGCCGCGAAAACGTGGATCGTGACGTTGATGAAATATAACGACATCAGGCAGTCTGCAGGTCGCGCACGTGGTGCACCCACGCCAGCCAGGCGAGGAGTAGTATCGCGGCGACGGCCTGATGGGCAACACCGAGGCCGATCGGCACGAGGTTGATCACCGTCAGGACGCCCAGCAGGTACTGCACGAGCACGATCCCGAGGAACGCAGCCGCGAAGCGACGGGAATGCCTGTCATCGACGCGGCGGAACACGTTTGCGACGAACGCGATGGCCGTCACGCCGAGCAGCGTGCCGATCACGCGGTGCGCCCACTGCACGGCGGGCGGATTGTCCAGGAAGTTGCGCAGTGCCGGTTCCAGTCGGAGCAGGTCCGGCGGCGCGAGTGCGCCGCCCATGAGAGGGAACGTCGGGTAGTACGCGCCGGCCTTGAGTCCCGCCGTGAATGCGCCCCAGATGATCTGCACGACGAGCAGCACGCCGATCGCCGCGAGCCCTCTCTTCATGAGTGAGCGTGCGGCCATCCCGACCCGCGGAGGCCGGCCCGTGACGCGCAGCTCCAGCGCGAGCCACGTCGCATAACCGAGAATGATCAGCGCGAGACTGAAGTGGGCGGCCAGCCGGTAATGGCTCACACTCGGACGATCGACGAGGCCGCTCATCACCATCAGCCAGCCCATCAGCCCCTGCGCAGCACCGAGACCGAACAGCGCGAGTGCGCGACGGCGCAGCGCCGGCTGGAGCCAGCCCTTCAGCCAGAACCAGACGAACGGGACCAGGAAGACGACGCCGATCAGACGCGCAACGAGACGGTGCAGGTACTCCCAGAAGAAGATGAACTTGAATTCGTCCATCGTCATGCCGGTGCGCCACGTCTGGTACTCGGGATACTGTCGGTAGAGATCGAACGTCTCCTGCCACTGCGCTTCGTTCAGTGGCGGGATGATACCGGTGAACGGCCGCCACTCCACGATCGACAGCCCCGAAAGCGTGAGGCGCGTGATCCCGCCGATCACGATGATGCCGAACGTCATCGCAGCGATCGACCAGAACCACGCGCGTATCGGGCGCCTGCGCGACTCGGGGATGGCGGTGCGCCAGTCGGCGCCGGACCCTGTCTCGTGCGGGAGTGTGTCGGTCGTCGCGTGCATTCGCTTCCGGATCCTG
>CAYLME010000051.1:0-1096 GCA_964384585.1 uncultured Gemmatimonadaceae bacterium | reverse complement strand
CCGCGTCGTTGCGCGCCGCCTCGGGCCAAGGGAAGCTGCGCGGCTGCCGCATCGAGCGTGCGCCAGATGTTGCCGATGAAGACGAACGCACCCAGGGCGCTCAGGATCGCGCCCGCGCTCAGGGCAGCAGTGCCGATGAATGGTGTCCGGGGACGCGACAACCAGCCGATCACCATCAGGGCCAGTCCGATGTTCGCAATCCAGAAATGTGCGAGTGCAAGGCGCGGACTGCGCAGCGGCGCCCCGCTGAAGCGCGGAATCACGTGGTATGCGACACCGAAGATCATCATGCTGACGAAGCCGAGCAGGTTGGCGTGCATGTGTGCGGGACGATAGATCACCGCAGCCGACGAGAACACCATCCAGACACCGAGCAGCACACCCGCACCGAGCCAGAAGAGACTCCCGCGAATGAAGTACCGGACGTACGCGTCCATGCCTGCCTCGCTTCCGTAGTGTAAACGTCATGCGCGGGACCGACCCGGACGGTCCCGCGCATGCTCAGCACTTCCGGACTGCAGTTACGCTGCCGATCAGTGGCTCATCCCTGCAGCCATCACCGGGTTGCCGACCTTGATCATGCCCACGGCGCCCTTGGCCGCGTCCGCGAAGGCGTGCGTCACGAAGGCATAGACACCCTCACCGCTCGCATTCTGGTCGAACACCGTCTCGAACACCGCACCGCCACCCGCAGGAACCGTGTACGTCTGCACACTCTCGAGCACGTTCTTCGGGTTGCCGTCCGGGTAGACCCGGTCGAAGATGGCGCCCACGATGTGGAAGTCGCTCCGCAGGCTCGGACCCGCGTTCACCACGAAGAACCGGACACGGTCGCCAACCGCTACCTCGAGCGGGTCGTTCGCATACTGGTTCGCCTTGCCGTTGAACACAACGTAGCTCGCATCCTTGTCCAGCGCCGCCTGGTAGTCAGGCTGCATCGCGTGGCCCTCGTGCCCCTGCTTCGCGTAGAACTCGCTCTGCACCAGTACGAACTCCTTGTCAGCCTTCGTGCCCCAACCCTCCCTCGGGTCCACGATGATCGGCAGATACATGCCCTGCATGATGTGCATCAGCACCGGCGGCGTCCCGCAGTGGA
>CAYLME010000050.1:267-20805 GCA_964384585.1 uncultured Gemmatimonadaceae bacterium | reverse complement strand
ATCCACCGCGCGGCATCATCAGAGGCAAGGCGGTGCGCGCGTGTGTGCCCGTCGATCACCCCGCGACAGGAAGGTCGGATGAGACGGTTTGCGAAGCTCGGACTGCTTCTGGTTGCCGGTGCACTGCTGGTCGCATGCGGCGGCAGCACAGACACGGACGACGCAGGTTCCGCTTCCGCGTCGTCGTCAGCGGACGACGGTCTTACTGCGTTCGAGCGCGAGCACGGCATCGGTCCGATCAAGCAGCCCGTGGAACTGGGTCCGCCCGACGCGGCGCTGGCCAGCGCGGGCGAGCAGATCTTCCGGATGAAATGCACCGCATGCCATCGCGTGGATGAGCGATACATCGGGCCCGCACTCGGAAATGTGCTCGAGCGTCGCTCACCTGCATACACGATGAACATGATGATGAATCCCACGGAGATGTCGCAGCGGCATCCCGTCGCGAAGGCGCTGCTGGCGGAGTACCTGGCGCCGATGCCGTTCCAGGACCTGACGGAGCAGGATGCGCGCGCGCTCGTCGAGTACCTGCGGACGGTGGCCGACAGTACGAGTTCCGATCAGGCGTCCTGATCATGACAACCCACCCTTCTGGAGCGAAAACTATGGGCACGCGCAACCGAGTGCTGCTCGGCGTAGCGGCGATCGCCGCCGTCACCGTCGGGCTGTGGGCCTGCGGGTCGACGGGCCAGGGCGGAGGAGCACTGTCGACGGCCGATGCGGCACAGGCAGTGTACGTCGCACCGGGCCAGTACGACGAGTTCTACGCCTTCATGTCAGGCGGGTTCAGTGGCAACCTGACGGTGATGGGGCTGCCGTCTGGCCGTCTGCTGAAGACGGTACCGGTGTTCTCGCAGTTCCCGGAGAACGGCTGGGGCTACAACGAGGACACCAAGGCGATGCTCATGACGTCGTACGGCTTCGCCGCCTGGGATGACTCGCACCATCCCGAGCTGTCGATGACGAACGGCGTGCCGGACGGCCGCTGGATCTTCATCAACGCGAACAACACGCCGCGCATCGCACGTATCGATCTGACCGAGTTCGAGACGAAGGAAATCATCGAGATTCCGAACAGTGCGGGCAACCACGGCTCCCCGTTCATCACACCGAACAGCGAATACGTGGTCGCGACGACGCGCTTCTCCGTGCCGGTGCCGAACCGTGACATGTCGATCTCCGAGTATGCCGGCAACTTCAAGGGCATGCTGTCGTTCATCAGCGCGAACGATCCGGGCAACATGGACGTCGCGTTCCAGATCATCGTTCCCGGCTACAACTACGACCTGGCCCACGCCGGCAAGGGGCCGAGCGATGGCTGGATGTTCTTCACTTCCTACAACGCGGAAGAAGCACACACGCTCCTCGAAGTGAACGCCTCGCGGCGTGACAAGGACTTCATCGCGGCCGTGAACTGGCGCCGTGCCGAGGAGTGCATCGCGCAGGGCGCGGGCAGCATGATGCCGGCGCGCTACACGCACAACTTCGTGGGCCCCGATCACCTCGCTCGCTCGACGATGAAGGAGAGCGTGCGCGTCATCGAGCCGTCCCAGTGCTCGGGTCTCGTGTACTTCCTGCCGACGCCGAAGTCGCCGCACGGCGTGGACGTCGATCCTTCGGGCGAGTTCATCGTGGCCGGTGGCAAGCTGGCGTCGGTCATCCCGGTCCATTCGTATCAGAAGATGATCGCCGCGATCGAGGCGGAGCAGTACGAGGACGTCGTGGACGGAATCCCGGTGCTCGAGTACGACGCGATCATCGCAGGTGAGGTACAGGATCCGGGTCTTGGCCCGCTCCACACCGAGTTCGACGGCCGTGGCTACGCGTACACTACGGCGTTCATCAGCTCCGAGATCGTCAAGTGGCGTCTGTCGGACTTCACGGTGGTGGATCGTATCCCGGTCTACTACTCGGTCGGCCACCTGATGATTCCGGGCGGCGACAGTGCCGAGCCCTGGGGCAAGTACCTGGTCGCCCTGAACAAGATCACGAAGGACCGTTACCTGCCGACGGGTCCCGAACTCGCACACGCCGCGCAGCTGATCGATATCACGGGCGACAAGATGCGCCTGCTGCTCGACTTCCCGACGATGGGCGAGCCGCACTACGCACAGGCGATTCCTGCCGAGTTGCTGATGGAGAAGCAGGTGCGGCTCTATCGCCTGGATGAGAACACGAACCCGAATGCGACGAAGAGCGAGGCGGATACACGCGTAACACGCAGCGGTCGTCGCGTGGACGTCTACATGACGGCGATCCGCAGCCACTTCGCGCCGGACAACATCGAAGGCATCCAGGTTGGTGACACGGTCTACTTCCATGTCACAAACCTCGAGCAGGACTGGGACGTTCCGCACGGTTTTGCAACGCTGGGCATGGAAACCGCCGAGCTGCTGATCATGCCGGGTGCGACCCGCACGCTCGTGTGGGTGCCGAACCGCGTGGGCGTACATCCGTTCTATTGCACGGACTTCTGCTCTGCGCTGCACCAGGAGATGCAGGGCTATGTCCGCGTCAGCCCGCGTGGCAGCAACGTGCCGCTCGCGTGGGGTACGGGCGGCGAACTCAGGACACAGCCGATTGCAGCACAGTAACCGATGACTGTCGAGCGTGAGCTGCACGGAGACGGGACATGACAGCAACACTGACGAACCGGACGCGCGCCCTGGTGGCCCTTGCAGCACTGCTGCTGGTGCCGGCGTTCTTCCAGCCACTGTGGACCATCAATCTCGAGGCGCCACAGTACCCGGAAGGGATCGGTATGGACATCATGGTCAATACGATCCGTGGCCAGGGTGAATATGACCTGCAGAACATCAACGGGCTGAACCATTACATCGGCATGAAGGCGATCCACCCGGAATCCATCCGGGAGCTCAAGATCATGCCATGGCTGCTCGGTGGGCTGGCTGCATTCGGTCTCGTCGTCGCTGCGGTCGGGAGGCGCCGACTGCTGCAGGTGTGGGTCATCGCCTTCGTGCTGCTCGCGCTCGCAGGACTCGTTGACTTCTATCTGTGGGGTTACGACTACGGGCACAACCTGAACCCCGACGCGGCGATCAAGGTGCCCGGCATGGCTTACCAGCCGCCGCTGATCGGCAGCAAGCAGCTTCTCAACTTCCGCGCGCACTCGTGGCCCGGCCTCGGTGGCATTTTGACGATCGTGTCCCTGCTCATCGGCGCCGCAGCCCTCTGGCTCGATCGGCGCGGACGCAAGCGCGCGGAACCGACCGGCCGCGTGCCGGTCGGGGAGTTGGGCCATGCGCGCGCATGACATCACCCGCACGCTGCTCGCGGCCGCCCTCGTGGCGGTCGCGGCATGCGCGCCCGAGCCGAAACCGATCGTCTACGGCGAGGACGTCTGCGTCCATTGCCGCATGGCGATCGTGGACGACCGCTATGGGACGGAGCTGGTCACACGTACCGGCCTGACGCACACGTTCGATTCCATCGAGTGCATGGCTGACTACGTGCTCGGCATGGACGAGCCGGAGTCCGTGCACTCGCTCTGGGTCACCTCGTTTCAGCACCCCGGCGAGCTGATCTCGATCGACGACGCGCTCTTCCTGCACAGCGAGATGCTGCGCAGCCCGATGGGCGCGAACCTCACCGCGTTCCGGAGTGACGCGATGACGCCGGCCGCACTCGTGAACTCGTTCGGTGGCGTGGTCATGACCTGGGACGAAGTACTCGAGCACGTCCGCAGCAGCGGGCACGTCCACATGAACGGCGGCGGAATGCACGATTCGCCAGCACACGCCGCGCCGGACTCCATAGATCACGCGCCGGCCCACTCGCCGGAGCACGAAGAACCCCAGCCGCAATGAGCGGTGCAGCGCTCCTCCTGCTGATTCTCGCGCTGCCCGCGAGCGACACGCTTGTCGTCTCGCCTGCCGGTCCGTACCGAACCGTGGGCGAGGCGGTGGCGGCAGCACCGGCGGGGGCGACCGTCCTCGTCACTGCTGGCGTCTACCGCGAGCCGACCGTCGAGGTCGCGCGCCGGATCACACTCCAGGGCGAGCCGGGCGCCGTGCTGGACGGTGAGGGAGAACGCCAGTTGATCCGCGTCACCGCAGACAGCGTGACGATCCGCGGGCTCACGCTGCGCAATGTCGGCCGCAGCTTCATCGATGATCGCGCGGCAATACGCGTCGAGGATTCTTCCTTCTGCAACATTTCGGATAATCGCATCGAAGATGCGTTTTTCGGGATCTATCTCGCGAATGCCGGCTGGTGCCTGATCGAGCGGAACGTGCTGCACGCGAGCGAGCAGCGGCAGACCGCGGCGGGCAACGGCATACACCTGTGGTACTCGAAGGAGATCGACATCCGGGACAACGACGTCCGGGGGCATCGCGACGGCATCTACTTCGAGTTCGTCGAGGACAGTCGCGTCGAGCACAACCATGCGGAGGGGAACCTCCGCTACGGATTGCACTTCATGTTCAGCAACCGCTGCTCATACAGCGACAACGTGTTTCGCGAGAACGGCGCCGGAATTGCCGTGATGTACACGAAACACGTGACGATGACGAACAATGCTTTCGAGCGGAACCGGGGTACGGCCTCGTTCGGCCTGCTGCTGAAGGACATCACGGACAGCGAGCTCAGGGGCAATCGTTTCGTCGAGAACAGCATCGGCATCATGGCGGAGGGAGTGAACCGCACGCGTATCGAGGACAACGCATTCGTTCGCAACGGCTGGGCGATCAAGCTCATGGCCAACAGCGAGCAGAACGTATTCACACGCAATCGCTTCGACGGCAACACCTTCGACGTCGCCACGAACAGCCGCCACAACTTCAGCACGTTCGAGGAGAACTGGTGGGACCGCTATCGCGGTTACGACCTGGACAGGGACGGCTTCGGTGACGTTCCCTTCCGCCCGGTGCGGCTGTTCTCGCTCGTTGTCGAGCGCAACGCTCCATCACTCGTGCTGCTGCGCTCGATCTTCGTCACACTGCTCGACCTGGCCGAGCGTGTCGCGCCGGTGCTGACGCCGGCCACACTGATCGATGAGCGGCCTTTGATGCGGAGGGCATCATGACCGTGAAGCTGACCGGTGTGCGGAAGGCGTTCCGCGGCCGCAGCGTTCTGCGCGATATCGACCTGGAGATCCAGCCGGGTCGCGTTACGGCGATCCTCGGGCCGAACGGCAGCGGCAAGACGACGATGATCAAGATGCTGCTCGGTCTCGTACGCCCGGACGCCGGCACGATCGAGATCGGCGGCGAGCGTATCAACGGCGACTTCGCCTACCGCAGGCGCATCGGCTACATGCCGCAGGCGGCTCGTTTCCCGGAGAACCTGAGCGGCCGCGAGATCCTGGCGATGCTCGAGGACCTGCGTGGTCCCGACGCGAGCGTGGACCGCTCGCTGATCGAGGACTTTGCCCTCGAGCCTGAGCTCGACAAGCCGGTGCGCACCCTGAGCGGCGGCAACCGCCAGAAGGTCAGCGCGGTGACCGCCTTCCTGTTCAGGCCGGAGCTGGTGATCCTGGATGAACCGACGGCCGGGCTCGACCCGATCGCGAATGGTGTGCTGAAGGAACGGATCCACCGCGAGCGCGCGCACGGCCGGACGATACTGCTCACCGGTCACGTGCTGAGCGAGGTCGAACAGCTGGCAGACGACATCGTCTTCCTGCTGGACGAAGGCGTGCTCTTCAAGGGTACACTCGCCGAGCTGCGCACGAGCACACAGGAGAAATCCCTCGAGCGCGCGGTCGCCTCCCTGCTGCTCGGCCGCAGCGTCCGGGAGGTCGCATGACGACGACGCTCAAGATCCTGAAGTACGAGCTGGCCGATGTTGCGCGCGGACGCTGGCTGCCGGCCTACGCCGCGTTCTTCCTGCTCGCGACGGAGGCGCTGCTGCGCTTCGGCGGAACCGGAGAGCAGGCACTGCTTTCGCTCATGAACATCGTACTGTTCGTGACGCCGCTCATGAGTCTCATCTTCGGCACCGTCTACCTGTACGGCGCGCGCGAGTTCAACGAGTTGCTGCTGACGCAGCCGATCGGCCGCAGGCAGCTCTTCGGCGGGCTCTACACGGGTCTGTCCATACCGCTCGCGCTTGCCTTCGTCATCGGCGTCGGCATCCCGTTCGCCGCGCGTATGGGCGCGACGGGTGGCATAGCATCGCTCGCCGTGCTGCTCACCGTCGGGGTCGCGCTGACGCTCGTGTTCACGGCGCTGGCCTTCCTGATCGCAGTGCGGCTCGACGACCGTGCGCAGGGACTCGGTGCGGCGGTGCTGCTGTGGCTGCTCGTTGCCGTGGTCTACGACGGCCTCGTCATGCTGGGGGCCGCCCTGTTCATCAACTATCCGCTCGAGAAGCCACTGCTCGCGCTCATGCTGCTGAACCCGCTCGATCTGGCCCGGGTCATCCTGCTCATGACGTTCGACGCGGCTGCACTCATGGGCTACACGGGCGCAGTGTTCCAGCGGTTCTTCGGCAGTGCGACGGGCCTGGCCGTTGCCACTGGGGCGCTCGCCGTCTGGCTGCTGCTGCCGCTTGCCGGGGCACTGCGGATGTTTTCGCGGAAGGATTTCTGACTCAGGACAGGAGCTGCCCACGCGGCGGTCGACGCCGCGCGCGGCAACTCATTCGAAGAGGTCGAGTGTGTCCTGTCGGCCGGAGCGCGTCTCTGCCGACTCATCGATCGGCCGCGGCTCGTCCGGTTCGGGCGCCTCAGGCCCGGTCGGTGACGTGACGGCGGGCGCGCTCTCGACCGTCGCCGCACTCTCGACGATCGCCGCACTCTCGACCGCTGGCGCACTCCCATCGGTGCCTGCCTGCTCCCGGGCCGGTTCCTCGGCTACGCGGCCGCCCTGTGCTGCGCCGGGGTGCTCATACGCAGCGGCAGACGTCGTTTCACCAGCCACAGCATGATGCCGATAGAGCTCGCGGCCGAGTGAGCGGTCATAGCCCGTCCAGCCGGCGGGGCCCGAGACCGTGCCGATCATGCTGACCGCGTGCTGCATCTTGGCGTCGAGGTCATCCGCGTAATGGAGGATGTACGCCTCGAGCGTGCGTGGCTCGCGCGGTGACTGCCATTCGTAGCGGCCCTGGTGGCTCGCAATGAGATGCTGCAGCAGCGTGAGCCGTTGCGGCGTGAGCTGCGGCACGGCAGCAGCCGCCTCCGCAACCATCTGCATGCCGAGCACGATGTGACCGAGCAGCTTGCCTTCATCAGTGTACGGGAACCCGGCGCGCGCCCCGATCTCGCGAACCTTGCCGACGTCGTGCAGCAGCGCACCGGCGATCAGCAGGTCACGGTCGATGTGGGGCTGGTAGTGTGCGCCGAGCATGTCGCAGACATGCGTGATCGAGAGTGTATGCTCGATCAGTCCGCCGAGGTACGCGTGGTGGTTGTACTTGGCGGCGGGTGCCAGGCGGAAGCCCGCGCCCAGGTTGGTGCCGGCGCCCAGCATGCGCTCGAGCAGCGCGCGCAGCGCATCGTCCTCGATTGAGGCAATGAGCTCGGCCAGCTCGCGATCCATCTCGTCCGGATCGCGTGGCGAGCGCGGCATGAAGTGCTCGAGGTCGTCGAGCCCCACGTGGATCTGCGCGATATCCTCGACCCTGAGCTGTCGCTCGCCGTTGAACACCTCGACACGCCCGCGCACGCCGACGTACATCCCGTCGCGCAGCGACTCCGCAATCTGCTCGGCCATGTCCCAGACCCGGCCCTCGAGCGCACCATGCACGTCCTGCAGCTGCAGCCGCAGGTAGGGCTTGTCCGCCTTCGTGCGGAGCGTCTGCACACTGACCAGGAAGTAGCAGGCGTTGTAGACGTCGCCGGGTCGAACGGAGGCAGCAGGCGGCCAGGGGAACGGTGCGCTCGCGATCCAGTCGCGCGGGCCGGGCAGCGGTCGATCGTTCACGCGACGCCGCGACGCCAGCGCACGTGCCCATCCACGATCGTCAGCTCGGGCGCGCCGCGCAGTGTCATCCCGTTGAAAGGCGTGTTCCTGCTCTTCGAGACGAACTTCGTGCGGTCCACCGTCCACTCCCGTTCGGGATCGAACACGGTAACGTCGGCGATGCTGCCCTTGCGCAGTGTGCCACCCGGCAACGAGAAGGCGCGCGCTGGCGCACAGCTCATGCGTTCCACCATCTGCGAGAGCGTGAGCACCTTCTGCTCCACCAGCTGGGTCACGGCCAGCCCGAGCGCGGTCTCCAGACCGACGAGGCCGAATGGCGCATCCTCGAAGGCCTGTTCCTTCTCGTCGTAATGGTGCGGCGCGTGGTCGGTCGCGATGACGTCGAGCGTGCCGTCACCGACGCCTTCGATAACAGCTGCACGGTCTTCGGGGCGCCGCAATGGCGGATTGACCTTGGCCTCGGTGCGGTACTGTTCGCAGGCCTCGTCCGTCAGTGTGAAATGATGCGGCGTGCCTTCAGCGGTCACCGCAACGCCGCGGGCCTTTGCGTCACGGATCATCGCCACGCCGGCCCGCGTCGAGACGTGCTGGATGTGCAGCCGGCCGCCGGTCAGTTCCGCGAGCAGCAGGTCGCGCGCGATCACGACGTCCTCGGACGCGTTCGGGATGCCGCGGATGCCGAGCCGCGTCGAGACCAGGCCCTCGTTCATCGAGCCGCCCGCCGACAGGGCGTGGTCCTCGCAATGCTGGGCTACCGGGATCCCGAACGTGCGCGCGTACTCGAGCGCGAGCCGCATGAGGCCCGCATCCGCGACCGGCCTGCCGTCATCGGTGACCGCAACGGCACCCGCCTCCACCATCTCGCCGATCAGCGCGAGCCGCTCACCCTTCATCCCGATCGACACGGTACCGGTCGGATAGACGCGCGCGCCGCCCGCACGACGCCCTTCGGCGCGTACGAAGCCGACCGCTGCCGGATCGTCGATCGGCGGATCGGTGTTGGGCATCGCGCATACGGCCGTGAACCCGCCCGCGACTGCTGCGCGCGCCCCGGTCGTGATCGTCTCCTTGTGCTCACCGCCCGGCTCGCGCAGGTGCACGTGTACGTCGATGAAGCCGGGCGCGACGATCAGGCCGCCGACATCGACGACCTCGGCATCGTCGGGCGTGCCGAGCCCTGCCCCGACGGCTTCCACGCGGCCGTCGTTCAGCAGCACGTCCGCAATGCCGTCCTGTCCCGTCGATGGGTCGATTACGTGCCCGCCGCGCAGCAGCAGCGGCCGTGTCCCGTTCGTTGCCATCCTCAGCGATTACCCTTCCGTCTTTGCAGCCTCTGCCCGGTCGGGCGCACCGCCGGCGAGGAGATAGAGCACGGCCATGCGCACGGCGACGCCGTTCGTCACCTGGTTCAGGATGACCGAGTGCGGACCGTCCGCGACATCGCTGTCGATCTCGACGCCGCGATTCATGGGGCCGGGATGCAGGATCAGCAGGTCCCGCGGCGCGCGCTCGACCCGCTCGCGCGTCACGCCGAATACGCGGTTGTACTCGCGCAGGCTGGGGATGAAACCCGCCTGCATCCGCTCGAGCTGCAGCCGCAGCACATTCAGCGCGTCGGCCCATTCGACGGCAGCCTCGATGCGATCGAACACGTGAACGCCCAGGTCCTCGACGCCGATCGGCAGCAGCGTGCGTGGCGCGCACACCGCGACCTCCGCGCCCAGCTTCGTCAGCCCCCAGATGTTCGAGCGTGCCACGCGCGAGTGCAGCACATCGCCGACGATGCACACCTTCACCCCTTCGAGGTGGCCGAGGTGATCGCGCAGCGTCAGCATGTCGAGCAGCGCCTGGGTCGGGTGCTCGTGACGGCCGTCACCCGCGTTGATCACGTTCGAGGGGATGCGATCCGCGAGGAACTGTGCAGCGCCCGAGGAGCCATGACGGATCACGACCATGTCGATCCGCATCGCCTCGAGGTTGCGCGCCGTGTCTACGAGCGTTTCACCTTTCTGCACGCTCGAGCCGCTGCTCGCGATGTTGACGGTGTCGGCGGAAAGGCGCTTCTCGGCGAACTCGAAGGAAATCCGCGTCCGGGTGGACGCTTCGAAGAACAGGTTGACGATCGTCTTGCCGCGCAGCACGGGCACCTTCTTGATCGCCCGTTCGCTGATCTCCTTGAACGGGTCCGCCGTATCGAGGATGCCGCGTATCTGGTCTGCTGTAAGCCGCTCGAGCCCGATCAGGTCCTTTCCGAGCGGCGGTGTCGCTGCAGGATTCAAGACGTCGCCTCCGTAGCGCGCAGCTCGACGGCCAGCCGCCCGTCCAGCTCCGGCACCAGCACCTCGACGCGGTCACCGCCCTTCACCTCCACCGCGCGCCCGACGATGTCCGGCTGGATCGGCAGCTCGCGTCCGCCGCGATCGACCAGTACGCACAGGTAGATGCGGTCCGGCCGGCCGAAATCGGCCAGCTCGTCGAGCGCCGCGCGCACGGTCCGGCCGGTATAGAGGACGTCGTCGATGATGACCAGCCGGCGAGCGTCGATGCCGCCGTCGGGCAGGCGCGTCTCGCCCAGCACCGGGCGCGGGCCGATCGCGGTCAGGTCGTCGCGGTAGAGCGTGATGTCCAGGGTACCGACCGGCGGGCGCGAGCCCTCGGCTCGCTCGATCTCGTCCGCAACGCGCCCGGCCAGCTGCACGCCGCGCCGCTGGATGCCGAGCAACGAGAGACCCTCGACACCGGCATTCAGCTCCACGATCTCACGCGCCATGCGCGCGAGCGTGCGCGTCACAGCGCGCTCGTCCATCAACATCTCTCGCTGCGGTTCCGCGCTCATCGGATGTGCCGGCTGCGTGTCATGATTCTTTCGCGACGGAAGCTAGGCAGGGGGTCTGACAGCGTCAACGGCACGGTGTGGCCGTGCTTTACACGCACGCCCCAGGCCCCTACTTTCGGCGGCCAGCCCTTCGCGCGACGGAGCGCCAGAGCCCGCCGCGCGCCTGGCCCCCATCCAATCCGGAGCTGAACCGAAGATGCACGTCGAACCCGGCTGGCTCAGCCTGCTGCCGCCGATCGTCGCGATCGTCCTCGCGCTCGCCTTCCGCGAGGTCGTGCTGTCGCTGTTCGCCGGCGTATGGTTCGGCGCACTGATCGTCGCGAACTGGAACCCGCTCGTCGCCTCGATGATCAGCGTCGATCGCTTCATCGTCGAGGGCCTGGCCGACACCGACAAGATCTCGATCGTCGTCTTCTCGATGCTGCTGGGCGGCATGGTCGGCGTGATCGGCAGGAGCGGCGGCACCCTCGGACTCGTCGAGTCCATGCGCAGGTTCGCGACGTCTGCACGGCGCGGGCAGGTCATGGGCTGGCTCGCCGGCATCATCATCTTCTTCGACGACTACGCGAATACGCTGATCGTCGGTAACACCATGCGACCGGTGACCGACCGGCTGAGCATCTCGCGCGAGAAGCTCGCCTACATCGTCGATTCGACGGCCGCACCGATAGCCGCGATCGCCGTCATCTCGACCTGGGTCGGCTTCGAGATCTCGCTCATCGGCGACGCGCTCCGGACGGCTGCATCGCAGAGCACCGATCCTGCGGCCGCCGCGCAGCTGCTGCAGGGTGCACAGAACCCGTTCAACGTCTTCCTGCACTCGATTCCCTATCTGTTCTATCCGATCCTGACGCTCGCGTTCGTACTGATGGTCGCACTCACCGGCCGCGACTTCGGGCCCATGCTCAAGGCGGAGCGCCGCGCACGCAGCGGCGGCGGCGCCACGGCACCCGGTGCGCGGCCGGCCGTGGATGTCACCAGCGGCTACATGTCGCCGCCCGAGGGAATACCGCATCGCTGGTACAACGCGGCAGTTCCGGTGCTCACCGTCATCATTGTCGCCCTGATCGGCATCCTGTACACGGGCGCGCAGGCGGCGCCGGAGGGCGCTACGCTCTGGGGCATCGTCGGCGGTGCGGATCCGTTCAAGACGCTGATCTGGGCCTCGTTCGCGGGTAACGTCGTCGCCATCACGATGGCGGTCACGCAACGTATCCTGCCGCTCGCCGAAGCACTCGAGTCCTGGGTGAACGGCATGCGCGCCATGCTGCTCGCAATCATCATCCTCGTCCTCGCCTGGGCGCTGGGCGGAGTCACCGAGGCACTCGGCACTGGCCCGTACCTCTCCGGCGTGCTGCAGGACACGCTGCCGCTCGGACTGCTCCCGGTCATCGTGTTCGTCACCGCCGCTGCAACGTCGTTCGCGACCGGTACGTCCTGGGGAACGATGGCAATCCTGTTTCCCGTCACGATCCCGCTCGCGGTCGCGATGGGCGCCGGCGTCGATTTCGACGGCGGCGCGCACTACAGCATCCTGCTGGGTGTGATCAGCTCGGTCATGGCCGGGTCCATCTTCGGCGATCACTGCTCACCGATTTCCGACACGACCGTGATGAGCTCGATGGCGAGCGCCTGCGATCACATCGATCACGTGCGCACGCAGATGCCCTACGCCATCATGGTCGCGATGGTCGGCATGCTCGTCGGCGATATCCCGACGGCGTATGGCGTGCCCACCTGGATCTCGCTCGTTGCCGGTCTCGTGATCCTGTACCTGCTGCTGCGGTTCGTCGGCAAACCAGTTGACGAGGGGATTGCGCCGGCTGTGCAGGTCGACCAGCGGGCGGCGGCCGGGACCTGACCAGCACTGCTGGAACAGCGAGCGAACTGTTCGGTCAGGAATGAACGGGTGAGCGCGGCTGGTTCCGGAATCGGAATCAGCCGCGCTCCGTTTCGCGCCGCGCGCGGAAGAATGCGCGCAGCAGCTCTCCCGCCGGTTCTGCGAGCACGCCCGCAGTGATCTGCATGCGATGGTTCAGCCGCGGGTCCTGCACGATGCAGCCGAGCGATCCGCACATGCCTGTCTTCGGGTCGGCGGCCGCGTAGATCAGCCGGCGCACCCTGGCGAGAACGAGTGCGCCTGCGCACATCGCGCACGGCTCGAGCGTGACATACATCTCCGCGTCGAGCAGCCTTGCGCTTCCCACCCTGCTCGCGGCGCGCCGCAATGCGACCATCTCCGCGTGCGCCGTGGGATCCTGATTCGTACGGGTCAGGTTCCAGGCCTCGGCGAGGATGCTGCCATTGTGCACGACGACGGCGCCGACCGGCACCTCTTCGACGGCACGCGCAGCATGTGCCAGCTCGAGCGCCCGCTGCATCCACGCCTCATCGCCCGCGCGCGGCGGGGTGAGTACCGCGTCGCCGGGCCGGGGCGCGGAGCGCATCAGGGTTCAGGCGCGCGCGGCGAGCTCGGCCAGCGCGCGATCGATACGCGCGACGACCTGCTCACGGCCGAGCACCACGGCGACCTCGAAGATGCCGGGCGAGACCGCCTGGCCGAGCAGTGCGACCCGCAACGGATGGATCAGCTTCCCTGCGCCGATGCCGAGCGACCCGGCAAGCGCGCGTAGTGCTTCCTCCAGCGACGCCTCGTTCCATTCGTCCAGGCCGCTGAACGTGGCGCGGATGCGTTGCAGGCGTGCAGGAGTGTCCGCGTCCTTCCAGTGCTTCGCGGTGGCATCGGGATCATAGCCGAAATCATCGCGCAGGTACGGCGTCCCGTACTGCGCGAACTCGTCGATGGTCCGGGCGCGTGTCTTCAACAGGTCGATCACGGCGTGCAGACGGACATCGCCCTGCTGCAGGGCGGACGTGTCGAGGGTTCCGGCTCGTTCGAACGCATCGATCACGAGCGGATCGAGCTCGGCCGCGCTCATCTGCGCGATGTACTGGCCGTTCATCCACTCGAGCTTCGCAGTGTCGAACACCGCGCTCTTCGTATTGATGCCCTCGAGTGAGAAGCGCGCGATCAACTCATCGCGCGTGAAGATTTCTTCCTCGGTCCCGGGGTTCCAGCCGAGCAGTGCCAGGAAGTTGACCATCGCATCCGGCAGGATGCCCTGCTTCCGGTACTCCCCCACGGCAGTAGCACCATGAGGCTTCGAGAGCCGCTTGCCATCCGGTCCCAGGATCATCGGCACGTGCGCGAATACGGGGACGGGCTGCCCGAGTGCCTGGTACAGCAGAATCTGTTTCGGCGTGTTGGAGACATGGTCGTCACCGCGGATCACGTGCGTGATGCGCATCGCGATGTCGTCACTCACCACCGCCATGTTGTAGATCGGTGTACTGTCGCTGCGCAGCACGACGAAGTCTTCGATGTCTTCGTTCGCGAAGCCGATCGTGCCATGCACAGCATCGTCCCACTCGGTGCGTCCGTCCGGTACGTGGAAACGGATCGTATGCGGCTCCCCCTCCGCTGCGCGACGCGCGCCTTCCTCCGGCGATACCGTCCGCAGGCAGAGGCGGTCGTAGCGAAATGCATGCGGGTCGGTGCCTTCCGCCGCGCGACGCCGTTCCTCGAGCTGGCCGGGCGTGCAGAAGCAGCGGTACGCACGCCCGCGCTCCAGCAGCATGTGCGCATCCGCGACGTGACGCTCGAGCCCGTCCGCCTGGTGATACGGGCCCTCGTCCCATGTGAGCCCGAGCCACTTCATGCCATCCAGGATGGCCGCCGTATGCGCGTCACTGGACCGCTCGCGGTCCGTGTCCTCGACGCGCAGCACGAACACGCCGCCATGGCGGCGCGCAAGCAGCCAGTTGAACAGCGCCGTGCGCGCTCCGCCGACGTGCAGGTAGCCCGTCGGTGAAGGCGCAAACCGTACGCGCATCATTTCGGATTTCATGGCTGCAGAACCTAGATACGCCCCGGGAGAGCGTCAACGCATGTTGGCAAGGGCGCGGCGCAGGTCGCGAACGAGTTCGGCCTCGCGGTCATGCGCACGCTGTAGTGCTGCTGCCACCTCCTCATGACCCGCCGAGGCAGCCTCGAACAGCATGCTCCGGTAGCGCGCCAGCGTGTCCAGCCGCTCGCACAGCTCGCGCTCCAGCGGGTGATCGTCGAGGCCCTCGTCGTCGGCCAGCACCCAGAACGACTCGAGTCCTGGTGGCACGTCATTCTCCATGTGCTCACCCTCGCGGCCGCGCCGCTTTCGGGGAAGGCCCGGATACGGGCCTCATGTGCAAACCTCGTTCCTCGACCCTGTCGCGCACTCCCGCACTCTCCTATTTTGCGCGCGCCTGTTCCGGAACACTTTCCAGGGAGCGCGCCCCACATGCTTAGCGATATCGAAATCGCTCAGGCCGCAGAGCTACAGCCCATCCGTTCGGTCGCAGAGGAACTCGGTCTGTCCAGTGACGAGATCATCCCGTACGGCCATCACAAGGCGAAGGTCCCGCTCGACGTGGTCGCACGGCGCGACAGCGAGCCCGGCCGCCTCGTACTCGTGACCGGCATCAGCCCGACGCCGGCCGGAGAGGGCAAGTCCACGCTTTCTGTTGGACTCGCCGACGCGCTGCGACGCCGCGGCCAGAAGGTCGTCATCGCGCTGCGCGAGCCGAGCCTCGGCCCGGTCTTCGGCGTGAAGGGTGGAGCGACCGGCGGCGGCTACGCCCAGGTGGTCCCGATGCAGGACATCAACCTCCATTTCACGGGCGACTTCCACGCGATCACCAGCGCGAATGCACTGCTCGCGGCGATGCTGGACAACCATCTGCAGCAGGGCAACGAGCTGGGTATCGACGTCCGGCGCATCACCTGGAAGCGGTGCCTGGACATGAACGACCGTGCACTCCGCAACATCACGATCGGGCTGGGCGGCGTCGGCGACGGCGTGCCGCGCCAGGATCGCTATCAGATCACGGCGGCGAGCGAGGTCATGGCCGTCTTCTGCCTCTCGAGCGACCGGAAAGACCTGGAGGATCGCCTCGGCCGCATCATCGTCGGCTACGACCGCGGCAAGGCTCCGGTACGCGCGGAGTCGCTGCGTGCGAACGGCGCGATGACCCTGCTCCTCAAGGACGCGCTCGCGCCGAACCTCGTGCAGACGCTCGAAGGCACGCCCGCATTCATTCACGGCGGCCCGTTCGCGAACATCGCACACGGGTGCAATTCCCTGATCGCAACACGCACCGGCCTCGCACTCGGCGACATCGTGGTGACCGAGGCCGGCTTCGGTGCCGACCTCGGCGCAGAGAAGTTCTTCGACATCAAGTGCCGGGCCGGCGAACTGCGACCATCCGCCGCGGTGGTAGTGGCGACGATCCGGGCGCTCAAGCTGCACGGCGACGTCGCGCTTGCCGACGTCACGATCCCGAACGCCGCCGCCGTGCGGAAAGGCTTCGTGAACCTGCAGAAGCACGTCGAGAACGTCCGCAAGTTCGGTGTGCCGCCGGTCGTTGCCGTGAACAGGTTCGCCACCGACAGTGACGAAGAACTGGAGGTCGTGATGGCCGGGTGCCGGGACATGGGCGTTGACGTGGCACTGGCCGAGGTGCATGCGAAGGGCGGCGCCGGCGGTCTCGAGCTTGCCGACCTCGTGATCTCGACGCTCGAGAACGGCGATGCGGATTTCCGGCCGCTCTACCATCTCGAACAGCCGCTCATGGCAAAGATCGAAACGATCGCGCGCGAGATCTACGGTGCGGACGGCGTCGATTATGTCGGCACCGCCGCCCGCGACATCGCCCGCCTCGAGGAGATCGGCATGCGCGACGTCCCTGTGTGCATGGCCAAGACGCAGTACTCCTTCTCCGACAACCCCGCGCTGCGTGGGCGACCGAGCGGGTTCCGCATCAGTGTACGCGAGGTGACGCCGTCAGCCGGCGCAGGATTCGTCGTCGCGCACACCGGCGAGATCATGACGATGCCGGGGCTGCCGCGCCGGCCCGCCGCGGAGGGCATGAAGGTACTGCCCGACGGGACGGTGACGGGGTTGTTCTAGAGCGCGGTACGAGCCAGGCGGCAGCGACCGTGGCAGGCAGTGGCAACCTGTGATGCGCGCCAGGTCTGACACCAGCCCCGCAACGAAAGACGCCCAGCCGAGATGGTCGGCGGGGCGCTTCCCGTTACGTTGTGACGAACGGCTACCCGATGTGCGCCCGTTCCTGCTCTTCCGCCGCTTCCTCCTCGGCGATTTCGTCGGCGCTGCTCTGGCGTACCCATTTGCGCGCTGTCAGGAAGACGAATGCCGCGCCTGCCAGCAGGCCGACCACGGGCAGCACGTACACGGTGAGGTTGAATCCCTGGGCTGGCGGCTCCATCAGGATCCATTCGCCGTATTTGCTCTCGACGTACGCCTTGACCTGCTCGCGCGTCTGGCCCTCCTCGAGCTGCGCACGGATGACGTCCTTCATCTCCTGTGACAGCTCGGAGGGCGAGTCCTGCAGCGAAAGACCCTGGCAGACGGGGCAGCGCAGCTCCGCAGCCAGTGCGCGCACGTCGCGCTCGATCTGGGTCTCGGGCACGTTGCCGGCGGGCGGTGATGCCGCCTGTGCGTATGCTGCCGCAGGCGCGAGCGCACACAGCAGCGCGATCAACAGCCGTCTCATTCCGCACCTCCCTGCACCGCGTCCGCAGTCGGGCTCACTGTTTCCGGGCCGTCGCTGCCCGGCCCGTCGACCGGCGCGATGGCGAGCGCCTTCTCGATTGCACCCGCCAGCTCGTCGAAGACCCATGGCCCGATCTTCTTCTGGACGACGAGACCATTGCGATCGATGATGAATGTCTCCGGCACACCGTAGAGGCCGTAGTCGATCGCCGTGCGTGAGCCCTGGTCGTGCAGCGCGGGGTACGGCTGGCCGCCCATCTGCTGGATCCAGCGCCGCCCCTTCTCGGGCGTGTCGTTGTAGAGCACGCCGAAAAAGCGCACACCACGCGGGCCATACATGCTCGACGCCATCGCGAGCGCAGCGTGCTCGTAGCGGCACTCGAGGCACCACGACGCGAAGAAGTTGAGCACCACGACCTCGCCGCGCAGGTCGGACAGCGAGACCACGCCCTCGCCGTTCTCGAATACGGGCAGGCTGAAGTCGGGGGCCGGCCGACCGGGCAGCGGCGAATCGATCGCGTTCGGATCACGTGTCAGCCCGAACGCGAGCAGCGCGATCACCGGTAGCGTGAACGCGAAACTCACCGCGACGCGCTTCCAGTTCATGCGACACCTGCCGCTGGCTGACGCGAGCCTGCGGGTTTCGGCGCCACGCGCTTGCGCGGCCAGATCCCGAAGAGCGCGCCGATCGTGATCATGAAGCCGCCAACCCAGATCCAGCCGACGAGCGGCTCGACGATGACGGAGAGCGTGGCGGTCGAGCCGTCCTGCTCGTTGAAGGCCAGCAGCGTGAGATACAGATCATTGTCCGGACGCGTGCGTACTGCCGGCGTCGCCACAGGCTCTGCGCTCATCGCGTAGAAGTTGAGGCGCGGGAAGAGCGTACCGACCGCGGTGCCGTCGACGAACACCGTCATCATTGCGCCTACCACGAAGCGCTGGGGCTCCTGCGCCGTACGCATGCCGTCGAAGCGCACCGTGTACTCGTTCATCGTCACGCTCTCACCGACGCGCAGCGTGGCCTGCCGCTCTGCCCGGAATACCGTGGACGCCGTGATGCCGATGGCCATGGTGATGAGGCCGATGTGCGCGAAATAGCCGCCGTAGCGCCGTGGGTTGGCGTTGACCAGGCCCCAGAACGCGCGCAGCCAGCCACCACCCTGTGCATTCCGTCGCGCGGTCGTTCCCCGAACGTACTCCTGGATGTTCGCCGTGAGTGCAAACGCAGAGAACGCGAAGGCGAGCAGGCCCCAGAAGTCGCGCATCCCGAGCACGAGCGCCGTCCCGAGCGTCAGCACCATCGCGAGCGTCGGGATGAGCAGCTTGCGCTTGAGCTCCTGCATGTTCGCGACACGCCAGGGCAGCATCGGGCCGACACCCATCAGGAACAGCAGCGCGACCATGATCGGAACGGTCATGCGATTGAAGAATGGCGCACCGACCGTGACCTTGACGCCACGGACGGCCTCAGCGACGAGCGGGAACAGCGTGCCCAGCAGCACGGTGAACGTGAACGCGGTCAACAACAGATTATTGACCATGAACACGGTCTCCCGCGACATCATGCTGTCCAGATGACCGTGCTTGCGCAGCTCGCTCGATCTCCCCGCGAGGAGCGCGAGCGAGAAAATCAGCACGAAGGCAATGAAGCTCAGAAAATAAAGCCCGATCGTGCCGGACGTGAACGCATGCACGGACGAAATCACGCCGCTGCGCGTCAGGAACGTGCCGAGGATCGTGAGCAGGAACGTCGAGACGACGAGCGCGAGGTTCCATACGCGGAGCATGTCGCGCCGCTCCTGCACCATCACGGAATGCAGGAACGCGGTCGCGGTCAGCCACGGCAGGAACGATGCGTTCTCGACCGGATCCCACGCCCAGTAGCCGCCCCAGCCGAGCACCTCGTAGCTCCACCACATCCCTGCCATGATGGCGAGTGTGAGCATCGACCAGGCAAAGACCGTCCACTTGCGGCTCGCACGCACCCACGTGTCGTCCAGCCGGCCGGAGAGCAGTGCGCCGATCGCGAACGCAAACGGCACGGACATGCCCACATAGCCGAGGTACAGGAACGGCGGGTGGATCGCCATGAGCGGGTGGTTCTGCAGCAGCGGGTTCGGCCCCGGTCCGTCCATCGGCACGGGCGAGACGAGCCCCCACGGATTCGCGGGCCGTACCAGCAGCAGGAAGAAGAATGCGCTGATGCCGAGCATCGTCGCGTTCGCGTAGGCGCCCATCGGACCGAGCCGGTCCTTCGTGAAGTAGAGCGCCGCCGCCGTGTAGCCGGCCAGCACCCAGCCCCAGAAGAGGATGGACCCTTCCAGTGCGCTCCAGAGCGAGATGACCGTGAAGAACAACGGAGTCGCGCGGCTGCCGACCTGCGCGACGTAGTCCACGCTGAAGTCGTGCGTCACCAGCGCTGCGACCATCGCGAGGTTGGAGATCGTCATGAGCACGAAGATCATGTATGACGACGCGCGCGCACTCCGGCTCAGTGCCGCATTGCGTGTGCGCACTCCGACGATTCCCGCGATCATCCCATAGACCGCGAGCAGCAGAGACGCCCAGACCGTGAACGAGCCAATCAACCGAAGCAAGGAAGCCTTCCCGCTTGAACGTTAGCGATACCGAACGTCGACGACCTCAGGTCTGATCCTGCATGAGGGTCCGATACTTCGTGTGCGGATCCTCGCCCTCGGCCGGCGGGCTGTACTCGTTCGAGTGCCTCACCATCACGTTGCTGGCCTCGAATACGCCCGCACGCGTCAGCCTGCCCTCGACGATCACACCCGTGTTCTCCCGGAACATCTGTGGCGGTGCCTTGCTCGAGTGCACCGCGATCGTCTGGTCGCCGGTGCCCTTCATCTCGAATTCGAGGTTGATCGCGTCGGCGTCCCAGACCACCGAACCGGGCACGACCATGCCGCCGAGACGGACCGGCGTGTCATACGCGGCGTCACCGCGCGCGAGCAGCTCCGGCGGTTCCAGGAAGTAGACCAGATTGTCGCCGATTCCGCCGTACATCAGGTAGCCGAAGGCGCTGAGTACGAGCACGAGTGCAACGGCGAGCCCGATTCCCTTGCGCGATTTCATGGACGCTTCCTCCCGGTCGTGATGTCAGCCACCTGGCTCTCCGCGCGCCGCCGCCGGCGGTGAAGCGAAACCACGTATACAGCGAACGTGATCCACGTCAGTGCGTAGGCCG
>CAYLME010000050.1:0-257 GCA_964384585.1 uncultured Gemmatimonadaceae bacterium | reverse complement strand
GTTAACGTAGGTCCACTCAGACATGGATGGGTCCTCCTGTGAGCGCTGCCTCCTCGCGCCGGGCCTCGAGCGCACGCTCGACCCGGGCGAGATGATAACGGCTTGCAACGAAATAGATGAACAGGAACAGGAACGCGAAGGCGTTCAGACGCAGCGCCAGCGCGTAATTGGCGTCCACGGTACTTCAAGCTCCTCCTGGGCCACGGCAATGCCTCGGCTGCGGATCTGCTCTAACTCGGCGCGAAGCTGGTCGGGGT
>CAYLME010000049.1:0-21061 GCA_964384585.1 uncultured Gemmatimonadaceae bacterium | reverse complement strand
GATCATCGCCGCGAGCGTGCTGCTCTTGCCCGAGCCCGTCACACCCGTGACCAGCACCATGCCGCGCTCGGCGTGCGCGATGCCGGCGAGCACGCGCGGCAGCCGGAGCTGATCGAACGTCGGCACTTCGATCGGGATGACGCGCATCACGACCATGAGCGTGCCGCGCTGGCGCAGGATGTTGACGCGGAATCGACCGATGCCGGGCGCGCCCCACGAGCAGTCGTAGTCCGTCATCGTCTCGATCTGCTGACGATCGCGCTCGTGCGGGATCAGCTGCTTGCAGATCTGCTCGACCTGGTCGGGCGTCAGGCGCTGCTGGGTGAGCGGCACGAGCTCACCACTGATGCGTGCGCGGATGAAGTCGCCTGCCTTCATGTGGATGTCGGAGGCGCCCCGCTGAATCGCGGCCTTGAAGATCTCGGTCATGGTATGCGGGCCTGGGCCGGGGCCATGGCCCGGTCAATGAGCCGGGCCGAGCGCGGGCCGTGATTCGTTCAGGGAGAGCCGGCCGGGCCGGCAGCGTCGGAAAGATAAGCGGGAAGCGCTGGGCAGACCACCCGGTGGGGCCCGCCCAGCGCTTTCGTGCTTCGCACGCTGACCGCCCGCTACAGCCCGTTCCCTGGACCGGCGCTCGGCCTCAGTCCGTACGCAGCGCCTCGAGCGGGGCGATGCCCGCGGCGCGCCGCGCCGGGACCCACGCAGCGAGGGCACTCGTGACGAGGAGAACGATCGGTACCACGACGAACGTGAGCGGGTCGAGGCGGCTGACGTCGTAAAGCACGCTTTCGAGCGCGCGCGTGAGCAAGGCGGCCGCCACCGTCCCGATTACGACGCCGACGAGCGCGAGCACCATTCCCTCGCGCAGCACCATCCTGCGTACTTCCTGTGGCGCTGCGCCGATCGCGATGCGGACGCCGATCTCCTGTGTGCGCTGTGCCACGACGTACCCGATCACGCCGTACAGCCCGATTGCACCGAGGGCGAGCGCGACGATCGCCGCGATCATGAGGATGGTCGTGGTGAATGCCGTATCGGCCATCGATTCGCGAACGACGGCAGCCATGGGCCGCGCGGTCGTGATCGGCACGTTCGGTTCAGCGCGCTGCACCGCTGCTCGCGCGGCAGGAGCGAGCGCGGCAGGGTCACCGCCCGTTCGCATGACGAGCGTCATGGAGCCGACCTGCATCGAACCGATCGGCAGCGTCATCGGAATGTACATCATGGGCCGGATCGGCTCGCGCAGACCGAACGTGCGTACGTCACGCACGACGCCCACGATCTCCATCCAGTCGGACGCGTTGTCGGGGCGGATACGTTCACCGAGCGCGTTGCCATCGAGGAAGTCGCGCGCGAAGCTCTCGCTCACCCACACGACCGGACGTGCCTGCTCGATATCCGCACGCTCGACGGAACGCCCCTGTTGCAGGGTCGTCCCGATCGCCTCGAAATAACCGGCGCTGATCGCCGAGTAGAATGCGACAGGCGGGATCGCATCTTCTGCGCGCGGCCGCGACTCGATCAGGAACGAGCCTCCGTTCGTGCCGTCGGGATCGAGTGGTAGCGCGTTCACCACACCTGCATGTGCGACGCCCGGCAGCGCCGCGGCTTCGTCAGTGATGCGCTGGTAGCCCTGCGTGGCCGCCAGCCGCGCGACGCCGTCGCCCATGCTTACGCCCATCGTCAGCACGCCAGCCGGATCCACGCCCGGGTCCACGCTCCGCAGCTGCTCGAAGCTGCGCAGCATGAGCATGCTTCCGGTCAGCAGTACGAGCGCGAGTGCGATCTGCGCAACGATCAGCGTCTTGCGCACGCGCTGGCGATCCCGGCCCGCGGAGCCGCGCCCGTCGCGCACGAGCTGCTGCAACGGCGCGCCGAGCTGCTGGGGCAGCGGCAGCAGCCCGAAGAGCAGCCCTGCGAACACGCTCAGCACGAGCGCGAAGCCCAGCACCGTCGCGTCTACACTGACTTCGTGAAGGCGCGGCAGCTCGGGCGGCGCCGCTGCGATCAATGCGCGCACGCCGAATGCGGCGAGGGCCATGCCGATGACGCCGCCCGCAATGCCGAGCACCATGCTCTCCGAGAGGAACGATGCGGCGAGGCGGACGCGCGATGCACCGAGCGCGAGGCGCAGCCCGCTCTCGCGCTGACGCGACTCGGCACGCACCAGGAACAGGTTCGCGACACTTGCGCACGCCACGAGGAGCAGGAACGCGACGGTGCCGAGCACGACGAGCAGCGCTGGCCGGACGTCGCCCGTGATGCGCTCGCGCAGGGTCTGGAGACTGGCGCTCCAGCCGAACCGCTGCAGCACCTCCATCGTCATCTCACCATTCGACTGTTCCGGAATGCGCGACTGCAGTTGGGTGACTTCCGCCTGCGCAGTCTCCAGCGTCACGCCGGGCGCAAGCCGCGCAATGCCGACGATTCCGAAGGTGCCGATCGGTCCGTCCGGATCGATGAAGGAGGGCAGCAGTACGGACATGTCGGGGTTCGTATACGCGCGCCGCGGCAGGATGCCGATCACTTCCGTACTCTCGCCGTCGATCTGGACGAGGGAGCCCACTACGTCCTCGCGGCCGCCGAACTGTGCCTGCCAGCCCTCGTACGTCAGCAGCGCAACCGGCGGCGCGAGCGTGTCGGCATCAGCCTCGACGAACCGACGGCCGCGCAGCGGCTGCACCTGCATCACGTCGAACCACGAGGGCGTGACCTCGGCGACCTGCACGCGTACGGGTTGGAGCCCACCGGTCAGGTTGCGACTGTTCTCCTGCACCCCCGCGATGCTGCTGAAGCTGCGGGCGTGGCGGCGATAGATCGCGAGGGTACCGGGCGAGTTCTCGAGGTCCGGCAGATTGAGGCCCGGCGCATGGTGCTGGATGCTGACGATCGTCTCTGATTCCGGATAGGGCAGCGGCCGGATCAGCACCCCATTGATGACTGCGAAGATCGCAACGTTGGCGGCAATGCCGAGCGCGAGCGTAAGCGCCGCGACGATCGTGAAGGCGGGGCGTCGCATGAGCGAACGGGCCGCCTGCCGCAAGTCGGTTCCCAATTGCATTGAAGGTCTCTTGGAGTGTGAATCGTGGTGCGTCCATAATATGACGTATTATACGAGCGTCTGGTTGCACGGCCGGGAGGAGTGACACGGACAATGGTACAGAAAGACACGGTTGTGCCATGGTCGGCAACGCGCCGCTCAGTCCACAGCCACCCTGCGGATGCCTGCGTGGGCGGAGGCGGCACGCATCACGGCAGGCACGACAGAGCCGCGCGCCCGGAACGTGAAGAACCGGCGGTCATCCCTGCGCTCAACCTGGATCAGCCGCAGGTCCACGCCGCCATACCCGAGTGCCTGCTCGATCTCCGCGGCATCGACGTCCGCGTCCGCCTCCACGACGATCGTGTGCTGGCTGAAACGGCCTGGCAGGATCAGGTCGTCCAGGTGATGCAGTACACGAAGCGCGATGAAGGTGATGGCGGTGGCCGTGCCGGCGATGACATACGCACCCGCGCCGGTGGCCATACCGATCGCAGCGACCACCCACATCGTCGCAGCTGTCGTCAGGCCGGTCACGCTGCCGCGTGTCTGCATGATCGTGCCTGCACCGAGAAAGCCGATGCCGCTCACGATCTGTGCGGCGATGCGCCCCGGATCGGCCTGCAAAGGCTGCTGGAGCGCGGTGTCGTGCGCGATGGCGATCGAGATTTCCGTGATGAGTGCGGCGCCCAGGCAGATCAGCAGGTTCGTACGGAAGCCCGCCGGCTTGCCCGTTGCTTCGCGCTCGAGGCCGATGATCCCGCCAAGCAGCGCGGCCAGGAACAGGCGGCCCACTGCACCGGTCAGCCCGATCGCTTCGATCCCGATGAACTGCATGTCAATCGTTCAGGCGTCGAAGTTCCTTGAGCAGCCCCGTCTTGTCTTTCGTGCGCGCGTCGACGTCCTTGATGTGACGCGCTGGCTGCCTTGCGACCACGGTCATCGCGGGCACGTCATTCGTCACGACCGCGCCCGCCGCGACCACGCTGCCCCGACCCACCCGACATCCCTCGAGTATGACCGCGTTCGCGCCGATGAGCACCTCGTCCTCGATCACCACCGGATCCGCACTGGGCGGCTCGAGCACGCCGGCCAGTACTGCCCCCGCGCCGATGTGACAATCGCGGCCGACCAGGGCACGTGCGCCGACGACAGCGTTCATGTCGATCATCGTGCCGGGCCCCACGACGGCGCCGATGTTGATCACGGCGCCCATCATCACGATGACGTGGTCACCGATCTCGACCTTCTCCCGGATCACGGCGCCGGGCTCGATGCGCGCATTGACGTTCCTCAGGTCGAGCATCGGGATCGCGCTGTTGCGCCGGTCATTCTCGAGATGATGGTACTGCACGCGCCCGCCTGCCGCAGACAGCACCTGCTGCACTGCCTCCCATTCCCCGATCAGGATCGTCGTACCCGCGCCCGTAGGAAACGCGCGCAAGTCTGCGGCACCGTTCACGTCGAGCTCACCGTCGTGACGCACGTAGCACGTTACGGGGGTGCGCTTACGGGCATTCGCGATCAGGTCACGGATCTCCTGGTAATCCATTCAGCGGTCTCCTGACATGTTCACTGCGGACGATTTCGGTACGCGCACGATGGTGCGGCGAACGGTGTGTGGACGAAACGGACGGCGCCCGGACGTCGCATGATTCACATCCCGAGCACGTCCTTCATGGTATAGCGGCCGGACGTGCGACCCTTCAGCCAGCGAGCGGCAACGAGCGCGCCGTCGGCGAACAGGGCACGGTCCTCGGCATGATGTACGAACTCGAGCCGCTCACGCGTGCCCAGAAAGTGCACACGATGCTCACCCGCGACCGCACCGCCCCTCAGCGCATGGATGCCGACCTCACCCGCCGGCCGCTCGCCCGTCTCGCCGCTGCGCCCGTCGCGCCGTACGTCGCTGAGCTCGACGCCGCGACCACGCGCGATGGCCGCCGCCAGCGACAGCGCCGTGCCGCTCGGCGCATCGATCTTTCCGGCATGATGCGTCTCGACGATCTCGGCGTCGTACGTGTCCGCGCCCAGCACGCGTGCGGCCTGCTCGACCAGCCCGAGCATCAGGTTCACACCGACACTGAAATTCGCTGCCACGAGCACCGCACTCTCGAGCGCGAGCCGGTCGAGCAGTTGCAGTGTCTCGTTCTCGAGGCCGGTCGTGCCGACTGCCAGTGCCCGGTCACTGAGTGCCGCGGCGTGCTCGCTGACGAGCGCATGCGTGGCGGCGGGCGAGGAAAAGTCGAGCACGACGTCCGCCTTCCCAAGTACAGCGGCTGCATCTGCGATGTCCACGATGCGCTCGACGCCGAGCGCACGCGCGGCCTCGCCGCTCGCGACGTGGCGATCGATGCCCGCGATGATGGCGATGTCCTCGGCCTCGCGCGCCAGCCGCACGATGGTCTGGCCCATCCGCCCGCCGATACCGCATACGACGATGCGCGTCATGGCACCGCAATCGGCTCGATGCCGACGTCCTCCAGGGCTGCAAGCAACGCTGACCGGTGAACGGGGTCCGATTCGACGAGCGGCAGGCGCAGCGGACCGACATCGAAGCCGAGCCAGCCGACCGCCGTTTTCACGGGAATCGGGTTGGGCTCGACGAAGAGTGCATGGATCAGTGGCAGGTACTGCAGCTGCAGCCTCCGCGCCTCGTCATGGTTGCCGTCGAGCCATGTCTTCACCATGCGGCTGGTTGCGCGCGGAGCGATGTTCGCGAGCACGCTGATCACGCCGGTCCCGCCGAGCGCGAGCAGTGGCACGATCTGGTCATCGTTACCACTCCACAACGCGATGCGGTGACCGACGAGCCGTGCGACCTCCGCAACCTGGCTGATGTCACCGCTGGCTTCCTTGACCGCGATGACGCGCTCGTCCTGCGCGAGGGTCGCGAGTGTTGCGGGCAGGATGTTGACCGACGTGCGGCCGGGCACGTTGTAGATCACCGCGGGCAGGTCGGCAGCGTCGATGACGTGACGGAAGTGTGCGATCAGGCCTGCCTGCGTGGGCTTGTTGTAGGGTGGCGCACTGAGCAGCAGTGCATCCGCCTGCGCCTGGCGCGCCTGGACGGCAAGGCGCGCGACCGCGGCGGTGTCGCTGCCGCCACATCCCACGATGACCGGCAGCCGCCCCGCGTTCTCATCGACCACGATCTGCGTTGCGCGCTGCTGCTCCTCCGCACTCATCGTCGCGGCCTCACCCGTCGAGCCGCAGACGACGAGGGCATCCGTGCCCTCGGCGTGGTGGAACCGGACGAGTGCACGCAGCGCCGCCTCGTTCACCCCGCGATCATCGAAGGGAGTGACCAGCGCCACTCCCGAGCCCGTAAAGCGAGGATCCGCCACGATCAGAGCCGCTCGAGGTCGTGGAGGTCGCCCGTGGTCACGTCCGTCGGGCCGTCGTCCGGATCCGTGTCGCGGGCTGTGCTTTCCTCGAAGTCGTCGGCGACCTCGTCGCTGCCGGCCAGCGCGTGGAACGAGCGATAGACGCTGTTGCCGCACTTCGTGCAGGGTTCCTCGCGCTGGGCCTCGCCCTCCTCGATCAGGTACTCCGTTCCGCATTCTATGCAGACCTGCACGAGTACCTCCTTCCCGTGCCGTTCGCTCCCGGCCATTGGCGCCTCTCGTTTCCGGTGGGATCGCTGTACGCGCAGACGGCAAGAATGCTGCCGGCGCGGGCGGCTGTGCGCGGCCGGGCAGCAGGCGGTAAATTGGCTGCCATCACGAGAGAGGGCCGGTCAGAGGGTGTTCATGGGTGAAGCGCTGCTCGCCGTAGCGCGCGAGGCGGCCGATGCGGCGGAAGAGGTGCACCGCCGTTATGCGGGCAGGATCGGCATCGATGCCTGGTCGGTCAAGGGAACCGCCGATTTCGTCACGCACGTGGACCGCGAGGCCGAGGAAGCGATCATCGGGGTGATCCGTTCACACTATCCGGATCACGCGATCCTTGCCGAAGAGGGTTCGACCGACGACGATGCCGAGGCGGCGCGCCATGCGACGCACCTGTGGGTCGTGGACCCGCTGGACGGGACCACGAACTTCCTGCACGGCTACCCGATGTACGCGGTATCCATCGCGTTCGTGGAGCATGGGCGCCCGGTCACGGGTGCGGTATATGGAACCGCGACCCGAGACCGGTGGTACGCGAGCGCGGGCGGCGGCGCCTTTCACAACGGCCGCCGTATCCGCGTCTCGACGATCGAGACACTGACGCACGCGCTGATCGGCACGGGCTTCCCATTCAAGGTGCTGGAGCGGATGGACGAGTATACGATGCAGTTCCGCCAGGTCCTTGCGCACACGTCGGGCGTGCGGCGCGCAGGCTCGGCGGCCCTCGACCTGTGCCACCTCGCGACCGGCTGGTTCGACGGCTTCTGGGAGCTTTCACTTGCGCCCTGGGATTTCGCGGCCGGCGCGCTGATCGCGCGTGAAGCGGGCGCGGTCGTCACGAGCATCGACGGCGACCTCGATCTCACGCAGCGCGGTGCCGTGGTGGGCGGCAATCCCGTGATCCACCGCGCGCTGCTCCAGCTGCTGCGGACTGCACCGGAGCCGGTGCATGGCTGAGCGTACAGACAGCCGCATCGGGCGGATGCGCAACTGGATGGGCGCACACCTGCGCCTGCTGACCGGCATCGCGATCAGCGTGCTCGCACTCATCTCGCTCGGCGTGGGCGTGGCGTTCGGCGCGTGGAACCACGTCTGCCGTGACTGCCCTTCGATCGCCGAGATCTATGCGTGGGAACCGAAACAGTCCACCAAGATCTTCGATCGCGACGGTGACCTGATCGACGAGCTGTTCCAGGAACGCCGTACACCCATCGACATCGAGGACCTGCCGGAACACGTGCCGCAGGCGTTCATCGCCATCGAGGACAAGCGCTTCTACAACCACGGCGCGCTCGACCTGCGCCGGCTCTTCGGCGTCGCCATCAAGAACCTGCTGTCGGGACGCATCCAGGGGGGTGGCAGCACGATCACGCAGCAGCTTGCGCGCAACATGTTCGAAGAGCAGATCGGCTTCGAGAAGCTGTACACGCGCAAGCTGAAGGAGGCACGCGTCGCCATGGAGCTCGAGGAGGTCTACTCGAAGGACCAGATTCTCGAGGCCTACATGAACCAGGTCAACTACGACCATGGCTGGCGCGGCATCGAGACGGCATCGCAGAACTATTTCGGCAAGCCGGCCACGCAGATCAATCCGGCAGAGGCCGCGCTCCTTGCAGCGATCGTGAACCGGCCCGCGTTCTACAATCCACTGCGCAACCCTGAGCGCGCACAGAGCCGCCGCAACCTGGTGCTCTCGCTGATGGCGAACCAGGGCTACCTGAGCGAGGCCGACGCGGCGCAGTGGAAGCAGGAGCCGCTGCCGACGGAACGGAAGGGCACTGTCGTGGGCGTGAATGCGCCCTACTTCGTGGAATGGGTGCGCGACGTCCTGGACGACCGCTTCGGCACGCGTCTCTACTCCGGCGGCCTGCGCGTGCACACTTCGCTCGACCTCGACATGCAGCGCGTGGCGCGTGAGGCGATGGAAGCCGGCTGGGCACGCCTCGAAGCGGCGGGCGCACGAGGTCCGAAGTTCGAGGCCGTCATGGCAGAGGGCGGTACCGAGGGCTCCGAGACGCAGTACATCCAGGGTGCATTCATCGCACTCGAGCCGCAGACAGGCGCGATCCGGGCGCTGATCGGCGGCCGCGACTTTGGCGACTCGCGCTTCAACCGCGCGACGCAGGCACTCCGCCAGGCCGGCTCCACGTTCAAGCCGTTCGTCTACCTCGCCGCACTCGAGAGCGGCATCCCCGCGTCGCACGTGATGTACGACGCGCCGCTCATGATCGACATGCCGGACGGCTCGGTCTATTCGCCGTCGAACTACGACCCCGAGTTCCGCGGCCCGCTCACCATGCGCGACGCGCTCAAGTGGTCGGTCAACACGATCGCGGTGCAGCTCGGTCAGGACATCGGCATGGAGACGGCCGCACAGGTGGCGCGGCGTATGGGCATCCGCACGGACGTCCCGCCCTATCCGTCCTCCGCGATCGGCGCTGCCGGCGTCATCCCGCTGCAGCTCGCAGAGGCATTCGCGACGATTGCGAACGGTGGCATCCGCGTGCCGGTCCACGCGATCGAGCGCGTGACCGATGCCGAGGGTCGGGTGCTGTGGGAGCCGCGACGCCCCGCCCCCGAGGTCGTCGTCGATTCGCTCGCGACCGCAATCCTGCGCGACATGCTGCGAACGGTGGTCGACAACGGGACCGGCTACAACGCACGCAACCCGCAGCTCGGAAATCTGCCGTACGAAGTGCCGGCGGCGGGAAAGACCGGCACGACCAACGAGAACGCCGACATCTGGTTCGCCGGCTTCACGCCCGACCTGGTCGCGATCAACTGGTTCGGCTTCGACCGCCGCAAGCGCATCCTCGCCAATGCAACCGGCGGTGGCTACGGTGCGCCCGTGTGGGGTCAGTTCATGCGCGCGATGTACTACGGCGACACGAAGCAGTTCGAGGTACCCGGCGCCTGGCCCATGCCGGCCGCGATCACGACCCGCCGCGTGGACAGCAGGAGCGGCAAGCTCGCCAACGAATGGTGCGAGGCGAACGCATACGTCGAGTACTACGTCCCCGGCACGGAGCCCACGGAAGCATGCGAACCCGCGGGGCTGTTCGGCGCACCGATCCGCGGCTTCCCGCCCCTGCCGTCGCAGGACACAATGGGTTCGGATACGACGGCGATTCCGTCAGGATGGCCTCCACCGCCTCTGCAATAGGTCTGTCTGGTTGGTACAGGGCGCTGCCTCATCGTTCGCGGTGGGGCAGCGTTCTTTATTTCACCGCTGCCGCGAACATCGCATGCGTGTCGAAATGCATGTCGCATCGATCGTTGTATCACCTCTCCACAATGGCTACACAGAAAGAGACCTCAGCGCCCTCCGCGCCCTCTGCGGTGAAACGATCTCTGTGAACTCTGTGCGCTCTGTGGTAGAAAACGATCAGTCGATGTGCCACCGGAAAGGCACACCCTCCGCATCGAGCGACGCGATCAGTTCGAGTTCGTCTTCTTCGAGGACTGCCAGCGCGAGGTCGCATTTCGCGTCGGCGGCGGCCGGTGCGGGAACGACATCGACGCCGAGTCCTTTCGTGCGCGCGATCTCTTCTGCCCAGAGCGCATGATGCGTCGTGTCGAAGACGAGGAGCTTCATCCGGTGATACGCTCGCCGATGAGTGGGAGCTGCGTGGCCCTGCCGTCGCCGATCGTGATCGCGGCGGTGAGACGTTCGCGAGCGTGTTGTGCGAGCGCTTCGGTGCGGGCGTAAATGGTGCCGAGCGGCTGGTTGCGCTCGATCGTGTCGCCGGGCTTGACCGTGAGATGGAAGCCGGCGGCCGGATCGATCCTGGCGCCGAGGGTGGCACGGCCAGCGCCCAGCTCCACGGCGGCGACACCGATCGCACGCGTGTCCATGGCGACGACGCGGCCGGCACGTGGTGATTCGAAGACGACCTGCACGTCCGCCTGCGGCAGGATTGCCGGGTCGTCCAGCACCGAAGCATTACCGCCCTGCGCGTTGATGACTGCACGCATCATTTCGAGCGCGCGGCCATCGTCGAGTGCAGCGCTCGCGTGCGCGATGCCGTCCTCGATCGTGTCGGCCCTGCCGCCGAGCACGAGCATCTCGGCTGCGAGCGCGACAGTCACTGCACGCAGGTCAGGAGGACCGCCGCCCTGCAGCGCGGCAACCGATTCCTCGACTTCCAACGCGTTCCCGATCGCGAAACCGAGCGGACGATCCATGGCGGTCAACCGTGCGACGACCGTCCGTCCGTGCGCGCGGCCGATCGCGATCATCGTGCGCGCGAGCTCGCGCGCCTTCGTGCTGTCGGCCATGAACGCGCCGCCGCCCACCTTGACGTCGAGCACGAGCGCGTCGATGCCTTCCGCGAGCTTCTTGCTCATGATGCTGGACGCAATGAGCGGGATCGATTCGATGGTACCCGTCACATCGCGAAGCGCGTAGAGCCGTCGGTCGAGCGGCGCAATCTCGGGGGATGCAGCAATGAGCGCGCATCCGATCCGTTCCATCTGCGCGCGGTACTCGTCCAGCCCCAGCTCGAGGCGGAAGCCCGGGATCGTTTCCAGCTTGTCCACGGTACCGCCGGTATGACCGAGTCCGCGGCCGCTCATCATCGGGACGGGCACACCGAGCGCAGCAACCAGCGGTGCCAGTACGAGCGAGACCTTGTCGCCGACGCCGCCCGTCGAATGCTTGTCGACCTTGACACCACGCACGTTCGACAGGTCGGCCACGACGCCGGAATGAAGCATCACGTCCACGAGGGTCGCGAGTTCGTCCTCCGTCATGCCCACGAAGAAGACCGCCATCAGAAAGGCGGCCATCTGGTACTCCTCGATGCTGCCCTGGGCATAGCCCTCGAGGAACGCGCGCAGCTCGTCGCTGCGCAGCTCGCCGCCGTCACGCTTGCGGCGGATCACCTCGTACGGCGTCATCGGCGCCCGGCCAGTGCTGAAGCGTGCGCGTGCGGCAACGCGCAACAGTGCGCGCGGGGCTGTCGTGATGCGGTCATCGGGTCCGCTTCCAGCGATCGGCCTCCGACAGCGGGGCCGGCTCGCCGCGGGCAACGCGACCCCAGACATCGAAGATCTCCGCCATCCAGTCGTAGATGCTGCGCAGTGAGTGCTGCAGCCGCTGCAGCCGCTCGCGCCGCTCGTCCGGCGACATCATGAGAGCGCCGTGCAGCTTGTGCGCGAAGTCCTCCGGGTCGAACGGGTTCACCTCGACCGCACCGTCCAGCTCCTCCGCGGCGCCCGCGAACTTCGAGAGCACGAGCACACCACCCGGATCGTCGGTCTGGCAGGCGATGAACTCCTTTGCAACCAGGTTCATCCCGTCCTGCAGCGAGCTCACGATGCACACGTCGGCCATGCGGTAGAATGCGGCCAGTCGCTCGACCGGCAACGACTCCTTGACGAGATGCACGGGCCGCCAGCTGTCGGTCCCGTAGCGGTCGTTGATGCCCCATGCGAGCCGCTCGATCTTCTCGTTCAGCCAGTCGTACGCCTCGATACCGGTCCTGCTCTCGACCGCGACCTGCACGAACGTGAACCGCTCGCGCAGCTCGGGGTGAAACTGCCAGAGCAGGTCGAGCGTCTTCAGCTTCTCCTCGAGGCCCTTCGAATAATCGACGCGATCGACGCCGATGCCCATCATCCCGTCCTCGGGCACGTACCGCTGCCGCATCCGCTGCCAGCGGATGTCCGACACGTTGCGCGCATGCTCACGGTACTGCTCGATGTCGATCGAGATCGGGAACGAGCGCACGTAGCACGTGTGGTTCTCGCGCCTGACCGCGCGCTGCTCCCAGTCCACCTCCAGCTCGAGCACTGACTCGACCGAGCGCAGGAAGTTGTCGCAGAAGAGCGGGAGGTGAAAGCCGATCAGGTCGTTCGCGAGCAGCCCCTCGAGCAGCGCCCGGCCCTGCGTCGCGATACGGAAGACCTCCAGCGGGGGAAACGGGATGTGCCAGAAATGGGCGAGCTTCAGGTCGGGCCGCACAGCGCGCACGTACGCGGGCGCCGTGACGAGGTGATAGTCCTGGAACCACACCGCCGCATCGTCGTTGCCCACCTCCTCGAGCACTGCATCGGCGAAGCGGCGGTTGACCGCGTCATAGCGGTGCCAGTAGCGATAGCGTGTGCGGGTGAGTGCGGGGCGAAGATGGCAGAGCGGCCAAAGAAACTGGTTGGCGTAACCGGAATAATAGTGGTCGATATCCTGCTCGTTCAGCCAGAGTCGGCGCAGCGTGTAGCGCGGATCTTCCGGCGGTACGCGAACCCGGCCCTGCCCATCCACGACCTCCGCATCGGCCTCGCCGCTCCCCCATGCGATCCATGTGCCGCCAACGGCCTGGAGCAGCGGATCGAGCGCGGCGACCAGCCCGCCCGCGGGACGACGCACCCCGATTTCATGGGCACCGTCCTCGAAGACGTGCTCGTAGGGCTCACGGTTGCTGACGACGACGAAACGCTGATCCGGAAACGCCCGGCGCAGCGCCGGTCCGAGATCGGCCGCACCGAGCGTTCCCAGCCCCTCCCCCTCCACCGCGTTACAGGCGTATGCGGCGACGCCCCGCGTGGACAGCAGAGCGGACGTCGCCGCCCAGGTCATCGAAACGATCCGTCGCCGAATCGACGGCCCCCGACATCGCCTTCATCAGGCGACGCCGTGTCTTCTTGCCGGTGTTCGGCGCTGCGAGCAATGCGACCGTCGCGCCGACGACGGCACCGATCAGCATCCCTGCAATGAAATTCAGGGCCCCGTTCTCGTCTTCGTAGTACATGCGTCACGCTCCGTTTGTGCGCCAGGCTGGAGGCACGTCAGCGCTGCAACGCTCGTGCCGGCTGCTGCACCATCTGTTCGACCGCAGCCGGGTCGCGGGGCAGATCGCGACTCAGCAGCTCGTACCCGTCCGCAGTGATGAGTACGACGTCCTCGATCCGGATGCCGATCTGCTCATCCGGGATGTAGACGCCCGGCTCGACCGTGAGCACCATGCCGGGTGCGAGCGGCACGCTGTAGCTGCCGACGTCGTGGACGTTCATGCCCAGGTAGTGCCCGAGGCCGTGGATGAAGTAGGCGTCGCACGTGACCGGCGCGCACAGGTTCCCGGAATTCGCCTGCATGTGTCCGCGCGCAATCCGGGTCAGCTCACCGATCGTGGTGCCCGGCCGTGCCGCGTCGATCGCTGCCTGCTGCGTCGAGAGTACCAATGAATAGAGCGCGCGCTGCCGGTCCGTGAACTGACCCGAGACGGGGTACGTCCGCGTGATATCCGCGCTGTAGTAGCCGTACTCGGCGCCGATGTCCACGACGACCAGGTCGCCGGCCTCCGTCTGCCTACGGTTCCGGTCATAGTGGAGGATGGTCGAGAACGGTCCCGACCCGACGATGCTCGGGAAACCGACGCGTTCAGCGCCCATTCGCCGGAACGTGGACTCGATCGCCGCCTCGACCTCGTATTCCCAGGCGCCCGGCGCGAGTGCGGCCACGCCCGCACGGTGACCGGCGCTTGTGATGCGTACAGCCTCGCGCAGCCGCCGCAGCTCCTCCGCGTCCTTGACCTGCCGCAGCGCGGCAATGTGCTCGCTCGCGCTGGCGACCCGCACGCCGGCGGGGAGTTCGAGCGTCGCGAGGACCGGGGCGCATTCCGGGACACGCGTCAGATCGGGGCCGCAGGCCGACTGCTCCCACATCGGCACATCCACGAACAGCGTGCCGCGCATACTGCCCAGCCAGCCCGCGACGTCCGCGCTGAAGCGTTGGGCGGCGCGCACGTCGTCGATGCCGGTGATCTGCTGCGCCTCGGGGCCCGGCCCGAGCCGCGGCCCGGTCCATGCCTCCGCTGCGGGATTGCGCTCGGGCAGATAGAGCACGACGGAATCGCGACCGCCGGGGTGCGCGATCAGGATGAGCGATGCGTCCGGTGCCTCGAGACCGACCAGGTAGAAGAAGTCGTTCTTCTCGCGGTAGTCGCTCTCCTGCGGGTGGTCCCTCTCGGTGATGCGATGCTCAGCCGAGCGGACGATGGCAATGCCGTCGCCGAGACTCTCGAGCAGGCGCGCACGTCGCTGCTTCAGAAGTTCGGGCGGAACGGGGCCGGCGGGACTCTCGACCTGGGCCTGCACGCCCGCCGGCAGGAGTCCTGCGCAGGCAGCCAGCAGCAGGAAACGGCGCAAAGAAGTCGGCATGGGCACCCTTTACTTCCTGATATAGCTGCGGCTGCTTGCCGCTGTTGACTTTGCAAGCATAGTTTTTTCGAAGCAATTGCGTCAACGGCGCCCGCCGTTCCGGCCGCAGTCCCGATGGCGGGGTGGCACCCGACGTGCAGATCCGTGCCGCGGAGCCCGGCGTTCCCGTCCGGCAGCCGGAGCATATTGACCGCCTTCATGCACGAAACATTCGGTTCATGGTGAACGACGCACAGAGCGCCGCGACGGGGCCCCTTGGTCGCATCCTCGTGGTTGACGACAACCCGGACAACATCGAGATCATCGCGACTCGCCTGCGCTTCCGCGGCTACGAGATGGAGGAGGCGACCGACGGCGCCCAGGCGCTGGAGATCGTGCGCACGAGACCGCCGGACCTGATCCTGCTCGACGTCATGCTGCCCGACATCGACGGCTACGAGATCTCGCGCCAGATCAAGAACAGCAACGATTTGCCGTTCATCCCCATCATCCTCGTGACCGCACGCGACTCGACGCAGGACAAGGTGATGGGCCTCGACGCCGGCGCGGACGACTACCTGACCAAGCCGATCAACTTCCCGGAGCTGGAGGCTCGCGTCCGCTCCATGCTCCGCATCAAGCGGCTGCAGGACGAGCTCGAAGAGAAGAACCGTGAGCTCGAGCGACTCAGCGTCAGCGACGGGCTCACGGGCCTCTTCAACCACCGCAAGATCCACAGTCTGCTGCACGAGGAGTTCGACCGCGCGCAGCGTACCCAGGAGAAGATCTCCGTTGCGATGCTGGATCTCGATCGTTTCAAGGCGGTAAATGATACGCACGGGCATCCGGCCGGCGACAAGGTGCTGCAGGAGCTCGCGGCGATCCTGCTCGAGAACGCGCGCGAGATCGACCGGATCGGCCGCTATGGCGGCGAAGAGTTCATGGTCATTCTGCCGGAGACGGACATCGAGGATGCGACGGTCTTCGTGGAGCGAATCCGGCGTGAGGTCGCGCGCCGCCCGTTCGAAATCGACGGCGATGAGCCGTTGCGCATGACGATCTCGGTCGGTGTGGCGACATATCCGAACGAGGGCATCGATTCGCCGGAGGCCCTTGTCAAGTTTGCGGACAATGCGCTCTACGCTGCGAAATCCGGCGGTCGCGACCGTGTCGTGCGATTCGACGAGATGATCGAGGAAGTCGCCGCGCCCGAGAGTTGAGGACACACCCATCCCCGAGAGGCAGGTCGTGACGACCCAGCGGCCCGTCGAAGCTGCGACTGTGCAGCGCATCGATGAGCTGCGTCGCACGCTGGTGGACGCGAACTACGAGTACTACGTGCTCGAAGCGCCCACGCTGAGCGACGCCGAGTACGACCGCCTGTTGCGCGAGCTGAAGCAGCTCGAGGACGCGCACCCGGAGCTGGTCACCGCGGATTCGCCCACGCAGCGCGTCGGTGCGGAGCCCGCCTCGCAGTTCGTCAAGGTCGAGCACCTCGCGCCGATGTACTCGCTGGACAACGCCTTCTCCGCGGACGAGTTGCGTGCGTGGGAAGAGCGCAATGCGCGCATCGCGCGCGAAGTCAGGGAGGCCGGTTACGTCTGTGAGCTGAAGATGGACGGCACGGCCGTTTCGCTCCGCTACGAGGATGGCGTGTTCACGCGCGGCGCGACGCGCGGCAATGGTCGTATCGGTGAGGACATCACGCGCAACCTGAAGACCATCCGGAGCATCCCGCTGAAGCTGCGCGGTGATGGTCCGTTCCCGGCCGTCCTCGAGGTACGCGGTGAGGTCTTCATCCCGTGGTCCGGGTTCCGCGAGATGAACGAGCGCCGCGCGGCCGCGGAAGAACCGCTCTTCGCAAACCCGCGCAATGCCGCGTCGGGCGCTCTCCGCCAGCTGGACCCGCGCCTGACCGCCGAGCGACCGCTCCGCTTCTTCGCGTTCCAGGTGCAGCTGGATCCGTTCGGGCGTGACACGCTACCGGTCCGCACGCAGGCCGATGTGCTGGAGCAGCTGTCGGCCTGGGGGTTGCCGACCAATCCGCGCAATCACATCGCGAGCGGCATGGATGAGGTGATCGCATTTCTCGACGTGGCCGACCGGATGCGCGAGGAACTGGACTACGCGATCGACGGCGTCGTCGCGAAGGTGCGTGACATTGCGCTCTGGCCGGAGCTCGGCGTGATCGGCGAGCGCGACCCGCGCTGGGCCATCGCCTACAAGTTTCCGCCAGACATCGCAACGACGACGCTGCTTTCGATCGAGATCAACGTCGGACGCACGGGATCGCTCAATCCGTACGCGAAGCTGGAGCCGGTGGACATCGGCGGCGCAATGGTCAAGCTCGCGACGCTGCACAATTTCGAGGACGTCGCACGCAAAGACCTGCGTGCGGGCGACACCGTGCTGGTCAAGCGCGCGGGCGAGGTCATCCCGCAGGTGGTCGGGCCGGTGCTGCAGCATCGGACTGGCAACGAACAGCCGTTCGTGCCGCCGACCGCGTGTCCGGTCTGTGGTACACCGGTCGAGCGCCCCGAGGGCGAAGTGATGGTGTATTGCCCGAACGGCTCGTGTCCCGCGCGCATCTTCTGGGGGCTCGTGCATTTCGTCTCGCAGGATGCGATGGACATCCGCGGCCTGGGTGAGCGCACCGCTGATCAGCTGCTGCGCAAGGAAATCGTGCACGACTACGCCGATCTCTATCACCTGAGCGCGGAGCAGCTGCTCACGCTCGATGGTTTCGGCGACGTCTCTGCGCGCAACCTGCTCGCCTCCATCGAGGCATCGAAGCAGCGGCCGCTATCGAACCTGCTCTATGCGCTCGGCATCCGGCATGTCGGACAGCACGCCGCACAAGTAATCGCGAAACGGTTCGTGACCATGGACGCACTTGCAGCGGCGTCCGAGGAGCAGATTGCCGCCGTCCACGGCATCGGTGCGACGACCGCCGAAGCGCTCGCCGCATTCCTCGCCGAGCCGCGCAACCAGGCGCTGATCGGGCGCCTGCGTGAGGCGGGCCTGCGCATGGACGAGCCCGTCGAGCGTGCGGACAGCGCGTCGCTGGAAGGCAAGACGTTCGTGGTCACGGGCACCCACCGCATGAGCCGCAAAGAGATCACCGGATTCATCGAGCGCCACGGCGGCCGCGTTACGGGGAGCGTGTCGAAGGCAACCGATTACCTGGTGGCGGGCGAGAGCCCCGGCTCGAAGCTGGACCGGGCACGCGAGCTCGGTGTGGTGGTGATCGACGAGGACGCGCTCGTCGCGCTTGCTGCGGCAGAGGCGGGAGCGGAATAGATTGGCCCTGTTGGAGGCGGGGCCAGGGCCCGGAGCCCGGGCCAGGGCCGGGGATGCATCCGCGGTGTATGCAACCCGCTCCCGGTTGCCACGGCCCCGGTCCTGACCCGCCGTCAAGTTACCCGATGGAGACCCGGATGAACCGAATCACCACGCGACCGCAGGAGCTTGCGCTCCCCATCGCCTCGCTCGCGGCACTCCGCAATGCGCTGATCGATGCGGTCGGCGAAGACGCGGCGGCTGCGGCACTGCGCGCGGCCGGCCACGCAGCCGGCGACGCGCTGCATGCCACCCTCACCGCGACAGACGGGGGGGACGCACCGGCCGATCGCTTCTGGCAGCGCATGCTGCAGCTGTTCCAGTCGCGCGGCTGGGGCGCGCTGCGTCACGAGGACGCTCATCCCGGCGTGGGCGCACTGAGCTCTGTTGACTGGGTCGAGGCGGACGCATTCGCCGGCGCGATGCGACCCAGCTGCTTCCTGACGACCGGCCTGCTCGCCAACCTGCTCGGCCGCATCGCGGGGCGCGAGGTCGCCGTGCTCGAAGTCGAGTGCCGCTCGCGCGGCGACGCCCGCTGCCGCTTCCTCTTCGGCGGCGCCGAGACGCTCGACGCCGTGTACTCGCATGTCGCCGCCGGCGCGAGCACCAGCGATTCCCTCACCCGGCTCCGCTGAGTGGCTCGCATCCTCGCCGTCGATTACGGCGAGCGGCGCATCGGACTCGCCCTCAGTGACCCGCTGCAGATGATCGCGTCGCCGCTGCCCACACTGAAGCGCAAGCGCGGCAAGCGTCCGCCGATTCAGGCGATCATCGACATCGCGCAGACAAACGACGTCGCCTCGCTCGTCGTCGGACTGCCGCTCACACTCGACGGTTCGGACAGCGACTGGACGCGCGAGGTGCGTACGTTCGGCGAAACACTCTCCCGGCGTAGTGGACTGCCTGTTGCATTCGTGGACGAGCGTATGACGTCGGTAGCGGCAGAACGCGCTGTGCGGTCTCTGGGCCTGCCGAAGAAGGAACGGGAACGCAAGGAGCGCATCGATGCTGCGGCCGCGGTGCTTCTCCTGCAGGCGCACCTGGGCGCTCTGCAACGCGAAACGCAGCAGACGAGCGATGCAACGATCGACGACAACGGCGATGACGAGATCAGCTGACGAAGCGGCGGCAGGACGGACGGTGGCCGCACCCACCACTCCGCGCGCACGCACGCGGATCGCGCGCTGGCCCGCAGTCCTGCTCCTCGTGGTGCTGGGCGCTGCATGTGCCGGCGAAGGGACTGGCGATCCCGTACGTGTACACGTGCCCGTGGGTGCGGCGTTCTCGCAGGTCGCGGACTCGCTGGCCGCAAAGGGCATCGTGCGCGCTGCGCCGCTGTTCAAGCTGTACGCCCGGTTTACGGGCGACGCAGGGCGCGTCAAGCCGGGCACGTACGCGTTCCGTGAAGGCACCGGCTGGAAGACGGTCCTGCATTCGCTCGTCACGGGGGACGTGCTGACCAACCGCCTCGTCATCCCCGAAGGCTGGAACCTGGCCGGCATCGCAGCACGCATCGCCGCAGTGACGGACGTGCCTGAGGATAGCGTACTCGGAATTCTGACGGACACCGCGCTCGTAACGCGGCTCGGTGTGCCCGGCCCTACACTCGAGGGCTATCTCTACCCCGCGACGTACACGTTCCCGATCGGCATCCCGCTCGACACGATCATCGCTCGCATGGCGGCAACCTATCGCGCGACGTGGACAGCCGAGCGGCAGGCGCGCGCCGACTCGATCGGGATGAGCGAACGGGAGGTCGTAACGCTCGCGTCGATCGTCGAGAAGGAGGCACGCATCACGGCGGAGATGCAGACGATCGCAGCCGTCTACCACAACCGCCTGCGCATCGGCATGCCGTTGCAGGCGGATCCGACGGTGCAGTACGCGCTCGGCGTGCACCGCGAGCGCCTGCTGTACGCAGCGATCGACAGCGTCGCCGACAACCCCTACAACACCTACCGCAACCGCGGCCTGCCACCCGGCCCGATTGCATCGCCCAGCGTGCGCGCGATCGATGCCGTGCTCGCCCCGGATTCTGCCCGCTACCTTTACTTCGTCGCGCGTCCCGATGGCAGTCACGTGTTCACGCGCTCGCTCGCAGAACACAACCGCGCGAAAGTGGCGGCACAGCGCGAACGAGCGGCCACCGCGCGAGACGCCGCAGCACGCAACGACTCCGCCGGCACACAATGAGCCCGGACGCGACATCCCCGCCGGACCTGCGCCTGATCGTGATCACCGACGTCGCACTCGCAGCACCGCATACCGTGCGCGACGTCGTTGCCGCCGCGCTCGACGCCGGCGCACCCGCCGTTCAGCTCCGTGACAAGAACGCACCCGCGTCCACACTGCTCGAGGAAGCACGCGAGTTGCTCACGCTCGTGCGCCGCTATGGTGCCCTGCTGTTCATCAATGATCGCGTGGACGTTGCCCTCGCAGCAGGCGCCGACGGCGTGCACCTCGGTCCGGACGACCTGCCCGTGAGCGCCGCACGCCGAATCGCCCCGGACCTGCTGATCGGCTACTCGACCGACAATCCCGAGCGAGCGCGCGAAGCCGAACGCGACGGCGCCGACTACATCGGCTGTGGCGCCGTTTTCGGTACGAGCACCAAGGACGTTGGCGAGGAGGCGATCGGCATCGGCCGGTTGAACCAGGTCGCCGACGCGGTCGGCATCCCCGTAGTGGGCATCGGCGGCATCACGACAAGCAACGCCGGCGAGGTCGCAGCCTCACGCGCCGCAGGCGTCGCGGTCGTCGGGGCCGTCATGGCTGCGTCGGATCCTGCACATGCCGTCCGGGAACTGCTGGGGTTCTGGCGGGGCTAGCTCGTCTTCATTCCGCCGCGCGGTCTTCCTCGGGCGCCATGGTAACGGCAGTCTGCGAGACCGGCAAGCTGACGACACCCGAGGAACTCCCGGCGCGACAGAAAACA
>CAYLME010000048.1:4565-21158 GCA_964384585.1 uncultured Gemmatimonadaceae bacterium | reverse complement strand
TCACCGCGGACCGGCGTGCCGGCAAGCATGGCGGCCGCGTCGCGACGCGCTTTCCGCCTGAGCCGAACGGCTTCCTGCACATCGGCCACGCCAAGTCGATACACCTGAACTTCGGCATCGCGCAGGAATTCGGCGGCACTTGCAACCTCCGCTTCGACGACACGAACCCGGAAACCGAAGACGAGCTGTACGTGCGCTCTATCCAGGAGGACGTGCGCTGGCTCGGTTATGACTGGGACGACCGGCTCTATTTCGCGTCAGACTATTTCGAGAAGATGTACGCGTTCGCGGAACACCTGATCCGCCGCGGTGAAGCGTACGTGGACAGCTCGAGCGAGGCGGAAATCCGCGAAGCGCGCGGCACCGTGACCGAGGCGGGCCAGCCCACGAAGTATCGCGACCGTTCGGTCGAGGAGAATCTCGACCTCTTCCGGCGCATGCGCGCGGGCGAGTTCGCCGACGGCGCGCACGTGCTGCGCGGGAAGATCGACCTGGCCTCGCCGAACATGATCATGCGCGACCCGGTGTTCTACCGGATCCGTCACATGCACCATTACCGGCGCGGCAACGACTGGTGCATCTACCCGCTCTACGACTACGCACACTGCATCGAGGACGCGATCGAGTGCATCACCCACTCGCTCTGCACACTCGAATTCGAGAACAACCGCGAGATCTACGACTGGATCGTCGAACGCCTGCCGCGCGGTGACGGCGAGTTCGAGGTCCCGCCGGAGTCGAGCCCGAAGCAGACCGAGTTCGCACGCCTCGCCCTCGACTACACCGTCATGAGCAAGCGCAAGCTGCTGCAGCTCGTCAACGGCGAGTTCGTGAGCGGCTGGGACGACCCGCGCATGCCGACGATCGCAGGCATGCGACGCCGCGGCTTCACGCCCGAGGCGATCCGCAGCTTCTGCGACCTCGTCGGCATTGCCAAGGCGAACAGCCGGGTGGATATCGCGAAGCTGGAGTACGCCATCCGCGACGACCTGAACGCGCGCGCACCACGCGTCATGTGCGTGGTCGATCCGCTGCGCGTCGTCATCACGAACTGGGAGGAGGGCCGCGTCGATCAGCTCGATGCGCCCTACTACCCGCACGACGTGCCGCTCGAGGGCAGCCGCCGCGTGCCGTTCACACGCGAACTGTACATCGAGCGCGACGACTTCGCCGAGGAGCCGCCCAGAGGCTTCTTCCGGCTCGCACCCGGCCGCGAGGTGCGACTGCGCTACGGATACGTCATCCGCTGCGATGACGTCGTGAAGGATGATGCCGGCAATGTCGTCGAGCTGCGTTGCAGCTGCGATCCCGGCACGCGCGGCGGCGACACACCCGACGGCCGCAGTGTCAAGGGCACGATTCACTGGGTCAGCGCCCGGCATGCACTGCCGGTCGAAGTACGGCTCTACGACCGGCTGTTCACCGCGCCGGATCCCGAGGCGGACGAGGAGAAGTCGTTCATCGACTTCCTGAATCCCGAATCGCTCGTCGTTAAGCAGGCGCACATCGAGCCTTCCGTCGGCAGCGATGGCTTCACGCATTACCAGTTCGAACGGCTCGGCTACTTCGTGCGCGACCCCGACGGCAACGCCGAACGGCCAGTGTTCAACCGCACCGTCACGCTGCGCGATACATGGGCACGTCAGTCACACGCCGCGCCCGTAAACGAAGGCCGGCCACAGCGCGAACGGCCGAAACAGCCGCAGCAGGAAGGTACCGAGCGCGCCGCACTCGAGGCGCTGGCGCCTGCACGGCGGGCCGCCGTCGCCGAGATGGCACGCGCATGGCACATCGATGAGGTCACCGCCGAGATCGTCACACGATCGCCCGCGAGCGAGCGCCTCTTCACCACGACCGTGCAGGAGGGCGCCAACCCCCGGCTCGTCGCGAACTGGATGGTCAATGAGCTGCCCCGCGAGATCGGCGAGACACCGCTCGATCAGGTCGCGTTCGATGCGCCGCAGTTCGCAGCGTTCCTCAAGCTCGTCGAGAACGACGACATCAACAGCTCCGCTGCTCGCGAAGTGCTCGGCGTGCTGGTGCGCGAAGGTGGCGACCCCGCAGCGATCATCGATGCGCGCGGGCTGCGCCAGATCAGCGACACAGCCGAGCTCGAACGCATTATCGACGACGTCATCACGGCCAACCCCGACAAGGCCGAGGCCTGGCGCGGCGGCAAGACCGGCCTGCTCGGCTTCTTCGTCGGCCAGGTCATGAACCGCTCGGGTGGGCGCGCGAACCCGCAGCTCGTGCGGGAACTACTCGGGCAGCACCTGCAGGGCACCGCGTCATAGGCCGTCCGCGCGTCGGAACCACGCCGTTCGACCCATATTCCTGCGTTTCCTTCGCAGGCCTGCCTGCTGCCGCGCCGGATCGTCATACCGGCGCGGCAGAGACATTTGTAATGTAGAACAGACTCAAACGTCGTCGGACGGCCGTCACCGAAATGGGCAGTCGCTGCCCATGCAGCGCTGGCGTGGCCGTCCGATCTTTCCGCTCCCGTGACTAGCTGCGGAGGGCGCATGCTGGATCCGTCCCGTTTCGTGGTCGCTGTGGACCATCTCGTCGGACCGCTGCGTGCCGAGCTCGACGGCAGGCATTTCTCGGACATCGTCGATGCTGACGGCCGGCAGTACGTGGATCTCGTGCTGGACGGCCGCGGCATGCTTGGCATCGCGCTGGTCGGCTACACGTACGTGCTCGAGCAGGTGGGCATCCGCTTCCTTGGCATCGGCGGCTCATCGGCGGGCGCGGTCAACGCGCTGCTGCTTGCTGCGCTGGACGACCGTGCGCACGCAAAGAGCGAGGACCTGCTGCGCCTGCTGGCCGCGCAGGACTTCGACAACTTCCTGGATGGCGACGGCGATGCCCGCCGGATGCTGGAAACGGCGCTGCGCGGCGGCAGTCTGCTCTCGATGCTGTATGCGTGCGTGCAGACGCGTGAGCGGATCGAGCAGCACTGGGGGCTGAACCCCGGCAATGCGTTCCGTGACTGGCTACACCGTCACCTGCATGCGGCGGGCGTGCACGAGTGGAGCGACCTGCGCAATCGTCTCCAGGCCGGCCCACTCATGCACCGCAGCGGCGCGCCATACCTGTTGCCGCCCGCAGAGTCTCTGCTCGCGATCGTGGCGACCGAGGTGACGACGGCAACGAAGGTGGTCTTTCCTCGCATGTCATCACTGTTCTGGGACGACGTCGATCGGGTCCATCCGGCGGATTTCGTGCGTGCGGCGGCCGCCACTCCATTCGTGTTCGAGCCGGTGCGCCTGCGCGTGCCGCAGGGGGATCAGGCGGCGCGCCGCTGGGCGGAGCACGCCGGCTTCGAGGGCGTGCTGCCGCGCGAGTGCGTGCTCGTGGACGGCGGCACCATGACGCCGTTCCCGATCGATGTGTTCCACCTGCCGCTGCGCGTTCCCGCTGCACCCACGTTCGGCGTGCGACTCGGTGTCGATCGCTCCTTCGCGCGGCATCCGCGCGGTCCGCTGCAACTCGCGCGTTCGGTCATCGATGCCGGACAGCACCGTGTCGATTACGACTACGTGATGGAGCACCCTGATTACAGTCGCATCGTGACGATGATCCCGACGCATCCGTACCAGTGGGCGGACACGGCGATGCCTGACGAGGATCGCATCGGCCTGTTCGTGCGTGGCGCAGAAGCGGCGTGTTCGTTTTTGCGGCGTTTCGACTGGGAGCACTACAAGACGGTGCGTCGGCACCTGGCGAATGCGCACATGGCGTTACCGCACGGGCAGGCCCGTGAGGTACGGATCGTACCGGAGATGCATTGAGACGGTGTCAGTCGCCCGCGCTCCAGCCGAGCAGGTGTTGCAGGTGTGACGTGAGCGACCCGGTATCGAGCGGAAGCGTGATGGCGCCGGCCACGCCTTCGCCCTGCGGCACCGGCTCATCGACCGTCAGCAGGAATACCACGGGTATGTCGCGCGTGGAGGGATTGGCGCGCAGCTCGCGCAGGATGCGCGGCCCGTCGATGTCGGGCATCTCCATCCCGACCAGCACCACGTCCGGCTGCCTTCGCTCGGCCAGGTAGACCCCCTGCCGTCCGACGTCGGCAACGAGCACCTCGAAGCCAGCGGCCTCGAGTGCATCGCGTGCCTGTGAGCGCACGGCGTCGTCATGGTCAGCGATCAGGACGCGCTTCCCTGTCATCCATCATCCGCCTTTCGTTTTGCGACCCGGTGGCTCTGCCGCCGCCAGCACGCGCAAGTTCCGGGTCACGCGCTGTGCGAGCAGAACTGCCATGCCGCCGACGATGCTGAGCCCGACGACGTCGAACAGGCTCATCCGCACGCCGAGTACGCTGAAGCGCACCGGGATCGACAGCAGAGCGGCCAGGTTCAGGATGATCAGCAGGATGCGGACCTCCGTCGGGCCGAGTGCACCGTATGCTGCCTCGAACCGGCCGAACACGTGCGTTTCGAGGTACACGTTGATGGACAGCACCAGGTATGCGATGACGATCGCCATCCCGACGGACAGCAGCATATAGGGCGAAAGGCCAAGCCCGACGCCGATCATTATGGTGGAGTAAGCGTCCGTCAGGTGATCGAGGTAGAAGCCGTAGCGCGGCCGTTCGATCTGGCGGTAGCGGGCGATCGTGCCGTCGAGGCTGTCGCCGAACCAGTTCACGACGAGGCCGGCGATGGCGAGCAGCAGCCAGTTTTCGTGGCGCACCGACAACATGTAGCCCGTGCCCACCATCGTCGCCCCGAGGATGCCGATGAGTGTCAGGTGGTCGGGCATCATGCGCGCTGGCAGCCGCGCGGCAAGCCAGATGAGCGCCTGCTTCTCGAGCCGTGCCAGCACGAACGTGGCCTGGCGCTGGTGTTCACCGCCGCTCATGGCGACCGCCGCATTCGCTTCGGCACACGACGTCCCGTGGATCTCAACGCGCGGCCTGCGTATCGATTGCGGCGAGGACGCGTGACAGGAACGCGTCGATCTGCTGGTTGTCGATCCAGCGTGCGACCACCACGAGATCATTCACAGGATCGCAATAGACCAGGTTCGTGCCGTTGCCCAGGTGCGCGAAGGCCTGCTCTGGCGCGCTCGCGTACAACTCGCGTCCGGTATTCAGGAAGAAGTTCATGAAGCCGTACGTCGGCTGCACCGGTGTCGGTGTGCGTGCCATGCGCAGCCATTCCTGCGACAGTACCTGTTGCTCGCCCCAGCGGCCGTCGCGCAATGTGAGCAGGCCGAAGCGTGCCTGGTCGTACGCGCTGATGAACATGCCGCCACCCCAGTGACCGCCGCCGCTGACGGATTGGACGCGCTGTCCGTCCAGCACCACCCAGGAGTTCTCGTAGCCGAACCAGCGCCACGTCGCGGACGCACCGATCGGGTCCATCACGTGCTTGCGCAGCACGTCGGGCAGCGGCTCGCGCCAGACATTGAGTGCCGCAAGTGCGAGTACGTTCACGCGCGTGTCGTTGTACTCGTAGACGCTGCCTGGTGACACACGCTCGCGCGTCAGCCAGGTCGCGGTCTCGCGCGCCGGCCGGTCCGCCCACTCCGGCTTCTCCCAGAGCGTGCCCTCCCAGTCGCTTGTCTGGCGCAGCAGGTGGTCCCACGTGATGCGGCGATTGTGCGGCGAGTCGAACAGGTCGAACGTTGTGGTCGAGCCGAAGCGGTTGCGGCCGCCCTCGGCGGCATGCACGGAATGGTCGGCGCCCAGCACGGGTGCCATGTAAGCCGCGACCGTGTCATGCACGTCGCGGATCAGGCCGCGGTCATAGGCCAGCCCGACCACGGTCGAGACGAAGCTCTTCGTCACGCTGAACGTCATGTCCACGCGTGCCGGGTCTCCCCATTCGGCCACGATATACCCGTTCCGGATGATCAGCCCGGTCTGCGGCCCGCGCTCCTTGAACGGGCCGACGGCGTCGCCGAACGGCTCGCGGCCGAAGGACATGTAATGCGCGAGTTCGAGATCTCGTGGCGCCGACGACTCGTTCGCCTGCGCGAACCGCACGGCCTCCGCCAGCCGGTCGGCCCGCATCCCGACCTGCGCGGGGTCGCGGTGTTCCCAGGATCCCGGCGGCGGAACGTAGGCCTGCTGGGCGGCGGCAGTGCTGACGGTCGCAAGCACGAGCGGCAGCACGATCAGGTGCAGAGGACGGCGCACTATGCCTCCTTGGGGTCGTGTGGGATCGTCGATAATAGTGCGGCCCGACAGCACCCGAAACGGTCAGAGACTCGCTTCGCAGCATCGCAGTGGCGCAATTTGTTATGCCACAGTACGGGCTTTCGGGCACGCGTCCGCCTGGAAATCACCCGCCTGACCACTCAAAGTCCCCGCCCGGGCCACAATTCGTTAGATTGAGGGATCCCCCAGACTGATGTGAAGAGGCAGCACACGTGGATCCAGGCAGGACTGAACCGCTGACGGAGTCACAGCTCGAGCAGGCGCTCGCCGCTGCGCCGGCGGTCGTATACACCGGCGCGCTGGTGGACGGGCGGTTCGTACCGACCTGGGTGAGCGCTAACATCGTATCGATCCTCGGCTTCAGCCCTGAGGAAACACTCGTCAGCGGCTGGTGGCTGGAGCACGTGCATCCCGATGACCTCAAGATGGACTGGGTCCGCGAGGCGCGGCGCAAGCCGGAAGGATGCTGGGACGGCGAGTATCGCTTCTTCCGCGACGATGGCAGCGAGTGCTGGATTCACGAACAGGTGCGGTGGGAGCCGGGCCCGGATCTCCGGAGCACACGCGTGGTCGGCTCGTGGATGGACGTGACCGCCTCGAAGCGGCGCGAGGAAGCGCTCGCCGACAGTGAGGAGCGATTCCGACAGCTCGTCACGCACATCCAGCAGGTCTTCTGGATCAACGCGTATGAAGGCGCGCTGCTGTACGTGAGTCCGTCCTACGAGCGCGTGTGGGGTCGCCCGACTGCCGAGTTGTACGAGCGACGCTCTTCGTGGCGCGACGCGCTGCACCCGGACGACCGCGAGCGCGTCGCCAGTTACATGGCCGAGCATCGCGGTCAGGAGTACGAAGTCACCTACCGCATCGTCCGGCCTGATGGCGAGATCCGCTGGATCCACGATCGCGGTTTTCCCGTCCCGGACCCGACCGGCCGCGTCTACCGTATGGCCGGCATCGCGGACGACATCACCGAGCGTGTCCTGGCGACGCAGCGCATCGAGTCGGCCGAGCAACACTACCGCCGGCTGATCACGACGTCGCCCTACGCGGTCTACACCATGGACGTCAATGGCCTGTTCACAGAGTTGAATCCGGCCGCCGAGGACCTGCTGGGCCTCGTGGCCGAGAAGATGCTCGGCCGTCCGTTCATGGAGATCATCGCCCCCGAGAGCCGCGACGACGCTGCGGCCGCGTTCCAGCGTATGCTCACGGGCGAGGCTGATGACATCACGTTGGACCTGGCCATACGTCTGCCGAACGGCGAGCGCCGAATGATATCGGCTGCTGCAACCACCATGACCAACGGGGGCCGCGTCGAAGGCATGCACGGCATCGCCCGCGACATCACCCTTGAAGTCGAGCGCGACCAGCGCATCCGCATGCTCGCCGAGGCGCTCGATCGCCTGCCCGATGCCGTGTGCATCGAGCGCGACGACGGCAGCGTCCTCTATTCGAATGATTCGTTCCAGGAGCTTACAGCTGCTCGCGGAACGAGCCGGGCCGGGCTCCAGGCGCTGCTTGCCGAGGAGACGACACTCGATGAGCGCCGTGCGGTCCGCGATGACCTGCTCGGCAGCGGCGCCTGGCGCGGGCGCACGTCGATCCTGCGCGATGGCAGCGTCGTACCGCTCGAGATCGTGGCCCGCCGTATCGAGCTCGGTCACCACCAGGTCACGATCCTGCTCGCACGCGACGTCACTGACCAGGTCGAGCGCGAGTTGCAGCTCCGCCGCACCGAGCGACTGGCGGGCCTCGGCACTCTCGTCGGCGGCGTGGCACACGAGCTGAACAACCCGTTGACGGCGATCGGCAGCTTCGTCGAACTGATGCTTGGCGAGGAGCGGTCCAGCGAAGACCGCGACGCGCTTGAAACACTGCGTCGCGAGACCGCACGCGTCGCGAAGATCGTCTCCGACCTGCGCCTGCTCGCGCGCGAGAGCCAGGACGTGAAGAACCGCGACCTGCAGCCGATCGATGTCAACGACATCATCCAGCACGTGCTGCGGGTACGTCGCTACGCTCTCGAGACGAGCAACATCGACGTGCGGCTCAAGCTCGAGCAGGACCTGCCCCCGGCGCGCGGCGTGCCGAGCGAGATCGAACAGGTCGTGCTGAACCTGGTCGTGAACGCGTCGCACGCGCTGGACGCCAGCGACCGTCCGGACAAGCTCCTGACGATCACCAGCGCGGCGACCCGGGCAGGTGTGGCGTTCGAAATCATCGACAACGGCAGTGGTATTCCTGAACACGTGGTCGAGCACATCTTCGACCCGTTCTACACGACGAAGTCACCGGGCGAAGGCACGGGGCTGGGGTTGAGCCTGGTGCACAGTATCATCAGCGAACATGGCGGCCGGATCTCCGTCAACAGCATCGAGGGCCGCGGCTCCGCGTTCGCCGTACTGCTGCCGTTTGCGCGCGAAGGCAACGACGCCGTTGTGGCGCCTGCCCCGCCGGTGGACGCAGCCACCAGCGTGCAGCCGCTGCGCGTGCTCATCGTCGATGACGAGGCCGCCATCCGCCTGGCACTGGTGCGTCACCTGCAGCGCCGCGGGCACACCGTCGAGACCGCCGAGGACGGCAGCGCCGCTCTGGAACGCATCGCATCAACCGGCTTCGACGTCATCCTGTCCGACATACGGATGCCGGGAATGAGCGGTGACAGGCTGCTGCGCGAGCTGCATCAGCGGGGTGCGAGTGACGTGGTGCGCCGACTGGTGTTCATGACGGGAGATCCTGCGAGCGAGGCGGTACAGCAGGGTGTCGAGCACGCGATTCCGGTGTTGTCGAAACCGTTCACACTGCGCGAGATCACGCAAAAGATCGAGGAGCACGCCGCGACCTCGAACAACTGAGGCCGCGGCCACGCTCGCTCAGAACGCGCGCGCCTCGCCGTCGTGGCGCGGATCGGCGACGGCCACCCAGCGACCGTCCACACGCTTCACGAAATACAACCGCGCGTAGCCGGGCGCCGGCGGAACCGGGTCGTAGCCCATGCGCCGTGCGTCCTGCAGCACACTCGCAGCGAAGCCGTGCTCGAGCTGGACCCGCGGATTCTGCGCCGACGGGTAGATGCGCGGCATCCGCACCGCATCGAGCGGGTCCATTCCGTAGTCCAGCAGGTAGACCATCGTCTGCACGATCTCCGTCGGGATTCGGCCACCGCCCGGGGCGCCGATGACGAGGTCCACGTCGTTCCCCTCCATCACGATCGTCGGTGCGATCGTCGTCGTGCGCGTACGCCAGCGCGCTGCCGGGTCAGCGAGCGCTTCCTCGCTGCGGAAGATGTAGCCGCTGTCGTTCAGGAAGAACCCGTGCACCCATGCACCGCTGCCGAACACGGTGCTGTTCGTCTGCGTGAGCGCGACAGCGTTGCCCTCGCCGTCCACCACGGACAGGTGCGTGGTTTCGCCCGTTTCGTAGGTGGCATCTGCCTCGGTTGCGAGTACGACGGCTGTTCCAGGTACGACACCGACCTCGAACGCGCCGCGCATATCGGTTGCCGACGTACGCGAGTCGTACGGCTCGAAGCGGGCGCAGCCGGTTTCCGGAGCTGCGCCGTCATGCTCCGCGGCCGACACCGTCGCGATGGTATCGGGCGCAGTGCCGGCACCCACGAGGGCAGCGCGCCGCTGCGCGAACGCAGGCGAGACGCGTCCGGCCTGGTGCAGCGTGCGCCAGCGCGGGTCGTCGTTCGCGTTCCGGTTGTCCGCCATGCCAACGCGCAGTGCGGACGTCAGGATGTCGAACGCGCGCGCACTGCGCGTTGGCAGTCCGGCGGCGGCGACATCGTGTGCCTCGAGCAGCTGCAGCGTGTGCAGCACCTGCGCGCCGGTCTGCGGTGCCGGCGCCGACAGCACCTGCATGCCGCGATAGTCGATGCACAACGGCCGCTTCCAGAGCGGCTCGAACTCGGCGAAGTCTTCTGCCTTGACGGGGTGACCGCCGTCATTCATCACGCGCACGATCCCGTCGGTGAGTGCACCGCGATAGAAGGCGTCCGCACCGCCGCTCGCGATGTGGCGCAAGGCGCTGCCGAGTTCCGGGTTGCGCAGCACCGAGCCGACGCCGAGCGGCCGATCGCCCGGCAGCATGCGCCGGTACCCTTCCGGAAAGCGGGCGAGCTTGGCGGAATCCGAGCGGATGAAGCCTGCCAGGATCTGGCCGACCGGGAAGCCTTCCTCCGCCAGCCGGATCGCCGGTCCGATGACCTGCGCGCGTGGCAGGCGACCGAACCGCTCGTGCGCGGCCAGCAGTCCTGCGACGTTGCCCGGCACACCGACAATGCGCAGGTCCGCGCCGCCGTCGTAGCCGGTATGCCCGCGGAAGCGCAGCACCGGCTGCATCGCATAGAAGTCCAGGTACTCCGCACGCCGGGCATCATTGCGCCAGATCAGCATTGCACCGCTGCCGCCGAGGCCGGACATGTGCGGCTCGACCACGCCGATCGCGAACGCCGTCGCGACCGCAGCATCGACCGCATTGCCACCGGCCCGCAGCATCTCGAGCCCGGCCTCGCTCGCGAGTGGACTCGCGGACGATACGGCGCCGTTCGTGCCGACCGCCACACGGCCTGCTTCGGGCGGCGCAACCGGTGCGGCGGCCGGCTGCGCCACAGGCGCGGCGCACGCGGCGAGCAGGAATATCCATCCAGTCTTTCGTACGACTGCAGTCACCACACGCTCCTTGTCGAGAATATCGCCTCAGCGCTCCACGGTGCGCAGCGCAACCAGACGCTGCGCACACGGTGGGCGCCTCAGCATTCGCCGTTACTGCGGTGTCGGCACCGGTCCGAGCACGTCGGTCACCTCGAGCACGACCAACTCCCCCAGGTTCTGCTCGCGGACCTGCTGCTCGATGACAGTGCGATCGCCGACGATGATGATGTCCACGTTGGCCGGGTCGATGTACCGCCGTGCGACACGCTCGACGTCCGCTGCCGTGACTGCCAGTATCCGCTCGACGGTCTCGTCGAGCGCGGACAGCGGCTGCTCGTAGAGGACGGCGTCGCCAGCCTCGGCAGCGATCCCGGCAACGGACTGGAACTGGGCCGGATAGCGCATGGCAAGGTAGTTCTTCGCGCGCTCGACCTCGTCGACCGGGATCGGCTCGCGGATACCTTCGAGCTCGTTGAAGAACTCGCGCAGTGCTGCGCCCGTTACTGCGGTCTGCACCGCGGCCCGTGCAGTGAACGGTCCCGGCGCCGGCAGGAAGTCGAACGACGACGACGCGCCGTACGCGTAGCCGTGCGTCTCGCGCAGGTTCTGGTTCAGCCGCGACGTGAACTGCCCGCCCAGTACCGTATTCATGACCTGGAGCGCGTAGTAGTCGGGCGAGGACCGCGCAACACCGATGCGGCCGATGATGATGACGGACTGCGCGGCGCCCGGCTTGTCCACCAGGTGGATCGTGCGGCCCTGCACCTGTGTGGCGGACGCGACCTGCGACGGCGTCGCCGTGCCGCGCTGCCATCCGCCGAACGCCGTCTCGACGAGCGTGCGCGCACGTGCTGCATCGATGTCGCCGACGACGATGACCGTGGCGTTGTTCGGTCGCCACCACTGCTGCCAGAAGCCACGCACTGCGTCGATGTCCGTGGCGCGCACTGCGGCCTCGGTCACGTCACGACCGTATGGGTGCTCCGCACCGAAGAGCTCGCGCATTGCGAGCGTATTCGCTATCGCGTTCGGCTCGTCGTGCGCGCGGATCAGCGACGTCATCCGCTCGGCGCGCAGGCGCTCCAGTTCCGCCGCGGGGAAGGCCGGACGCAGTGCGACGTCGGCAGCCACCGCGAGCGCCTGCTCGACGCGTGCGACCGGCACACGCAGCGTGAGCTGGGCATGATGCAGTCCCGCGCCGACACCGAAACGTGCGCCGAGCATCTCGAACGCATCCGCGATCTCGAGTGCGCTCCTGCCGCCGGCACCTTCGTCCAGCATGTCTGCTGTCAGCGTCGCGAGGCCGGTCAGATTCTGCGGATCCAGCACACTGCCTGCGCGCACCAGCAGGTTCACCTGCACGAGTGGGATGTCCCGCTTCTCGATCACGACCACGTTCAGTCCGTTCGCAAGACTGAGCGTCATCGCGTCCGGCAATGACAGTTCGGGCGGGTCGCCCGGCACAGGCCGCACGGAGCGATCGACCGCGAGCATCTCGCTCGCCTGCACCGGGTACGGCCGCGACGGTTCGGTCGTGGGCGGTGGCCCCTGCAGGACCGGCGGTGCTGCACTCGCACAGCCTGCTGCCAGCAGGAGCGCGCCGAGCGCCGAGCGCGAGGTGAGCCGGCGCCGCATGCGCACCGGACGCGCGGCTGCCGCCGCATCATGCTGCATCGTCACGATGCCTCCTTCCGCGCCGTGGGCGACTGCTCGAGGTTCCGGTTGTCTACCGCGCGGCTGTCCGGCACCGCCAGCTCGTGCCGGCCGGCGGGCACGACGCTCAGTACGATCGCGTTCTGAGGCTGCAGCCAGCGGCGTGCGGCGTCGCTCAACGCTGCCGGTGTCAGCGCGCGATAACGCTCGAGGTCTTCCTCGAAGTACTCGGGGTCACCGGTATAGAACAGGTACTCGTTCAGCATGTCCGCCTTGGTCGCCACACACTCGAGCCGCTCGAGAAACGCGATCTCGTTCTGGTTCAGGATGCGCTCGACCTCACGCGCATCGGGCGGGGTTCCCTGCACGCGCGCGATCTCTTCCATGATCACGTCGTGGATCTCGGCCAGCGTGCGACCCGCACGCGCGGTCGCCATGATGCGGAACTCGCCGTTCAGGCGCGTGCCGCGCTGGAACGCGCGCACGTCGTCGGCAATCTGCATGTCATATACGAGCCGCTGATACAGGCGTGAGTTCTTGCCACCCGTCAGCAACTGTGCAAGCGCGTCCATCGCGGCGTCGCCTTCGCCGTAGCCGCGCGGCGAGACCCACGTCAGGTACAGCCGCGGAAGCTGTACGCGGTCCTCGAGCAGCAGGCGTTGCTGTGTGCTGACCACGGGCGGCGTCGCCTCCAGCGCCGGAACTGCCGAGCCGCCCGGGATCCCTGCGAACCATTTCGTCGCAAGTCGCTTCGCCTCGGCCAGGTCGATGTCACCGGCGATCGCAAGCGAGGCATTGTTGGGCGCGTAGTACGTGCGGAAGAAATCCACCACGTCCTGGTACGCGGCCGCCGAAAGGTGGTCCATGTAGCCGATCACCGGCCACGAGTACGGATGCGTGGACGGGTAGAGCGCTTCCGTGATGATCTGGTCCGCGAGGCCGTAGGGCCTGTTGTCGTAGCTCTGGCGACGTTCGTTCTTGACGATGTCACGCTGTCCGTCAACGCTCGCCGGCGACATCGCGTCCAGCAGCCAGCCCATGCGGTCACTCTCGATGTAGAGAGCCATGTCAAGCGCGTTGCTGGCGAAGCTCTGCATGTAATTGGTGCGGTCCGGCGACGTCGAGCCGTTGGGCGCGCCCCCGACCTCGGCGAACCACTCGTCGATCTTCCCCTCCGGCACGTTCTTCGACCCTTCGAACATGATGTGCTCGAAGAGGTGCGCGAAGCCGGTTCGGCCGGGCCGCTCGTGCGAGGAGCCGACATGATACCAGATGTTGGTCGCGATCGTGGGCGTCGTAGTGTCACGATGCAGGATCACGGTCAGGCCGTTCGACAGCTCGAACGTCTCCGCCTCTACACGCACCTGCTGCGCGGCAGCGGGCGTGGCGGGAAACACGAGCGCGACGGCCGCGAGGAGAGCTATTCGTTGCATACGGTTCTCCGGGGATCGTTTTTCCGGGAGGATTATACGGAATCAGCGCCGGCGCCGCGAAAACGGGACACCGGGCGACCTGGGCTGCGAGCGCTCCCGTGCATCGGCGGCGCTCTGCCGGGTGCCGGCTGTCGCCCGATCCTTCAGCATCCTGCGCCGGGGGCCCCGGCCGCCGGCAGATGACGGCACAGCGACCGGTGGCCGGGTGGACAGCGCTCGAATGTCGGCTTCCGCAGGGGCCAGTCGTCACAGGAGTGTCCATCAGAGGCACGCTTCGGGCGTTCCTCTCACGGTCCCCCGCGCTTTCGAGATCGGGTGATGGCGCCCAAATTGCGCCCCCGGCACATACATGCGCCGCGGTACGGCGCAATCGATACGAACAGGAGGCAGTATGCAGCAGTTGCGAATCGGCCGGATCGTCGGCATGGCCATGCTCGCGTTCGGCGCGCTGGCCACGACCGGCTGCCTGGGCGACAGCAGTCCGACCGACGTGGATATCACTGACGAGCACGTGTTCGCCGTCGGCGTCCGTATCTCTCAGCAGCTCTACAATGTGGCGCTCTTCGCGGAAGACAGCGAGAACGCCGACATCCTCGCGCTGGCGGACAGCATCGCCGCGCACCAGGAAGCCCAGTTCGACGCCTTTTTCGACCTGGGCTTGACGGCACGGGAGTCCGACCTTTCCCAGTACATCCTGGGCCGGACCAACCAGCTCCGTAACTACCTCTCCGTCATGACTGGTGAGGAGTTCGACCGGAACTTCATCGATGCTCTGATCACACTGCACGAGGACGCCATCGGCTACATCGATGACGATCTGCTCCCGATCGTGGAGGATGCGGACCTCGAGGCGGAACTGTATGAGCTGCGGGGGATCCTGACCGCGGACCTGATCTCGGCACAGGCGATCCAGGTGGAGATCGGACCACCGACGACCTGACACGCTGGTTCGCCGGAGCGAACGAGGAAGCCCACGGATCGCAGCCGGATCCGTGGGCTTCTGTCATTTCGCCTCGGTCTCCGTGGGCCTGCCGAAGGTCTTGAGGAACCGCCTCTCCCCCTCCGTCGTACCGATCAGGATCAGCTCCGTACCTTCCTCGCCCGAGAGCACGATGTCCGGCGGCGGATTCACAATCACGTGCTCGTCCTGCTCGATCGCGACGACGCTGCAGCTCGTATTCTCGCGGATCCCGCTCTCCGCGAGCGTCTTTCCAACGAGTGACGGCGGCACGGGCGTGCGAAAGACGTCGAGTCCTTCCGCGATCATCAGCAGGTCATCCCGCTCGAGCAGGTTGTAGACGGCGTTCGCACCCATGGATGCGTACGACATCACGAAGTCCGCACCCGCGCGGTGCAGCGTGGACACGTTCCGCTCCAGATTGGAGCGGCTGATGATCTGCATGTCCGGCCGCAGCTTCCGGCAGTAGATCGTGAGATAGATGTTGGTCGCGTCATCCGACGTCGTCACGATCGCGGTGGGCGCGCTCTCGATGCCGGCCGTATTCAGTACGTCGCGATCCGCTGCCGAGCCGACGACCGTCTTGCCGGGGATGCGCACACGCGACTGCTCCTTCTCGACGATGCGGTAGTCGATACCGCGCGATGCCAGTGCGAGCGCGGCAGCACGCCCGACCCGGCCGCCGCCCAGGATCAGGACCGGCGCATCGCCGAGGTGATAGATCGCCGTCAATTCGGCGAACTTGTTGAGCTGTTCGACGGTGCCGGCCAGCACGAGGACGGTGGACGCCTCGAGCGGCTGGTCCGGCAACGGCACGACGAACGTCCCGCGCCGCCAGAGGCCGACGACAGTTAGGCCGGTCGCGTTGCGCAGCCAGCCGTCGCCCAGCGTCTTGCCGACCATCGGTGTGCCAGCGACGGGCGCCTCCGCGATGACCAGCTGGCCGAAGCGGCCGATGATGTTCGCGCGGATGTCGCCTGCGACACTGCGCCGCGCGAGCGACTGTCCGAGCATCTCCGTCAGCTTGAGCACGTGCGACGCACCCGCCAGCTCGAGCACGTCGTACGAGTCCGTCGAACGGGCGAACGCGATGATCGGCACGTACGGATCCAGCTCGCGCACCGTGAATGCGACGTTCGTGTTCATGTAATCGTCGCCCGTTGCGACGATCATCGCCGCTTCGTCGGCGCGCGCGCGGCGGTACGTCTCCAGGTCGTCGCGCTGGCCGACCACGACCTGGAACCCCTGGTCGTGCAGCTCGAGCGCACGGGTGAGGTCCGGCTCGATCAGGTAGTACGAGCGCTCGTGCGAGCGCAGCCGCTCGATCAGGGCAAGTGCAACCGGCTCGTCGTCCGTGATCAGCACGTGGCCCTGCGTTCCGGGAGGCAGCACACGGGGCGCCCGGCGCTGCCGCTGTGCCTCGAGCCACGGTGCGTAGAAGAATTCGATGAACGTGAACGGCAGCAGGATGAGCAGCACGACGACGCCGGACAGCAGAACGGCGAGAGAAAAGAACCTGCCGAAGTCGCTGTGGAACGTAATGTCGCCGGTCCCGAGCGTGGACATCACGGTGAGCGTCCAGTAGAACCCGCTCAACCACGAGTGACTCTGCCCTTCCATCACCATGATCACGTGGAAGAGCACCGAGTAAACGATGACCATGACCGCGACGACGACCAGGTAGCGCCCGAGGATGCGCAGGTTCTGCCGCGTGTCGCTTGA
>CAYLME010000048.1:0-4465 GCA_964384585.1 uncultured Gemmatimonadaceae bacterium | reverse complement strand
CCGCGCCGGTCGCGCCGGTTCTCGAGCAGCAGCGAGCCGCCATGCGCCTCCGTGATCTGACGGCTCAATGCGAGGCCAATGCCGGAACCTGTCGGCTTCGTGGTGAAGAAGGGTACGAACAGGTTGGCAGTCGCGTCGAGACCCCTGCCCTCGTCCTCGATGACGATCACGACGCTGCGCGGGTCCGTGCGCCACGTCATCGCCACCGCGCCGCCGGTCTCGAGCGATGCGTCGGCCGCGTTGCGCAGCAGGTTGATGAGCGCCTGCTCGAGCTGCGCACGGTCCGCTTCGATGACGACGTCCGGGTCATCGTCGGGCACCCTGACCTGCACGTCCAGCCGCGTTTCCAGGTCCGCAACACCCTCGACCAGCGCCCGGACCTGCATCGGCTTCGGCTTCGGCGCCGGCATGCGCGCCAGCCGCGCGTACTCCGACATCAGCCGCGCCAGCGCTTCCGATCGGTTCGCGATCACGTCGAGCCCCTCCTCGACGTCCGCGACGCGCTCGCTCTGAACCAGCTCCTTCTCGAGAATGCGACGCACGGAGCGCGCAATCGACTGGATCGGCGCGAGCGAGTTGTTGATCTCGTGCGAGAGCACACGCACGATGCGCTGCCATGCGAGCTTTTCCTCTTCGCGCAGCGCGCGCGTCACGTCACCCAGCACGATCAACTGGTGGGGCCGGCCGTCCTGTCGGAATTCCGAGCGACGCAGCTCCCATCGGCCTGTCGCGCCCGGGAACGCGTGATCGAGAGTCTGTGCGGACGGACCCTCGAGGTACTCCGCCAGCCCGATCTCCTCCGCCGTGCGACCGATGAGCGCATCGGGGACCGACCCGACGAGCGATGCGCCCGCCCGGTTCACGAGACGCAGCTCGCCGTCCGCATCGAACGCGAAGATCGCGACTTCGATCTCGGCGAGGACGTTCGAGAGCAGGGCTGTCGCCTCGACGGCGGCCAGCCGCTGCCGGTGCAGCGTCTCCCCCAGCTCGTTGACCTCGCCCATGACGTCGCCGAGCAGGTCGCCCGCGTGCGCGCCCGCTCCTCGCAGCGAATAGTCGCCCTCGCGCAGTGCGCCAAGCAGGTTCTGCAGGAGCTGCAGCGGGCGGACCGTCCGCGAGTAGGCACTCATCGCGGCACCGATCCAGAACGCAGGAAGGAAGAGCGTCAGCGTCCAGCGCAGCTCGGTCGACGTGTCGTGCGTCCACAGCAGCCAGAGCGCGGCAGCGACGGCGGGCAGCCCCCCCAGCAGGACGTTGCGGACGACGGCGTGCTCGAGGCCGCGGAAGCGGCTGCGAGGGGTCACGGACTGTGCCGGGGGATGAGTGGATCCACGCTGCGGTGTTCGTTTCCGGGACGTCCGGGTCGCCGCGGACGCGACGGAGCCGAGTGTCGCAAGCTAGGGGAGGTGCGGGGGCCGCACCAGAGAACGCGTCAGGCGGGTTGTCGCCGGACTCCGCGGCGGGCATTGTAGGGGCGCCGTCGCGCTGCTGTACCGGCCCGGCCGGACGCCATTTCACACATCGGAGCCGATCGCATGATCACCGTGGACCGGATCACGAAGCAGTATGCGACGGTCACCGCCGTCGACGACGTCTCGTTCGACGTCGCCCGCGGCGAGATCTTCGCGCTGCTCGGCCCCAACGGCGCCGGCAAGACCACCCTGCTCCGCATGGTGCTCGGGCTCATGGAGCCCGACATCGGCAGCATCACGTTCGATGGCTACGAGTCGCGCCCCGCACCGCACGAGATCGGCTACCTGCCCGAGGACCGCGGCCTCTATCCCGACGTGAAGGTGCTCGACACGCTGGTGCACTTCGGCGCACTGCGCGGGATGTCACGACGCGCGGCGCGCGATGCAGCCGTGACATGGCTCGAGCGCATGAAGCTGTCCGACCGCGCCGGCGAGCCGCTCAAGGCGCTCTCCAAGGGGAACCAGCAGAAGGTCCAGTTCATCAGCGCGATCCTGCACGCGCCCGTCCTCGCCGTGCTCGACGAGCCGTTCTCCGGACTCGACCCGCTCAACCAGGACTTCTTTCTCGACCTGTTCCGCGAGCTGCGCGCTGACGGAACGACCATCGTGATTTCCGCGCACCAGATGCAGCTGGTCGAGCGCATCGCCGACCGCATCCTCGTGCTGAACCGCGGGCAGGCCGTGCTGAGCGGGACGCTGCCGGCCGTGCAACGTCGCTGGACGACCGGACGTCGCCTGCTCGTCACCCTCGCCGAAGCGGCGCCCGTGAGCTTCGATGGCAGCATCCCCGGCATCGAGGTGCAGAAGGTGGCGGACGACGTGCTCGAGGTCTTCGTGCCCGACGAGCTGGAGCTTTCGCCCGTGCTGGCGCAGATCGGCACGCGACTGAACGTCCGCGAGCTCGAATCCCATCCCGTCACCCTGCACGACGTCTACGTGCGCTCGATCGCCCGCCACGACGAGGAGCGTGTATGACGTACTGGCGAGCGACGATGGCCGTCACCCGCTGGGAGTTCCAGCGCTACATCAAGTGGAAGCAGCAGGTCGTCGGCATGCTGGTCACGATGGTGGTCGTTGGCGCCTTCGTGATCCTGCCGCGCCTGAATGACGGCGACGACGACCGCGTCCGGACGATCGCCGTGATGGGCGACGACGTGCTGCCGGTCAGCAGTGCCGGCGCCGGTGAGTACACGTTCGTCGCCCGCCCACGCTCCGACGAGCAGCAGCTCCGCGACGCGGTGAACGATGAAGTGTTCGACGGGCTGCTCATCGTGCACAGCCCTGACGACGTCGAGCTGGTGCTGCGTCGCGAGGCAGACTGGGCTGGCGGCGTGCACGCGCTGGTCACGAGCGCCCGGCGCGAGCAGATGATCGCGAGTGCGGGCCTGAGCCGCGACCAGGTCGAGAACATCCTGGCGCCGCCTGCGCTGGAGGTGACCTACACGGCGACCGGCGCCGGCGAGGGGCGTGGCGGACGACTGACGGTGATTATCGTGATCTCGCTCATGTTGTTCACCGTCTTCGTAGGCATGAGCTACGTTTTCGGCAGCATCACTGGCGAGAAGCAGATCCGCGTGACCGAGCAGGTCATCTCGGCGATCCTGCCGCAGGCCTGGATCGACGGCAAGATCCTCGGGCTGATGCTGGTCAGTCTGATGGGTGTGCTCGTGCAGGTCGTCGCGTTCGCCGCGGTGTTCCTGATCTCGCGCGCCATGTTCGGCGGTGACCCGATGACACTGCCCCAGTCACTCGGCGACCCCGGCACGATCGTCCTGATCCTGCTGTTCGCCGTATTCGGCCTGTTCTTCTGGTTCGCGTTCTTCGGTGCCATCGCTGCAACGATCGACGATCCGCAGCATTCAGCGCGCGGCTCGTTCCTCATGCTGCCCGTCTTCGCCACGGTCCTCGCCTACATGGTGCCCGGCTCGCCGGACAGCGGACTCAGCCGGTTCCTGAGCCTGTTTCCTGCGACGTCGCCCGCCGCGATGCCGGCGCGCATGATGACGAGCGACGTGGGTTGGTTCGAGGTGGGGATTTCACTCCTGCTGCTGGCCGCGAGCATCGTGTTGCTGCGCACGGCGGCGGGACGGATCTTTCGGATGGCGATGCTGATGTATGGCAAGGAGCCGAGCTGGGCGGAGATGCGGCGGTGGATCTTCGAGCGGTAGACGGGACTACAGCCCGTGCTGCTGGATGCGCCGGTACAGCGCGCTCCGACTCATGCCGAGCTGTTCCGCCGCCGCCTGCACATTGCCGCCGTGCTTCGCCAGCACCTTCCGGATGAAGGCACGCTCCGCCTCTTCCAGCGTCAGCTCGTCCTCACCGCGACTCGCCTCGCGCTGCTGGAGGCCCAGGTCCTTCGCAGTAATGCGCTCGCCCGGTGCCATGAGCACCGCTCGTTCGACCGCGTGCGCCAGCTCGCGCACGTTGCCCGGCCACGTATGTGCCCGCAACGCCTGCTGCGCCGCGCCGTCGAATCCGGCGAACTTGCGATCGTACCTGCGTGCGTACTCGCCCAGGAAATGGCCGGCGAGGAGCAGCACGTCGTCGCCGCGATCGCGGAGCGGTGGCAGTGCGATCTCGACCGTGTTCAACCGGTAGAGCAGGTCCTCGCGGAAACGGCCTTCCTTTACTTCGACCCGGATGTCCGCGTTCGTCGCGGCGATTACCCGCACGTCCACGTGGATCGTGCGCGAACTGCCGACCCGCTGCACGTCCCCGGTTTGCAGGACGCGCAGCAGCTTGGCCTGCAGCTTCGTCGACGTGTTCGCGATCTCGTCGAGGAACAGCGTGCCGCCGTCTGCCAGCTCGAAGCAGCCGATGCGGTCCGTGCGCGCGTCGGTGAACGCACCCTTCACGTGCCCGAAGAACTCGCTCTCGGCAACGCCCTCCGAGAGACCGCCGGCGTTCACGGTGACGAGCGGCCGGTCCGCGCGCCTCGACGCCGCGTGCAGCCACTGCGCGACGACTTCCTTGCCCGTGCCATGCTCGCC
>CAYLME010000047.1:11576-21198 GCA_964384585.1 uncultured Gemmatimonadaceae bacterium | reverse complement strand
GTCGCGCGGGCGCGAAACGACGCTGTGTCCGAGCCGGATGGTGCCGGTGGTCGGTGTCTCGAGGCCCGCTATCGTACGCAGCAGCGTCGTCTTGCCGGAACCGCTCTCACCGACAACGCCGATCAGCTCGCCCGCCGCGACGTCGAGATCGATTGCGCGCAGTGCTGCGCGCGCGGCGCCGGGATACGTCTTCCCGACGTCGTGCAATACGAGCCGGCTCACCGGCTCGTGCGCCCCCCGAGCAGTCGGTCCAGTCCGATCACCGGCAGCACGCCGGCGCCGATCAGGATGAGTGCTGCGGATGCGGATTCCGCGATCTGCTCGTCGGATGCGAGCTGGAACGCCTTTGTTGCGAGTGTGTCGAAGTTGAACGGCCGCAGGATGAGCGTCGCGGGCAGCTCCTTCAGCACGTCCACGAACACGAGGATCGCGGCGCCCAGCAGTGCGGCGCGCAGGAGCGGCAGCCCCACGCGTCGCAGTGTACCTGTCGTGCCGACACCGAGCGTGCGCGACGCGGCGTCGAGGTCACGGCACTCGCGCTCGAAGCCCGCCTCGATCGGCAGGTACGCGACTGCCATGAAGCGGACCGCGTATGCGTAGACGAGCGCTGCCACTGTTCCGCCGAGCAGGATGCCCGTCGAGATGCCGAACACGGACGCGCTCATGAAGCCGATCCCGCGGTCCAGCGCCGCGAGGGGTGCGAGCACGCCGATCGCGATCACTGCGCCCGGTACGGAGTAGCCGAGTACTGCGACGCGTGCGGCCGCTTTCACCGCGCGGCCGTTCACGACGCGCGCGGCGTACGCAACGATCAGGGCGAGGCCGACACCGAGCAGTGCGGCACCGATCGCGAGCGAGAAACTGTTGATGATGAGCTGCATGAACCGCGCATCGACCACGCTGGACGCGGTGCGCACTGCCCAGTAGCCGAGCTGCGCGACAGGAACCAGGAAGCCGAACACGATCGGCACCGCGCAGAACAGGAACGCCGCGGCGCCCCGTGCGCCGTGCAGCTCCCAGCGTCGCATCGGCATGTCGGTCTCGATGCCGGCGTCCGTGCGCCGACGGCCACGCTGCACACGCTCGATCAGCAGCACCGCCAGCACGAAGAGCAGCAGCATCCCGGCAAGGCGGATCGCGGCGTCGAGGTCGCCCATGCCGGACCATGCGCGGAAGATGCCGGTCGTGAACGTGGTCACGCCCAGGAAGCGGACGGTGCCGTAGTCATTCAGCACCTCGAGCGCGACGAGCACGAGGCCGGCGACGACCGCAGGACGCGCGAGCGGCAGCGCGACGCGCAGGAACGTGGACCATGCGCTGCGGCCGAGCACGCGCGACGCCTCGAGCACCGTGCGCGACTGGCGGCGGAAGCTCGCACGCGCGATCACGTACACGTACGGATAGAGCACGAGCGCGAAGATCAGCATGGCCGCGCGCGGTCCGGCCACCGTCACGTGGAACACGCTGTCGGCGAGCCCGGGAATGACGGAACGGATCACGCGCTGCACCGGGCCCGTCACGTCGAGCATGCCTGCGTAGGTGTACGCAGCGACGTATGCCGGCACCGCGAGTGGCAGGATCAGCATGCTCTCGACGATGCGGCGACCGCGGAACTCCGTTGCGGTAACGAGCCAGGCAGCACCGACGCCGATCGTGAACGCGAGCGCGACCGTGCCGGCGACGAGCAACGCGCTGTTGCCGATGTAGCTGAAGAGAACCGTGTCGACGAGGTGGGCCCACGTCTCGCCGGCGGGCGTCAGCACGTGCGCGCCCACCACGAGGATCGGAATCCACAGCACGCTCGCGACGACGAGCGCCGCGACCGCCCAGGCGCGCGGGCCGAAGCCGACACGCACGGGCAGGTTGCGGATGCGCTCGCGCACCTCACGACGCGGCGGCGCGACCGGTACCGATCGCGCCGGCATCATGCGCGCGTGTGTACGCGCACGCATCACCGCAGCAGGAGTTATCTCCATCCCGACGCGTCGAAGATGCGTACCGCCTCGGCGTTCAGCTCGCCGAGCACGGAAAGATTCAGCGTGTCCGCACGGAACTCGCCCCATCCCGCCAGCGTGAGCGACGGCGGCACCGCCGGATTCGCCGGGTACTCCTGGTTGCCCTGCGCAAAGTGCTGCTGTGCGTCCGGACTCGAAAGGAACTCGATCAGGCGCACCGCGTTGTCGCGGTTCTTCGCATGCGCCGTCACTCCGATGCCACTCACGTTCACGTGCGTGCCGCGTCCGTCCTGGTTCGGGAAGAACGCCGCGATCATCGCACCGATGCGCTGCTCTTCCGCATCGGCCGACGACTGCAGCCGTGCGAGGTAGTAGCTGTTGACGATGGCGACATCGCCCGTGCCGGCCGCGACCGCCTTGATCTGGTCCGTGTCACCACCACTCGGCTGACGCGCCATGTTGCGCGCAATGCCCTGCGCCCACGCACGCGCGGAATCCGCACCATCGTGTGCGATGATCGATGCGAGCAGCGACTGGTTGTAGACGTTGTCGGAAGAACGGACCGTGACACGGCCCTGCCACTGCGGCTCCGCGAGCGCCTCGTACGTGGAAAGCTCCGACAGCTGCACGCGGTCCTTCGCGTATGCAATGATGCGCGCGCGACGCGTGATGCCGAACCACGTGTTGTCCGGATCGCGCAGGTGCGACGGCACGTTCCGCTCGAGCGTCTCCGACACGATCGGCTGCAGCAGCCCGCGCGCCTTCGCGCGATGCAGCCGGCCTGCGTCCACCGTGATCAGGATGTCCGCCTGCGTGGATGCGCCCTCCGACTCGAGCCGCGCAATCAGCTCGTCGGCGCCGGCCGTCACGACATTGACCCTGATCCCCGTCTCCGCGGCGAACAGGTCATAAAGCTGCTGGTCCGTATCGTAATGGCGATGGCTGTAGACGTTCACGACACCAGCATCGGCCGAAGCCGCGCCGGTGTTCGCGTCCTGGTCTGTGTCACCCGCGCACGCGGTCACGGCGAGGATCGCGGCCGCGGCGGTGAGGGCCTTGCTATGTCCGGTCATTGCACTCGTTGAGAATGAGTCTCAATCTACTGGCTGAAGTGTGGGGCTGGGCGCGCGGGGTGTCAAGCGGAGCCCGTGACCGAAATCACAGCGTGTCGCGTGGTGTCCCGTCCCGGCGGCCGTCGAATCGCATCATGGCCGGCTGCTTTGGCGCCGGGGTCTCCCGACACCGCCACGACGGCGGCGACGTCAAGCGGGGAAAGACCCGACACGGCGTAAGCAGCAGACCCGGCGACTCGCGGCCATTGCTCTCTAGGAAGGAAATCCGTGAGGTATATCATGCATTAGTCAGGATTCTGCGGGTGTCCCGAAACGGCCGGCGGAGGTGTCGTGATGGACGAGCGGCGGGATATTGCTCCACTGTCATCTCTGGGGTCGGGCCGGCGTCGAGCCGGGCCGGTCCGGACGCAGAAGCCGGTCTACGTCGATCTCTTGCCGCCCTGCAATGCCGGCTGTCCGGCGGGCGAGAACATCCAGGCATGGCTGGACCACGCGAAGCGCGGCGACCACGAGGCGGCCTGGCGCCAGCTCACGGCGGACAACCCGTTCCCGGCGATTCACGGCCGGGTCTGCTACCATCCGTGTGAGACTGCCTGCAACCGCGGCTTCATGGACGGTGCGGTTTCGATCCATTCCGTCGAGCGTTTCCTGGGCGACCTCGCGATCGAGAAGGGCTGGACGTTCGTTCGTCCGCCATCCCGATCCGGCAAGCGCGTTCTCGTCGTTGGTGCCGGTCCGAGCGGCCTTTCCGCCGCGTACCACCTGAGCATGCTCGGTCACGACGTGATCGTCCGGGACAACAGCGAGCTTCCGGGCGGCATGATGCGGTACGGCATCCCGAGCTACCGGCTGCCCCGCAGCGTCCTCGACGCCGAGATCGCGCGGCTGGCCGACCTCGGCGTCCAGTTCGAGCAGCAGCACGCGGTCACGGACCTGCAGTTGGAGATCGAGCGCGATGGTTTCGACGCCGCCTTCGTCGCTGTCGGCGCGCACCTGTCGAAGCGCGTGGACATCCCCAACCAGGACGCGAGCCGCGTCCTCGATGCGGTTTCGTTCCTGCGCGGCGTCGAGTCCGGTGCGAGTACGGGTTCGCTCGGCCGTGTCGCGGTCTATGGTGGCGGCAACACCGCGATGGACGCGGCCCGTGTCGCGCGCCGGCTCGGCGCGGACGACACGATCATCGTGTACCGCCGTACGCGCGAGCAGATGCCCGCGCAGGAGGAGGAGGCGACCGACGCCGAGGCCGAGGGCATCCGCATCAACTGGCTGCGCACGATCAAGTCGATGGGCGCGGGCGACCTGACGGTCGAGATCCAGGAGCTGGACGAGCACGGCAAGCCAAGGCCGACTGGCCAGTTCGAGACGCTCGAGGCGGACACGGTCATCCTCGCGCTCGGCCAGGAGAGTGACACCCGCTTCCTTGCCACGCTGCCGGGGATCGATTTCGACGGTGATGTCGTGCAGGTCGATCCGGTCACGCTGATGACCGGCGCTCCCGGCGTCTTTGCCGGGGGCGACGCCGTTCCGAGCGAGCGGACCGTGACCGTGGGTGTCGGTCACGGCAAGAAGGCGGCGCGCAACATCGATGCATGGCTGCGCGGCGGCGTGTATCAGCCGCGACCGAAGCACCCCGAGGCCGATCTCGACAAGCTCAACCTCTGGTATTTCGGCGACCATGCCCGTCGCGAGCAGGAGGAACTCGATCCGGCGGCGCGGGTCAGGAGCTTCGACGAGGTCATGGCCGGGCTGTCCGCAACGGAAGCGGAGTTCGAGGCAGGACGCTGCCTCTCATGCGGCAACTGCTTCGAGTGCGACGGTTGCCTCGGCTCATGCCAGGAAGACGCGATCATCAAGCTCGGCGTCGGGCAGCGCTACGCATTCGATTACGACAAATGCACGGGCTGCGCGACGTGCGCCCGCCAGTGCCCGGTCCACGCGATCGAGATGATCGGCGAACTGGATCCACTACCGTACAACGTGTTCCTTCCCCATGCAGGAGCCCGGCGATGAGTGTCACTGCGGTCGCCGCGCCCGACAGGGTGACGATCGACGGCAACGAAGCGGCGGTGCGCGTCGCATACCGCCTGAGCGAGCTGTGCAGCATCTACCCGATCACGCCGTCCTCGACGATGGCGGAGCTTGCCGACGAATGGTCGAGTCACGACGTCGCCAACATCTGGGGCTCGGTGCCGACCGTGATCGAGATGCAGAGCGAAGGCGGCGCCGCGGGCGCACTGCACGGTGCACTCCAGGGCGGTGCGCTCTCGACGACGTTCACGGCGTCGCAGGGCCTGCTCCTGATGATCCCGAACATGTACAAGATCGCCGGCGAGCTGACCTCGACGGTGTTCCATATTGCCGCGCGTTCCATCGCGGCGCAGGGACTCTCGATCTTCGGTGATCACCAGGACGTCATGGCCGTGCGGCAGACCGGCTTCGCGCTGCTCTCGTCCGCATCGGTGCAGGAGGCGCACGACCTCGCCCTCGTCGCACACGCCGCGACGCTGCGCAGTCGCGTGCCGTTCCTGCACTTCTTCGACGGTTTCCGCACGTCGCACGAGCTGAACACGGTGGACCTGCTGGACGACGATGTGCTGCACGCGATCGTGCCGGAAACGCTCGTGCGCGAGCATCGTCTGCGCTCGCTCAGCCCGGAGCGCCCGTTCATCCGCGGCACCGCGCAGAACCCGGACGTCTATTTCCAGGCGCGCGAGACGGTCAACCCGTTCTATGCGGCGACGCCGGGCATCGTCCGCGACGTCATGCGCGAGCTCGGTGCGCTGACCGGCCGCCATTACGACCTGGTCGAGTACACCGGCGCGCCGGACGCGGACCGCGTCATCGTCATCATGGGGTCGGGCGGGCAGACCGCGGCCGAGACCGTGCGACACCTCGCCGCGACAGGCCAGAAGGTCGGCGTGGTGCAGGTCCGGCTGTACCGGCCGTTCCCGGCAGAGCAGCTCGTCGCGGCGATCCCGGCGACCGCGCGTGCCGTGGCGGTGCTCGACCGGACGAAGGAGCCCGGCTCGGGCGGCGAGCCGCTGTACCTCGACGTCGTTGCCGCGCTCGCCGAAGCGGTCGCCGGCGGCGAGCGGCCGGGCATGCCGCGCGTCACGGGTGGCAGGTACGGCCTTTCCTCGAAGGAGTTCACGCCCGGCATGGTGGCCGGCGTGTTCGCCGCACTGGCCCGGCCCGAGCCGCCGCGCCGGTTCACCGTCGGCATCACCGACGACGTCTCCGGCACCTCCATCGACTACGACGCGGGACTGGACATCGAGGACCGCGCCACCGTGCGCGCCGTGTTCTATGGCATCGGCTCGGACGGCACGGTCGGCGCGAACAAGAACACCATCAGGATCCTGGGCGAGGACCGGTACGCGCAGGCGTACTTCGTCTATGACTCGAAGAAGTCCGGCGGTACGACGATCTCGCATCTGCGCTTCGGGCCGCACCCGATTGCTGCGCCCTGGCTGGTCACTGCCGCGCAGTTCGTGGGCGTTCACCACGAGGGCCTGCTCGACACGCTCGATGTCCTCGCCGTGGCGGAGCCGGGCGCTGTCGTGCTGCTGAACACGGCGACGCCCGCCGAACAGGTGTGGGCGAGCCTGAGCGCGCCGGTCCAGGACGCCATCGCCAGCAGGAAGCTGCGGCTGTTCGCGATCAACGCCGACAGGGTAGCTGCTGACGCCGGGCTGCCCGGCCGCACCAACACCGTGCTGCAGACCTGCTTCTTCGCGATATCCGGTGTCCTGCCGAAGGACGAAGCGATCGAGCGGATCAAGCAGGCCATTCGCAAGACGTACGCGCGGCGCGGCGCCGACATCGTCCAGCGCAACGAGGCGGCTGTCGACGCTGCCGTCGCACATCTGCACGAGATCGACGTCAGCGCCGGCACCAGGTCAACGCGTGCACGACCACCGCTCATCCCCGACGATGCGCCTGCCTTCGTCCGCGGCGTGACCGCGCTCATGATGGCCGGCCGCGGCGACGACCTGCCGGTGAGTGCGCTGCCGGTCGACGGGACGTGGCCGAGCGGTACCACAGCGTACGAGAAGCGACGCATCTCCGACCTCGTCGCCGAGTGGGATCCGCAGACCTGCATCCAGTGCGGGAACTGCGGCTTCGTATGCCCGCACAGCGTGATCCGCGCAAAGTTCTACGACGCGTCGATGCTGGAAGGTGCACCGCCGTCGTTCGCGAGTGCGCCGCTCAACGCGGCGGGCCTGCCGGACACGCGCTACACGCTGCAGGTCTATACCGAGGACTGCACCGGCTGCGGCCTGTGCGTCGAGGCATGTCCCATCAGCCCCGAGCCGGGAACTGCGCGCAAGGCGATCAACCTCGTCGCGGCCGCGCAGCGGCATGCCGATGGCCCTGGCGAGGTTGCGTTCTTCGAGACGATCCCGGTGAACGACCGCTCGCGTGTCGATTTCGGCACCGTCCGCGGCACGCAGTTCCTCGAGCCGCTCTTCGAGTTCTCCGGTGCATGCTCCGGCTGCGGCGAGACGCCGTACCTCAAGCTGCTGACCCAGCTCTTCGGTGACCGGACAACGGTCGCGAATGCGACCGGCTGTTCCTCGATCTATGGCGGCAACCTGCCGACCACGCCGTGGACGACGAACCGGCAGGGCCGCGGTCCGGCATGGTCGAACTCGCTCTTCGAGGACAATGCCGAGTTCGGACTCGGGCTGCAGCTCGCGGCCGACCTGCACACGAAGCTCGCACGCACGCGGCTGGAAGAGCTGCGCGATCGCGTCGGTGCCGACCTGGTCGACGCGATTCTCACGGCGCCGCAGGTGCGCGAGTCCGAGCTGGCGGCGCAACGCGCACGCGTCGAGGAGCTGCAGCGGCGCATCGACGGCATCGATGATCGGGCCGTCGCAGACCTGCGCAGCGTCATCGACCATCTCATCCGCCGCAGCATCTGGATCGTCGGCGGCGACGGCTGGGCGTACGACATCGGTTCCGGCGGCCTGGACCATGTGCTCGCGAGCGGCCGCAACGTCAACATCCTCGTGCTCGACACCGAGGTCTATTCCAACACGGGAGGCCAGTCCTCGAAGGCGACGCCGCTCGGCGCCGTCGCCAAGTTCGCGGCGGCGGGCAAGGCCGTGCCGAAGAAGGACCTCGCGCTGCAGGCAATCGCGTACGGCAGCGTGTACGTGGCGCGCGTGGCGATGGGCGCCGATCCGCAGCAGACGCTACGCGCGTTCCGCGAGGCGGAGGCGTACGAGGGGCCGTCGCTGATCATCGCGTACAGCCATTGCATTGCCCACGGCATCGACATGAGCCAAGGCCTGGACCAGCAGCAGCGCGCGGTCCGTTCCGGCCACTGGCCGCTCATCCGCTTCGACCCGGTGGTGCGCGAAGCGGGCGGCAACCCGTTCCAGCTCGACTCGCCGCGCCCGTCGATCCCGCTGTCGGATTACATCTACCGCGAGCTGCGCTACCGGATGCTGCAGAACGCCAATCCGGAGGAGGCAGAGCGTCTGCTCGACCTCGGCCAGGAGGCGGTCAACCAGCGGTGGGCGGTGTACGAAGAGATGGCGATGCGCAGTGCGGCAGAGTTCGCACCTGCCGCACGGAAGAGCCGGTCGTGGACCTGACCACGAGCGATTTCGGTTACGTCGTGGCGCTTAGGAGGCCCGGTCGGTGTACGGTGACAGCTACCGGATGCGTCATCACTCCGAGCTCTGGCAGGCGCTCCAGTCCGCTCCCGATCCGGAACCTTCCTCATCCAGGCGCCGCCGCAACCGACAGGAGGTTCCGACGTCCTGAGGCTCGTCACCCCCGCAGATTATGTCTCCTGCTTCCCGCCGGGAGTGCGCGTGTGCCAGGAGATCGCGCTCTCCCTTGTCCAGGCCTGCAGCATTGGCACACGTCTCCCCCTTTCGCCGAGCAGCGACACCGACGATGGATGAGGTCGGAGCGAGGCGCGATCAGCAACAAGCTACTTCCAGGCTCCGTCACAACGACGCCGCCGTTAGCGCCTCTCCTCTCAATGCAGAAGCCTCGCCGACCACCTCCTCTGGGAGGTCGCGCGATCACTCATCTGCCCGGGTAACGGAAGTCCAGCGTAAGCTCCCCGCCTGGTAGGGTGTGACCAGCCGCCAACTGCGGCTTCACAGCCACGAGAGGAGGTCGAATGTCCGGACGAATCAAACCTGAGCCGGTGGACGAGACGGCAACCGATCACTGTGCGGAGGCGGTCGACGACATGGACACCGCGCTTGGGCGGTGGCTTCACCGTAACGGAGGCCGACTGGCTCGCCGCAGCCGGAAGAACGGTGGTTACGGGCGAGACGCACAGGCAGCAGACCTGTGGAGGTGCCTGGTGACCATCTGGTGCACGTCCCCGATGCTCGCTACAGGTATCCCGCGGAGAGCCGCCGAGGCCTGCTCGCCGCAGCGGCGACAATGGCCGGAGAGGTTCATTACTCAATCGCCGCGGCGCAGGCGCGGCAGGCGGCTGGCGCAACGGCGCCAGAGGTACAGGTCGAGGGCGAACGTCACGAGGACGAGGCCTGCCAGCGTACCGGTCGGATGTGACAGCCCTGATTGCACCGTCGGCGCGAGCTGCGACCTCGTCATTTG
>CAYLME010000047.1:0-11566 GCA_964384585.1 uncultured Gemmatimonadaceae bacterium | reverse complement strand
AGGAGAGGTGCGGCCAGAACCAGCATGATCGTGAGCGTGAGCTGCTGCTGGACCGCGCGCACGGTGGTGCTACCGAACGACGCGAGCGTCGCGACGAGGCCGACGCCGAGTGCGAGCAGCCAGCCCAGCGGCGCCGCCGCCAGGACGACGACGGAGGGTGCACCCTGGCCGAGGACGGCCGACCAGGCAATCGCCGACACGCCCACCAGACCCTGCACGATTGCCGCGTATGCCGTCACGGCGATCAGCTTGCCCGCTAGAATAGCGCCGTCGCGGGCGGGCGTGGCAAGCAGGGTGTCCAGGGTGCCTCGCTCGCGCTCGCCGATCAGAATGTCGGCGGATACGGCTGCCGCGACGAAAGCCGCGATGAGCGCGAGTGTGATCGCCTGCAGCAGCGGCAGCGCACCGACGACGGGTCGTCCGGCGAGCCACCCGACCACCACGAGCGCGACGGCGAAGCGTATCCCGCTCGTGCGATCGCCGACGGCGAGGGTGCGTAGCTCGATGAGCTCCTTGCCGAGCACGGCGCGCAGGTCATTCTGCATAGATCAGCCGCCGATATGTATCGATGGCGCGCACCGCGGGTCCGACCTCGAGCACGCCGATGTCGTGCGCAACCAGTCGCGCCACGATGGCAGCCGCATCACCCCGCACGCGCAGCTCGCACGTCACGCCAGTGTCGTCCGACGCAACGGAGACGACGTCGAACGACGCGAGCGCGTGCTGCAGATGCGCTGTGTCGTGTGCGCGCACACGCAGTCGCACCGCCTTCGCATCGCGCTGGCCGAACTCTTCGATCGAGCCGCTCCACGCGACGCGTCCGGTGCTGAGCACGGCGACGTGGTCGCATGTGCGCAGTACGTCGTCGAGCCGATGACTCGTGAGCAGGACGGTTGCACCGCGAGTGGGCGCCTCGCGGATGGTCTGTTCGAAACGATCGCGCTCGAGCGGATCGAGCCCGTCGGTCGGCTCGTCGAGGACCAGCAGCTGAGGGTCGTGCAGCGTCGCGCGCGCGAGTGCAAGGCGGCGGCGCATGCCCTGGCTCCAGGCAGACACGCGCGTGCCAGCCGCGTCCTGCAGTCCCGTCGCACGGAGCGCTGTCTCGATCCGCACGGGCACCTCGTGAGCGGCGACACCGTAGATGTGCGCGAAGAACGTAAGGTTCTGAACCGCGTTCATCCTGGCGTAGTGGCCGTCGCTCTCGAGGACTACGCCCGCGCGGGCGCGGATCTCACGACTGGCGGAAACGACATCCCGTCCGAGGACAGCCGCGGCTCCCGATGTCGGCGTCTCGAGGCCCAACAGGATGCGAAGCAGCGTAGATTTTCCGGCGCCATTGGGGCCCACGAGGCCGAACACGCTGCCGGCAGGTACCACCAGGTCGACGCCCTGCAGGGCTTCCGCATGGCCAAAGCGCTTGCGGATCTCGGCGCACATGATCGCTGGTGTCATCGGCGCCATCGGCGTCATCGGCGTCGCTGCACGGCGCGCACCACGACGAGCACCGCCAACGTGACGGTGACGACGACAATGAGAATGCGATACTGCTCCCGTGCCTCGGGTTCCAACGCACTGATCAGGATGATGCCGAAGAACAGCACGAGCAGGATGATCCGCTGCCAGGACATGTTCACCTCCAGGTCGTCGGGGCGAGGTCGGGCGACGCAACGCGCCAGTGGTCTCGGTAACGTGGGCATGCATCGAGCAGGTCGTCATGCCGTCCCTCGGCGACAATCGCGCCGTTCTCCAGGAACACGACGCGATCGGCCCATTCGGCTGCGGAAATGCGGTGGCCGAGGGCGATGACGGTGCGTTTACCATCGCGCGCCCAGCGGTCGATGCCACGCATCACTGCGGCCTCCGATTCCGGATCCATGGCGGAAGTGGCCTCGTCGAGCACGAGCAAATCGGCCTTGCGCACGAGAGCGCGCGCGAGCATCACGCGCTGCCTCTCACCCATGGACAGCTGGTTGCCGCATTCGCCGACGACCGTATGTATCCCTTCTGGCAGGCGCGCGACTAGAGTCTCAAGACCGGCGCCGCGCACCGCACACGCTAGCTGGTCTGCCGTGGCGTCCGGCTTCGCGACCAAGACGTTGTTCAGCAAGGAGGCATCGAACAGAAACGGATCCTGAGGAACGACGACGACATGACGGCGCAGGTCGCGCCGCGAGAACACCGCGCCTTCGATGCCGTCGATCACGATCGCACCCTCGGTGGGCACCCGCATCCCCATCAGGAGTGCGACAAGAGTGCTCTTGCCCGACCCGCTAGCGCCGACGACCGCAATGCGTTCGCCGTGGCGAATGCGTAGCGAGAATCCACGCAGCGTTGCCTCAGATTTGCCCGGGTACGTGTAGGCGATGTCGCGCAACTCCACGTCACGCGCGAGGTCTGGCACGGGTGCAGCGTCGGGCGCATCGTCTGGTGTTTCGTCGAGGATGCGGCCGATGCGCCGCGCCGCGACCGCGACGGGCTGCAGGACGAGATGGGCAGTCACGACCGCGCCGATGGGGCGATAGAGGTATATCAGGTAGGTATTGAATGCGACCAGCTCGCCAAGGGTGATGCCACCCGAGAGGACCTCAAGTGCTCCGCGCCAGAGCACGACGACAGTTGCGAACGCTGCACCCGCCATCACCAGTGCTACACCGGCGGACAGCAGGCGTTGCTGCATTACAACCGCGGCGACGCTGCGATCGAGTGCGGATTGCAGTCGGGTGACAGCCGTCGGTTCGAGGCCGAACAATTTGATCACCGACGCGGCACCGAGCGTCTCATGCAGGTTCCTGATCACACCGGCGTTCGCATCAAGCTGTTCGGCCGCAGCTCGGCGCAGGCGCGGCCCGAGTGCCCGCGCAGCCAATACGTAGAACGGTAACAGAAGCGCGGCAAACAGCGTCAGGCTCGGGCTGATCATGAGCAGCAGAACCACACCGCCAGCGAACGACACCACACCCGTAGCGGCCTCCAGGAGACCGGCACTGAACACACCTTGCAGGGCGGCGAGGTCGGTGCGCATACGACCGAGCAGGGCACCAGCGCGCTCGCGCACGAGGAAAGCGATCGGTAGCGCGAGCAGCCGATCCAGCAGGTCGTGCTGAATCGTGGCCAACAGACGTTGCTGGAAATGTGTAAGGGCGATGCGGCCGAAGTATTGCGTTGCGATCGCGGCGACGCTCAGCAGCGCGAGCAGACCGATCCAGCCTCCAAGCCCGCGCGGGTCACCGCCGCCGATCACGTCGTCGATGATGCGCCGCAGCACGAGTGGTTGCGGCAACGTCAGGATCACCGACAATAGTAGGAGCATTGCGCTCGATACGAGCAGCGCCGGGCGGGCCCGAACGTAGGGCGCGAGCCGTAGCAGGTCGCTCCAGCGACCGCCGGAATCGGTCGTGTTTCGCGTCATGCTTGTATCAGAATCGGCTCCCCGCGGGAGGGGTGTGCACAGCCGAGAGCGACAGTCCGGCCACCGGTAACTTCGTCGATGCGGTAGCGCTCGCCCCACACACACCGCTCGCCCAACTCGCGATGCTTGATCACACCGACAAAGGCGCAGCCCCGGCACCCATCGGCGGATTCGCAAGCTGCGCACTCGGGCGTTGATCTCGGATCGGTGAGGTCGTGAAAGAAGGGCTGCAGTCGGGACGCAAAGAGGCTTTCCGCACCTTCATCAACGAGATTGCCGAGCGTGACCCCCTGACTCGCCAGCATCGGGCACGGCGTCACCTGGCCGGTGGGAGTGACTGTGATCGAATCGTAGCCCGCTCCGCAGTTCGGACGCTGCTGCATGATGCGGCGCTGATCAGCCGTCGGGCGGCTTATAAAACCTGGATAATGGGCGTCGGCCCATTCCGCGACGCCAGTAAGGTAGGCGAGGTCGTCGGCGGAGAAGCGCGCATCCAGCTTCGCACCGCGGCCAATGGGCAGCACGAGCGTGTAAGCGAAGAAGCGGGCGCCTAAACGATGCCCGAGCTCAATCGTGCGTGGCAGTTCGTGCACCGTCGCCGGCGTCAGGCTCGACGCGGCTCGAACGGTAACGCCGCGCTCCGCCAAGCGGCGCACCGCCCGCTGCGCGCGCTCGAAAGAGCCGTCGATGCCGCGCAGGGCGTCGTGCTCCTGCGCGCTCGGACCGTCGAGATCAACCTGCACAATCAGTTTCGCGTGCAGTCGTGCCAAGAGGTCTGCTCGCGCTTCTGTGATGAACCACCCATTCGTCAGTACGGCGACCATGTCGAACAGTTCAGCCGCAGTGGACACGATCCTGTCGAAGTCGGGATGCATCGTAGGCTCGCCCCCCGTTAACTCGACGACTCGCGCACCCCCGCGCGCGAGTTCCTCCATGAGAACCACGAGCCGATGCGTTTCCAGGCGAGCGTGACGCGTGAAGCCGCTACTGTTGTAGCAGTGCCCGCAACGAAGATTGCAATCGTATGTCAACTCGAACATTACGTGCTGCGGAAACCACGCCGCGCTACTTCCGGTGCGCCGCGGCTGCCGGTACGCCGGAGCTTCAACCTCCTGGACCATCCCCTGTGCAACTGCCTGTGCTAGAAACTGCTCGGCGGCCTGGCGTGCCCCGGCCTCGGTGGGGTGGTTTTCGCAAAACCGTGTCACGATGTCTTCCCGCACGAGGAGGCCGCAGACATTGTCCATCAGTTCCAACGCCGTCGTGTTGAGTTCGATCTTCCGGAGTCCGCCCGTTTCGATATTGAATGTACAGACAGCTCCGCCTGGCCGGCGGTGCAGTCGTGCGGTTGCGTCAGTAACCAGGTACATGAGCGCCCCCTGTCTGTTCGTTTGCACGCGCGAGAATAGAGAGATCGGTCCCGTCCGGTCCCCGCTGGTTCCACATCCGCTTGAATCAGCTCTTAATGGTCCTGCAGTCAGCGACTTACTCCGGCCACAGCGCGAGTAGTCCCTGGATTCCGGACAGCTCGAAGTCTGGAGTAGGCGAAATCAGGCACAATGCGCACAAATTGCAGAGGTCGCACGACGGATGCCCTGCAGCCACGACGGTCATTGAGGGTTCTAAGTACATGACGCGTACCTCCTGTTGGGCAAGGACCGGACGGGAGTAAAGTCTTGCTTAACGCCTCGGCTAAGGCAGGGGGCGGCGAGGACTCGCAAAAGTATCGGCGGCTCGACGCCATCCGATAGGCGATTAGTGCCACGTTGAACAATGACCAAGGGGAAAGCAGTAGGGCATTTGACTACACGGCGTCAGGTGTTCTCCGTGACCGCGGAACGATCCGTCCTGAGTGTCTGGGGGTCATTCCCTTACACTCACATAGGATGCGCTTGGCGAGGAAGATCCGCCGGTGCGCCAGCGCGCCGTTTGAGGTCTGGCCAGGCCGGTCGGCCGGTGCTAAGGCGGGCGCGGCGTTCAGGATCTCGGTCGAGTCCGCTGGGGGCGGCCAAGCGGGAGCTCGGGGCGGCGCCCGGTCTCTGATCATTGCAGGAGAACGGACTGCCGTCGTGACTGCCCGCGGCGCGACCGGCAGCGGCAGGGAGTTTCGGCTCGTGCCGAGGCGCGATGGCCACTGCGGCTGAAACCGTGTAGCGGAAGTGGTGGGCGGGGACGTTCACTGGTGACGCCCCCTATTCGACCCTCCCCCTTCTGCAGGATGGTGCTCATGCTTCCTACGCCAGGCTCCGTTCGTCGCAGACGGACCCCTCTTCTGACCGGCGCCGGCTCCTGCCCTTGGTCATCGACGGTGAAGTGCTCATGGCGTGACGTGGTCTGCGACGTTGGAAAGGTCTGGTGGTTCAACCAACACCGGCTCCTCGAAGCACTCGGCTATGGCCTGAGTCTCCTAAGCGCGAATACTACGATCCAGCCGCTCACTCTTAGTGGCCACTTGGGTCGTGCGAGTGTCCACGCCCCACGTTCGCTTTCCTTGGAACAAGCAGGTACTTTCGCAGCGTCAGTATAGCCCATGGCGCAGCGATGACACTCAAATGAGACTCCGCCGCCGTAGAGTCTGCATGCGCGCAGATGGAAGATGAAACGCTCTGACTGGCTAATGCTGCTGTTCGCGGTGTCCAGTGCGGCATGCGCAGCGTCCGGAATGACCCCGCGGCAAGACCCATCCAGCGCGGGCTCTGTTCCCGAGACTTCATATAACGAACTCCACGAGTTCGGTATACCGGAAGAGTGTCTGCGGCAACGCGCCGCGGCCGGCATTGTAGAGATGGCGTTGTCGTATCAGGTACCCTACGACGAGGTTGCTGCTGGCATATTCGCAACCCTCAAGGACATGGAACGAGTCGATGGCGGAAGGCAACTTGTAATCGACGCATTCTGCGGACGCGTCGCAGTCGGCATGCTCCCCTCAATGGCCAGGATCGCCCGTGGCGTGCCAGTTGAGGCAAGCGCAGAAGCAGATGCGAGCAATCAACGGTGGCGTTACCGTGACGGCACTGTCATTGTGATTCGCGATGGTGTCGTCGTTTCGATCATTCCTCCAGATGACGAATAGCGCCGCATTTGAACCTACCACGATGTTGACTTTATCACACCAATAGCCCACCCTGCCGATCCCTGCCACCACATCCAGCCGGAGGTCGGCATGGCTCCTCGCCATCGACTGCGCACCGCATCATCCCTGCTTACCGTAGTTCTCTCAATCGGCGTGCTAAGGCTCATGTGACGATGCGCAGCCGATCGAACCAATTGAGCCGCTCGCATTGTTTTCAACTGGCGATGCTGTACCATGTTCCGACATGGAGGAGTACAACCCGACGAACAATCCGACGTGCACTCTGGACGCTATCTAGGTTTGGGCGCCACCGAGGAACGAGCCCGACCCGTATGATCCACCGCCTCCCCCGCCTTGGCCAGAGACCCCGCTCCCTCCTTACACGCCGCCTGATGGAGGATGGGGAAAGATCTGGCGCACAACGTACTCACCGGAAGCAAATCCGCCGGAAATCGAGGGAGCTTACGCTGAAGGCCCGACTGCGTTCGCAGCCTGCATATTGGGCGGACTCAGCCTGATGATTTTGAAGGACCATCAAGAGACACAGGCATTGCTTGAGGCGTACCGAAGGGAGATATGGCCACTCCATTTCGCCGAGTTTCAGTTTCAGATCAGAAAAGAAATGGCGAAGGCTGGCGTGATCGGCGATGATGTGCTGGAGCAGTACCGCGGAAATCGCGACATGGCGCAAGTACGCCATGACATGCGCAAACAGCAGGGTCGCGGGCCGGCGTGGTCCAACTCGCTCTTCGAGGACAACGCGGAGTTCGGGCTCGGCCTGCAGCTCGCGGCCGACCTGCACACGAAGCTCGCGCGTACGCGGCTGGCCGAACTGCGTGACCGCGTCGGCGCCGACCTCGTGGACGCGATTCTCGAGGCGCCGCAGGTGCGCGAGTCCGAGCTGGCTGCGCAGCGTGCGCGCGTCGAGGAACTGCAACGTCGCATCGACGGCATCGACGATCCGGCCGTCGCGGATCTGCGCAGTGTCATCGACCATCTCATCCGCCGCAGCATCTGGATCGTCGGCGGCGACGGCTGGGCATACGACATCGGTTCCGGCGGCCTGGACCACGTGCTCGCGAGCGGTCGCAACGTCAACGTCCTCGTGCTCGACACCGAGGTCTACTCGAACACGGGAGGCCAGTCATCCAAGGCGACGCCGCTCGGTGCCGTCGCCAAGTTCGCGGCGGCGGGCAAGGCCGTACCGAAGAAGGATCTCGCGCTGCAGGCCATCGCATACGGCAGCGCGTACGTCGCGCGCGTTGCAATGGGCGCCGATCCGCAGCAGACGCTGCGCGCGTTCCGCGAGGCGGAAGCGTATGAAGGGCCATCGCTCATCATCGCCTACAGCCACTGCATCGCACACGGCATCGACATGAGTCAGGGCCTGGACCAGCAGCAGCGAGCGGTCCGTTCCGGCCACTGGCCGCTGGTACGCTTCGATCCGGTGGTCAGGGAAGCGGGCGGCAATCCGTTCCACCTCGACTCGCCGCGCCCGTCGATCCCGCTGTCGGATTACATCTACCGGGAACTGCGCTACCGGATGCTGACGAACGCCAATCCGGAGGAGGCCGAGCGGCTGCTCGCCCTCGGCCAGGAGGCCGTCAACCAGCGGTGGGCCGTCTACGAGGAGATGGCCACGCGCAGTGCCGCAGAGTTCGCACCCGACGCACGGAAGAACCGCTCATGGATCTGACCACGAGCTATCTCGGTCTCGAGCTGCGCAGCCCACTCGTCGCGTCTGCGTCACCGGTGACCGCGCGCATGGATACGCTGCGCGCGGCCGTCGATGCCGGCGTCGGTGCCGTCGTATTGCCGTCGCTGTTCGAGGAGCAGGTGCGCCGGCAGGAGTTGAGGGACCTCGCGGTCACCGAGCAGTACGAGCATTCCTATCGTGAGGCCTCCACCTTCCTGCCGGCCGGGCCGGACGTGGACCTCGGCGGCACCGCGCCGTACCTGCGTCAGGTCGAACGCGCCGCCGGGTCACTCGATGTGCCCGTCATCGCAAGCGTCAATGGTGCGTCGCCCGGCGGCTGGACGGGCATCGCCCGATCGATGCAGGAAGCCGGTGCCGCCGCGATCGAGCTCAACGTGTACGCCGTACCGGGGCGGACGTCCGTCACCGGCGCAGAAGTGGAAGCGCGGCATCTCGACATCGTCCGCGCCGTGGTCGCGGCCGTCTCGGTACCGGTCGCGGTCAAGCTCAGCCCGTTCTTCTCATCGACGGGTGCAGTGGCGCTTGCCATCGCGTCAGAAGGCGCGGCCGGGCTGGTGCTGTTCAATCGCTTCGTCCAGCCGGACATCAACATCGAGACGCTCTCCGTCGAGTCGTCGCCCACACTGTCCACGCGCGACGAGGCGCGCGTCGCGCGGACGTGGATCGCGCTGTTGCACGGGCGCGTGGACTGCTCGCTCGCGGCGACGACCGGTGTCGAGGATGCAAGCGACGTCGCGGCGTACCTGCTGGCGGGTGCCGACGTCGTCATGACCGCGTCAGCACTGCTCCGCAACGGGCCGGGCTATGCCGGCGCCCTGCTCCACGGGCTCGAGACGTGGATGAACCGCAAGGGATTCGACTCGGTTGCCGCAGTGCGCGGAGCGCTTGCTGTAGACCGGAGTCTCGACGGCGACCAGGTCGAGCGCGCGGGCTATGTCGCGGCGCTTACGGAGGCGCGGTCGGTGTACGGTGACCTGATGCCGAGGGCGTGAGGAGGGGCGTGCGGACCGCAGCCGGGCACTCGCGTCCGAAGCCCGGCGAGATCCGCGGAGTCTGGAACGCCGAGCACCGCCGACGCCTGACTGTGCATCGCGTCCGCATACCCATCCGAGCCCAGTCCGAGAACGGCAACGCGTTCCGACTTCCCGCGCAACGCAGTCTGAGCGGGCGGTGCGAATCGCGCCCGCTGCTCGGTGGTCAGTGACGCGACGGCCTGGCTCGAGGCAAGCAGGTCGAATCCGGTCTCGTTGCACCTGGAATGAATGCGCGAGACAGTGTTCAGCACGTCGCCGTGATAGACGTGTGCACGCTGCACCGTGCCGACTTCGGTGATGATGACGCGCCCGGCGTGCACACCGGCCTTGAACTCGGGCGTCACACCGTACTGGTGCGTGTACCGAGCGCTACTCGATGACATCGCGTCGCACATGCGGTCGTAGCACTCCAGCCAGTTTCCGGCGAACCGTTCGGGCCAGACGATCAGTGCTGCGTCACCAATGTACTGACACACCTCGCCGCGTGTCTCGTTGATCGGCCCGGAGATATCGATGAAGAAATCACGCAGCAGCGCGCTGAAGCGCTCGTCGCCCAGAAGCTCCGCCAGATGCGTCGAACCGCGCAGGTCCACGAACATGAACTCCGCACTGACGGTGTCAGGCCGATGGTCGTGGCCCGTGAACAGCCGGGCCACGGTGCGCATGGCGATCGCGCGCGCGAACGAACCGCGCTGGATCCAGCGCCGCAGCGTGCGCTGATGCTCGGTGAAGTTCACGAGGCCGAGCACGACACCGATTGTTTCGATGCCCGGAAAACGCCGGGCGGCAAAGCAGTACCGCCCCGGCAGCATCGGCAGGTAGGCGATACCGGAATAGCCTGCTGCAATGACGCTGCCGGCGAAGATGCCGGTCGGACCGGACCAGGCTGCTATCAGGAGCACGAACGCACAGGCGGCGATTGTGCATCGATGGGCTGTCATCGGATCCTCCAGAGACGAGGAGCATGCTGCTGACTCCAATTTCAGCCCGGATACTGGCGGAAACATCCGGCCCGATTGCGTAGCCGGGAAAGAGGCGTGACGTAGCGTGCGGCCCGAATGGTACTCAGGCCGCGAGTCCTTTCGCTGAACTACGTAATGAACCCGGGACGACTACGTCTCCGGCAGGACGAACTCCTCCACGGCGCGGGCAAAACCCTCGTCCGTGTTCGATGCGGTCACGTGCGTGGCGTGCGACTTGACCTCGTCGTTCGCGTTACCCATTGCGATGCTGACGCGACTGTTGCTGAACATCGGGATGTCATTGGGCATGTCGCCGATGGCAGCGATCCGGAAGCTCGGGATGGAGAACAACCGGGAGAAGTACGTCACGACGCCGCCCTTGTTCGCGGCCGGATGCGTCACGTCCAGGTAGTAGGGTTGTGAGAGTGCCGCACTGACACTGTCGAGCTGTCCGACCTCGGCCGCGCAACGCGCGATCATGCTGCTGTCGTCGCTCACGCCGACGATCTTGACGACGCGGTCGAGGCACGCGTCGAGGGAGGGAACCACCTTCGGCGCAAAACGCACCGTGCGCTGTTCGCGATCGACGTGGGGTGCCGCCGGGTCCGTGATGTACCAGTCGGCGTCACGGTACACCCATGCGTCGAGGCCATGACGGCGGATGATGTCCACCGCGGTGCGGGCGGCCGCTGACGGTAGCGTGTGCTCCTCGATGATGGCCAGGTCCGGTTGGACGAACATCCCGCCATTGAACGCGGCCAGCGGCGTCGTGATGCCGAGCGGCTCGATCAACATGCGGAGCCCTCGCGGGGGCCGGCCGCTCGTGAAGGCAAGCTCGACCTGCGCGCCGCGCAGCGAGCGCACCGCCTGCAGTGTGCGTTCCGTGAGCACCTTGTCCGGCGTCAGCAGGGTGCCATCCACATCGATGATCATCAGTCGGATGCTCTGCATCACATCACGTCGCGGACGATCTGAAGGAGCGTGTCGAGACCGGCACTCGGTGCGCCGGAGTCAGATCGAAAGCGGATCAGGTTCGGGGTCAGCTCACCACGAGTGTTCGGTCCATGAACCTTCTTGACACGGGTGCGCGGGACTTCAACTTCGACGACGAAACGACATACGAGAAGGACGTCCTGATTCTCGACGCTCCTACATGCTTCATCGATGAGAGAATCCGGGGGGCCTACGGGACCGTCCTACATCGCCGGAAGGATGGCCTGGAGGCGCCCGTGACGATTTTCGTGACCGAGCGAGATGACGGTGACCAATGCCCGAACCCACCTGAAAAAACCACAGTCCTATGATGTGTTTGCGGTTGTAGTGGTTCAGCCGATTCCGGACTTTTCGACGCGTTTGGATAGTTACACTTTT
>CAYLME010000046.1:0-21236 GCA_964384585.1 uncultured Gemmatimonadaceae bacterium | reverse complement strand
GGGGGGGGGGGGGGGGGGGGGGGGGGGGGGGGGGGGGGGGGGGGGGGGGGGGGCACGGCGGGTTGACGGCGGGTGGCGGGCGGTCGTGGGACCTGCACCGACACCCGCACTACCCGGGCGCTTCAGAACACTTCGCGTCTCGTGGTGTTGGCTTCTATGTCTTCGTCGGTCAGCCAAACGTTTCGCAATTGCTTCCTGGCGTACAGGGTGAGCTGTTCGGGGGACCACATGCCGGGCTGCGTGGCGTTGCCATACGTCAGCAGTGCGCGGGCGCGGACGGTTTCGCCGAACTCTACGGCGGCCACGAACGAATCGCCGAAGCGGGCGGCGTGCTTGCCGTCATCGGTTTGGGCGTAGGCAGTGGCGCGGAAGACGCCGAAGGGGTCGGACATGCCGTTGGCGGGGAGGTCGATGCCGGGCGCGCGCAGGCGGTATTCGTCACCCCATGCGATGTCGAGGCGGCCATACTCCGCACGGACTGCGGTCGCTGCCTGGGCGAGCGCTCCGATGACGGCGGACTCGCTGGCCAGGCCATCGGGGGTGGAGAGCGGGTTCGCGATGCTCCATTCCCGGGTGTACACGTCGTCGCCGGCAGCGCGGCGATAGCGGTTCCAGAACTCGACGAACAGGACGCCGCCGCGGCTGTCGGCATCTGAAGTGTAATCCCACTGCGCGAGCACATCGGCGGCTGCGCGGGCGTCCGCGTTGTCGCTTGTGCGGGCAATGCGAACAGCGTCGTCTGCGACGCGTGCGGCGAGCTCCATCGTCGTGGAATGCTTGAGCTCGATCATCCGCTCCAGCGTCATCCGTTCCTCGCCGCTCAGCATCAGTGCTGATGACTGCGGACGGAACGGCATGGACGGCGGAGGTGCGATCCAGGCGGGGAAGGCGTCTGGATCGAGAGCCACGGGCAGTGTCGCGGTCCATGGCGGTTCGTTCGCGTTCTGCACCCAGCCGGCAGGCGGATCGATCACGCGCGGCAGCGCGTCGAACGCGAGGACGTCGGTCCAGAGCCAGTGCGAGCTGTCGCCGGGGAGCAGTCCCTCCCAGCGCGCGAAGTCGCCGGCGGGACGATCCGGCACTGCGCCGTTGAACAGGTGCATGATGCGGCCGTCCGCGTCCGCGTAGATGACCGTGAACATGGGCAGCTGCAGCTCGCCCACGGCGCCGATGAACTCGTCGAAGTTGCGGGAGCGCATCATGCGGAGCTGCTGCCGCAGCATGTGTGGACGATCGAGGCCTGCGACGCGCAGTGCGATGGCGGCCTCACCGTGTTGTGCGATCACGGGGCCATGCACACTGCGCACGATGTCGAACGGGTGCGCGGTGGTACTGCCGTCCGCCTGCCGCACGCGAATCGTGTCGGGCTGCACGTCGAACGGCCGGACATCGCCGTCCCAGGCGTAGCCGCCGTCGCGCAACTCCAGGCGATAGAGATCGGCGCCGTCGTAGGTGTTCACTGTGAACGACCAGCCGAGCCGCTCGTTGAACGCGATGTTGAGCGAGGGCATGCCGACGAGCGACGCACCGTACGCATCGATGTCGCCGCCGCGGAGCTGTGCTTCGTACCAGGTGAACAGGTCGGCCCACGGCAGGTGCGGGTTGATCAGCAACAACGTGCTGCCATCGGCGGTGCGCGAGGGCGCGATCGCCCATGCGTTCGAGCCGTTCTTTTCCGCGTCGGCATCCGGTCGGCCCGACTCGCCCGCGTCACTGTCGCCAGCGCCATTCGCGAGCGCCCGCTCTGCCTGTGCGACGAGTGCGGGCGATGCGATGAACGTGAAGTGCAGCACGCGCTGCACGTGCGCGAGCACGTCCTCCGGCGTGACCGGCAGCACCGTGCGCATCGCGGGATCGATCAGGTCAGGATGCCGCTCGGCGTAAGCGTTCACGCCTGCGACGAAGCGCTCGATCACCGTCCTCTCTTCCGGCTCGAGGCGGGCGAGCCATTCACGAGCGCGGGACGGGACGCCGTTCACGCGTACCCAGCGGTCGTTGTCGATGAAATCCGCACCCCAGTACTCCGCCGCGCGGCCGCGCGCCTGGCCGTACAGGCGCAGCAGCATGCTGCCATGGCTCTGCGCCTGCGCCCAGCCGTAAGCCCAGGACACCTCGGCCACCGACTCGCCACGGATGTGCGGCACACCGTACCGGTCCCACCGGATCTCCTGCGCGTGCGCGGCTGCGCCCCCCGCGCCAGCCAAACCGAGCATGACGACGAGCGCTACGAACGGACGATGCGACAGGAGCCTGTCAGCCATGTGGCACTCCGATGGTTGCGTGCTGCGAATCAGCCGAAAACGGCGCGCAGCACGGTCGTTACGCCGTTGATCACGAACTGTGCGCCGATGACCATGACGATCAGGCCCATGATCCGGGTGAGCACGTTCATGCCCGTGCTGCCCATGCGCCGTGTCACTGCGGGTGCGGCCGTGAGCGTCGCCCATGCGATGCCGAGCACCAGTGCAATCGCGATGTAGATCGCGGCATGCTCGAGCACGGACTCCGCCTGCGCGTTCAGCGTGATCACCGTCGTGATCGAGCCCGGCCCGGCAAGGAGCGGCATGCCGAGCGGGACGATGCCGACGTCCTCCTTCTCCACACCCTCGGATTCCTCCTCCGGACTCACCCGCGCGCGCTGGGCGCGCAGCATCTCCCAGCCGATGCCGAAGAAGATGATGCCGCCGGCGATCTGGAAGGCCTGTGTCGTAATGCCGAAGAAACGGAGGATCCACGTGCCGAGTGTCGAGAACGCGACGAGCATGGCGAACGCGGTCAGGATCGCGCGTCGCAGCGTCGCACGGCGGTGCGCCCTGTCATATGTCGCCGTCATCGCCACGTACATCGGCACGGCACCGACCGGGTTCACGATCGCGAGCAGCGACGTGAACGCGAACGTTGCGAAGCCGAGTACCTCGGCGAAGTTCATACGAGTTCCTTCATCCGGTCGAGATCGACGTTGCCGCCGCTCAGGATGACTGCGACCCTAGCCCCGGCAACATCGACGGTGCCACTCGTGATCGCGGCGTAACCCGCGGCGCCCGCCGGCTCGACCAGCAGCTTCGCGCGTCCCAGGATCGAGCGCATCGCATCCGCGATCGCATCGTCCGTCACGGTGACGACGTCATCGACGAGCGCACGGACGTGCTCGAGCACGAGCTCGCCGGTCATCGGGGCACCAAGACCGTCCGCGATCGTGTCCACGCGATCGAGCGGTACCACGCGCCCGGCCCGCAACCCGGCAGTCACGGCGGCGGCACCGACCGGCTCCACGCCGATGATGCGGGCACGCGGTCGCAGGTGCCGCACGGCCGTCGCAACGCCGGAGATGAGGCCGCCGCCGCCGACCGGCACCATCACGACGTCCACGTCGGGCAGGTCCTGCACGATCTCGAGACCCACGGTGCCCTGGCCGGCCATCAGCACCGGGTCTTCGAACGGATGTACGAGCGTGTAGCCGTGCTCGGCGCGCAGTTCCTCCATCTTCCGGAACGCGTCGCCGACCGTGCCGTGCAGCACGACAGTTCCGCCGTACGCTTCGGTGGCGGCGATCTTCGTTTTCGGCGCCGTCTCGGGCATGACGACAGTGCAGCGCGCGCCCGCCGCACGCGCCGCATAGGCCACGGCCTGCGCGTGATTGCCCGCCGACACCGCGATCAGCCCGCGCGCACGCGCAACGTCATCCAGCGCATCCACCGTATTCAGCGCACCGCGCACCTTGAACGAGCCGGTGCGCTGCAGGCACTCGGCCTTGAGGAACAGGCTCGTGTCGAACGGCTCTCCGAGCGTGCGCGCGGACAGCAGCGGCGTACGGTGCACGCGTGTCGCGATGCGCGCTGCTGCCGCTGTGATGTCGTCGAAATGGATCATCGTGCCGAGGGATTGAGAGGTACCGACCGCAAATACTGGCAGGACCGCGATCTGCGCGGCAAGCCAGGGACGGGTACAGACCTTGCCCCCCACGCGGGCATGGAACAGGATCGCAGGAAGAACGCTGGCGATCGCCGCCGCAGGGAACGGGGTACTCCTGACCGCCGGAGCCGACCGCCGGTGCTGGAGGACCGGCGTACGCGCTTCTCGATCTTCTACTTCCTGCTGGCGATCTTCATCCTGATCGGCATCAATATGCTGCTCGGCCGCACCGAGACGCGCGAGATCGCCTACAACGAGCTGAAGGATCGCATCCGCGCCGGCCAGATCGATTCGGTGCTGATCGGCCAGCAGACCATCCATGCGAGCCTGGCCGACAGCCTGGTGACCGACGGGATCGTGCCGCGGGTCGCCACGACGCGCGTTGCGGACGATCCTTCCTTCATTCCGCTGCTCGACTCGGCACGTGTCGCCTACTCGGCCGCTCCCGAAAGCCGGTTCGGCAACATCATCGCGTGGATGCTGCCCTTCGCATTGCTGCTGGCGCTCTGGGTGTGGATGATGCGCCGCATCAACCCCGCGCAGAACGTGATGACGGTCGGTCGCAACCGTGCACGCATCATGGGCGAGGAGGGAACGGGGGTAACATTCGAGGACGTGGCGGGTGCGGACGAGGCGAAAGCGGAGCTCGTGGAGGTCGTCGACTTCCTGCGCACGCCGGAGAAGTTCGCGCGTCTCGGTGCCCGGATCCCGAAGGGTGTGCTGCTCGTCGGCCCGCCCGGCACCGGCAAGACGCTCCTGGCGCGCGCCGTCGCGGGCGAGGCGGGTGTCACGTTCTTTTCGATCAGCGGCTCGGAGTTCGTCGAGATGTTCGTCGGTGTCGGCGCTGCGCGCGTGCGCGACCTGTTCGAGCAGGCGAAGGCGAATGCGCCGTGCATCGTGTTCATCGACGAGCTGGACGCGCTCGGCAAGGCGCGCGGCATGGGCGGCCCGATGGGCGGCAACGAGGAGCGCGAGCAGACGCTGAACCAGCTGCTGGTGGAGATGGACGGATTCGATCCGCGCCGCGGTGTGCTGATCATGGCCGCGACGAACCGTCCGGAGATTCTCGACCCGGCACTGCTGCGACCGGGACGGTTCGATCGCCAGGTCGTCGTGGACCGGCCAGACCGCGCCGGTCGTGAGGCGATCCTGCGTGTGCACGCGGAGTCGATCGAGCTGAGCGACGCGGTGGACCTCGAGCTCGTCGCGCGCCGTACGCCGGGATTCGTGGGTGCCGACCTCGCCAATCTGTTGAACGAGGCGGCGCTGCTCGCCGCGCGCCGCGACAGCGATCGTGTCGAGATGCGCGACATCGAGGAGGCGGTGGACCGGATCACGGCCGGCCTCGAGAAGAAGAACCGGCTGATGCACGAGAAGGAACGGCGCATCGTCGCGTTCCACGAGGCAGGTCACGCGATCGTCGCGGAGCGTGTCGAACACGCGGATCCCGTGCACAAGATCTCGATCATCCCTCGCGGTGTTGCCGCGCTCGGCTACACGCAGCAGCTTCCGGAGGATGACCGCTACCTGATCCAGCGTCCCGAACTGGACGATCGCATGGCGGTGCTGCTCGGCGGGCGTGCTGCAGAGGAACTCGTGTTCGGAGAGATCTCGACCGGCGCGGGCAACGACCTTGAGCGTGCGACGGAGATGGCGCGACGGATGGTGGGCGAGTTCGGCATGTCGGAGCTCGTGGGCCCGGTCACGTTCCATCGTCGGCGCCAGGCAATGCTCGGCAACGAGATGGAGCTGGACCGCAGCGGCTTCAGTGAAGCGACGGCGGAGCAGATCGACGGCGAAGTGCGGCGTCTGCTGGTCGAGGCGTACCATCGCGCGTTCGTGCTGCTGCGCGACGATCGCGATCTGCTCGATGCCGTGGCCGAGCGCCTGCTGGAAGCGGAAGTCGTGGATCGCGAAGAGCTGCGCGAACTCATGGGCGCGCCCCGACGCCAGCCGCAGGACGCACGACGGCCGAGTCTGGGGCACGCGGGAAGCGCGGCAGACTGATGAGCATCGTCCCGCTGCGCGACGATCGCAGAGGCCGGCTGCCAATGGACTACGGCATGGAAGCGCGGGCGCGCGAGTTCGACGCGTTCCTGCGACGTCACGCGCACGAGTCGCACGTCGTCGCGATCCAGGACTATCCCGATCCCGATGCGATCGCCGGCGCACACGCCTACCGCATGTTCGCCGCGCAGCACGACATCAGCGTGGACATCCTGTACGAGGGTCATATCAGTCACCAGGAGAACCTGGCGCTGACGCAGCTCATCGACATCGAGATGACGCGCTATACGGAAGGAATCCCGCTCGACGGCTATGACGGCGCCGTCTACATCGACAACCAGGGCACGACGACCCGCATGCTCGACCGGCTCAACGAAGCCGGTATCACGACGCTCGCGATCATCGACCACCACGCTCCACAGAACATCCTGCAGGCGGAGTTCACCGACATCCGCCCGGTCGGCGCCGTTGCCACGATCCTTGCCGACTACCTGGAAAGCGGGATCACCATGACACTCGCCGTCGACAACGAGGTTGATGTCCATCTTGCGACCGCACTCGTGCACGCGCTGCGCAGCGAGACGGGCGGCTTCATTCGCGCGGGCCCGGAGGAGCACGCCGCGGCCGCGTACCTCAGTCGCTACCACGATCCGGAACTGCTCGAATCGATTCTGAAGGTGCAGCGCTCGCGCGGCACGATGGACGTGATCCGCATCGCGCTCACCGACCGGTTCGTGCGCAACGGGTACTCTATTTCCGGCGTCGGCTATGTCCGTCATGCCGAGCGCGACGCGATCCCGCAGGCCACGGATTTCCTGCTGACCGAGGAGAACGTCCACACCGCGATCGTCTACGGCATCCTGCAGGGTGGCGGCGACCGCGAAGTCGTGGTCGGCAGCGTGCGCACGACGAGGGTCACGATGGATGTCGACCAGTTCCTCAAGACGGCGCTCGGCAGCGACACGCGTGGCCGCTACTACGGCGGCGGGCGCAATCACGCCGGTGGCTTCGAGATACCCGTCGGTTTTCTCGAGGGCACGAACGACGCCGAACAGATGCGGATGAAGTGGGAGACGTTCAACCAGCAGATTCGCGCGAAACTGATCGCGGCGGCCGGCATCGAGCTACCGACGGACGAGGCGACGCGCGCGCCGCGATGATGCGAGGCGGGCCAGGACCGGGCCCCGGCCCGCGAGGCGCGCGACTTCTGTGCTGTGAGCTGGCTGCGCGGTGAGTACTGGCTCTACGCTTCGACCACCTCGGTCCACACGCACACGTCATCGCCACGCGCGCGGCAGTGCTCGTGCGCGATCCGCGCGTCACGGCCGCTGTAACCCTTCATGAGGGTTTCCAGGGCGCCGCTGTAGAGCGAGCAGGCGGTGCCGAGCGCGTCCAGTGTCGCGAGCGGGCAGTCGGTGAACGCCACGCGGAACGGCCGGCCCTGCGACTCGACCGACCCGCCACCGCTCAGCGCGCGCAGGAGGCGGCGGCCCACGCGTGCGGCGGGCCCTGCTCCGTGTCCGGGCAACACCCGTAAGAGACTGACCACAGGGCCGGGCACGCGCTCGAGACGTCGCTGCGCCATCGCCTGTCCGGTCTCCCACAGGATGACGCCGGCGTCCGGCCGCCGGAGCACGAGCTGGATGAGGCTGACGACGTCGCCATACGGCACCGGCCGCTTGTTGCGCTCGGCCTCCTCGTAGCGCCGGATCTGATCGAACACGATGCCGGTCAGCCCCAGCCGACGCGGCATGCTCTGCATCAGATCCTCGTCCTCGAGCACCTCGTCCGGACGGTCATGCGCGCGCACCCGCTCGAGCAGCGTGAGCGGGAACGCGGGCAGCACATGGCCCGGCGGGGCCTCGGCGGTACTGCGACTGCTGGCGTGCTTCATTGCTCCTCGACTGCCATGGACGCGACAAAATGGCACGGGAACGACACCGGGCAAGGGCAGGCACGCCCCTCGCATGGCTGAGGCCATTGTGTCGACACGCAGCCGGCCGAGCATCCGGAACTGCTGCGTCGGTCGGCCGGACGAGAACGGGACTCTGAAAAGGACTGGCTGTGGACGAGAACTGCGTATTCTGCCGGGTTATCGGTGGGGAAGAGATGGTCAGCCTCGTGTACGAGGACGATGCAGCGATTGCGTTCCTGGATATCCAGCCGATGAGCAAGGGACACGCCCTGATTGCCACCAAGGAACACTACGAGACGCTGTTCGACGTACCGGAAGAACTCGCCGCTCACTGCCTCGCCCTGGCGCGTCGGCTCGCGCCGGGACTCCGCGCCGCGACCGGCGCGCCGACCGTCAACCTGTTCTGCGCCAACGGTCCCGACGGCGGACAGGACGTTCCGCACTTCCATCTGCACATGATCCCGGTGATGGAAGGCGAGCCGTTCGCGCTGCAGCTGCCCATGGCCGGCATGCCGGTTCCCACACGCGAAGAACTGGACGTCACGGCGGCGCGGATCAGTCGGGCGCTGCAGAAGGAGGGGCTGCCGGCTTCGACTTGAGCGGCGGGTGGTGGGTGACGGGGGCGACGACCTGCTCACCTGTCCGCGAGGAGTGTGGCCATTTCGTCGCCGAGATGCTCACGGATGAGGCGTGTCAGCCTCGCGCCCCCGGGACCACCATGACGAGCGGGATGACCGATACGCGACGGATTGTGTTTCGAAGCATCGGAACGTTCACGGCCGTCATCGTCCGGTCCCCTCGTCGACGCGCTCGAGCCGCGCCTCGCGCGTGTAGTTCGACGGGTAGGCACCGACCTGGAGGAGCTGTGGTCGCAGTACCCACTCGATGTGAAGCGCATCGACCGCCCCATCCCATCCGGTCGTGAAGCGCACGAACTCCTCGCGCATGGACGGGTTGCGCCAGACTGCGCGGAACGTGTCATGGTGCCAGTGCTCGAGGTCCGCCTGCACGTCCGGATCATCCCAGAACGTGAGTACGAGTCCGTCATCCTCGCGCGTCACGCGCGCGTCTGCGTAGAGCGAGTCGAGATAGAGTCCGGTGTACGCGTCCAGCGGCAGCGACGGCGCAGTGCCCTCCTGCCGCTCGGCGTGGATCCGGTCACGCGCCGCCTGCGCCGCGGCGTACTGCCGCTGGTAGTTGCCGTGATAGATGCCGAGCCAGTCGCGGTCCTCGAGCCCCAGGTAGCGATCCATCACGCGGTTCGCCACCGCGTTCGTGAACGTGTTGAACGTGTTGGTCAACACGACCACGCCCAGGTTCAGCTCCGGCACCAGGACGAGTGTGCTGTTCATTCCGTCCGTCGCACCGCCATGCGACGACGTGCGCACGCCCTCGTGATAGCCGAGCTGGAAGCCCAGTCCGTACGACACGAGGTTGCCCGGCGGGCCGATGTCCGGGATCCGGTTCTGCGCGCGGTGCATCTCGCGAACGACGGCGGCCGACAGGACCTGTCGGCCATCCAGCATCCCGGGCTCGCCCAGGTGCAGGCGCATCCAGCGCGTCAGCTGATCGACGCTCGTGTTGATCGCGGCGGACGGCCCGACTGCGTCGAAATTGCGCCGCGGGATCGGAACCACCTTGCCGTCGATCTCCTGGTGCGGCCACGCGGCATTCGCACCGTCCGGGATTCGCGTGATCGACGTGTTGCTCGCCGGCATCCCGAGCGCGGGGAACATGCGGCTCTCGAGGAACTCGTCCCAGCTGAGGCCAGTGACAGCCGGGATGATCTCGCCGGCAACCGTGTACATCACGTTGGAGTACACGTACCCGCTCCTGAACGGCTGCTCCGCTTCCGCATACCGCGCCCGGTAGAGCAGCTCGGAGCGGGGACGGCTGGGAAGCCAGCGCAGCCGGTTGCCCGTCAAGCGGCCGACACCGACACGGTGCGCAAGCAGGTCCCGGATCGTGACGTTCTCGCTGACCCACGGGTCGTAGAGCCGGAAGTCGGGGAGATGCCGCGTGACGGGGTCATCCCAGTGCAGCAGTCCCTCATCGACGAGCATTCCCAGCGCGCCCGCGGTGAATGCCTTCGATACGGACGCGATTCCGAACAGCGTCGCAGAGGAGACGGGCCGGGGGTCTTCCAGGCCCAGCACGCCGAAGCCCTGCGCATAGACCACGGCATCGTCCTTGACCACCGCGACGGCCAGGCCGGGAATGCTCCAGCGCTCCATGCCTTCCGCGATGAAGGTCTCGAGTCCCTGCAGCGGCGCCGGGGCCTGCTGCGCCCGCGCTTCGAGCGGATAGCCGATGGCGGCGGTTGCGAGGGCCGCAGCAACGCTGAGGAAGAACCGGAAGCGATTGGGAACCATCGTCAGGTCCGCGTGCGAGGGGTGATGGAGTATGGGGCGAAACTCTGCCCTGGCGCGGAACAGTGCAAGGCGGCGGCGGCGCGACCGCAGAATGCGCGTCACCGACCAACCAGAGTCGGCAGTTTCGAGGAACAGCCGCGCGCCGTAGCTTGGTCTCATGCGAAGAAGCCCGATCTTCGACCCGCCCGAATACATCGACTGGCAGGCTGATCCTGCCCTTGTCCGCGAGTTCCGCGAACGGACCCGGTCGGATCCGGCGCGCGCCGAGGTCGTGGGTTCGCTGGACGAGGCGGCACTGCTGGCGTTGTATGCCGGGATGGTGCGGTTCCGGCTGCACGACTATGCGCTCAAGCGCTGGGTGCGTCAGGGCGTCATCTCGAAGGCGTGGCTGGGGACGGGCGAGGAGGCGGTCACGATCGGGGCGGTGCACGCGCTCGACCGCGAGCGGGACGTCGTCGCGCCGATGATCCGCAATGCCGGCGCGCTTCACGAGATGGGCATGCCGCTCGTACAGTGCTTCGGCGCCTACCTCGCCAGCGCGGACAGCCCGAACCGCGGGCATGACGGGCATGTCGGTGACCTGGCGCGCGGCATCCTTGCGCCGATCTCACACGTGGGCGAGTCCGTGCCGCTCGTGACGGGGATAGCGCTGTCGTTCCTGCAGCGGGGCGAGCCGCGTGTCGCGCTGACCTGGATCGGCGACGGCTCGACCAAGACGGGAATGGCGCACGAGGGGTTCAACCTGGCCGGCGTGCTGCGTGTGCCCGCGATCTTCATGATCCAGAACAACCAGGTCGCACTCGGCACGCGCCTGGACCAGCACCAGGTCGGCGACTTCCGCGCGTGGCCCGCCATGTACGGCCTGTACGGTCTCGAGGTGGACGGCAACAACGTGCTCGACGTCCTTGCCGCAACGCGTATCGCAGCCGACCGTGCGCGCGCAGGCGAGGGTGCGTCGCTCATGATCGTGGAAACGTTCCGCATGGGCGGGCACGCGACGCACGACGAGGCCGAGGCGCGCCGTACGTTTGCGCCCGAGCTGTTCCGTTACTGGGGCGCGCGCGACCCGATCGGGCTGTACGGTGCGTACCTGGAGGAAGAGGGCGTTCCCCGCGCGCGCCTGGACACGATCGAGGCCGACGTCGCCAGCGAGATCGATGCGGCGGTCGAGGAGGCCCTGCAGTCGCGCGGCGAGCGCATGCCCGCCGGACCGGAGTGTGAATTCGAGGGATTCAGCGCCGGCGTTCGGCAGCCGGGACTCGCGGCGCGGACGTCGCTCTGATGTGACATTCCGAGACAGCACCGCCGACACTGAGAGTGTTTGCGGTACTGTCTTCGGAAACCCCCTAGATGCCCGCCCCCTCGGCTACACCGAGAAACGACGTCAGGATGCCGTGAGTCAGGCCCCAGATCACGTACTCCCCATAGTTGAGTGAAGGGAAGCGCCGGCTCTCGCCGTTGCCCAGCTCGATCAGCAGCTCCGACACAGCACGTTCTTCGCGCAGCGCGGAAAGCGGGACCCACAGCGTCGCGTCCACCTCGCGCCCGTCGGGTCGCGCCGTCGCGTCAGGCGGTACGGCGAGGACGAACGGCGCGATGACGATCGGCGGCAGGCGCGGGTTGCCCGGCTTCACGTCGTCGAGTCTGCCAATCAGCGTGCCGACGCGCTCGAGCGGGAGGTGCGTTTCTTCCTCGGTCTCGCGTGCCGCGGTGACCAGCAGATCCGCATCGTCCGGCGAGCGGCGCCCACCCGGCAGCGCCATGTGACCGCTCCACGGGTCCGTCGCACGCTCCGCGCGCTTGACCAGCAGGATCTCGAGCTCGTCACGCGGCCGCAGCACGAGCGCGACCGCGGCCTCGCGATCCTGCGCGCTGCGCTGCGCCGCTGCCGCCGGCCGCTGCTCGAAGGCGCGCAGCAGTGCGACGAGGCGTGCGTCATCAGCGCCGCGCTTCATGCGATACATCCTTTCCGGCATCCCGTCATTTTGTGCTCGCCAGCCACCTGCCAGAGATGTGATTCTGGACCGCTCTGCAGCGGAGCATACCGTGCTGCGCAGTGTAGTAAAAACCCGTGGCAAAGCCGACTCCGCGCACGCGCGCTCGCGTCATGGAACGTTACGGCGGGCGCTGCGTGTACTGCGGCGGTTCGTTTCCTGCCGTGGAGTTGACGCTGGACCACGTTGAGCCGCTCCGCATCGGCGGTGACCAGTCCGAGGGCAACCTCGTGACGTGTTGCCGCAGTTGCAACCGGGAGAAGGGCGGAGAGGCGGCGTGGCGCTACCTCGCGCAGTACCCGGAGAAGCGGGAGACGTTTCTCGCGCTGGCGACGGGTGTCTGGCCGCGTCTGCGGCGGGCGGTCGAGGAAGCGGCGGCGCTGCAGTCGCGCCGCGGCAGTTGAGATCGCCGCGACGACACGAAAAAAACGAAAACGGACTCGATGATGAGGCTGCTGCGACGCACATTGATGATCGCATTCGCGATCGGCGCCGCCGGCTGCGCGCAAAGCGACGTGGACCGGTTCAGCGGCGAAGTGCGTCTTGGCCTCGAGGACGGCGCGGTAGCCGCAGCGGCATGGATCGAGGAGGCGCGCACAGAAGCGCCGTCGGACCAGGCGGTGATCGCTGCAGGTTATCTCGAGCGCCTGCGTCTCGGCCTCGGCAGTCCTTTCCGACTCGCCGATTATGCGCTCGCTGATCCACGTCTCGAGCCGGCCGCGCGCGAGCGCGTCGCGTGGGCTGTGCTGCGCAAGACGCTCGAGCAGCAGAGTTACCAGGTCGATGATCGTGCATTCGACCGACTCTCTCGTCCGGCCGGCTCCACGAGCGGCCGCGCGCACCTCACGCTGATCACGGACGCAGTCACCGAATCGCCCGATCCGCGTACCGGCGAGCTCGCCGTCCGGCTCGCATACGCACTTGCGCACGCCGAGGGCTCGCTCGCCGAGGGCGCGCCGAAGCTCGCGGCCCAGGCCGCGGCCATGGTGCGCGACCGCGTGCTTGCTGCGCAGGACGTGCGTCAGCTGCTGCAGGCGTCGGAAGCGTCGGGCGTACCGGCATTCGAACTGATGCGGCGCTGGCGGCAGGATCGGCTGTTCAGGGTCGAGCAGCCCGTACTCGCCGTCTCCGCACCGGACCGCGAGCGCTCCGCCATGAGGCTCGCGCCTACACTGGCGGAAGCGCTGCGCAAGCTGCCGCTCCGCCCGCAGGATTCGCATACACACGAACGTGCGGCGCCGGCCCTGCTGGGCCACGCCGCGGCGGAGCGGCTCGTTGCGATCCGTGACAGCATGGAGACGCCACCGCAGGCGCCGATCGCGATCGCCGCGCGCATGTACCGTCGCGAGATGCTCGATCAGCCATGGGTGTCTCCGGATCAGAGGTCGGCACGTACCGCGTTCATGCAGAGCGCCGTGGACGAGGAGGCGTTCGCCGCCGAGCTCGCGCTGCTCGAGATGGCAGGCCCGCACGATGTCGCGCCCGCACTGACAGCCCTCGCCGGGGCCGTGGGACTGCGCAGCTATGCGCAGCAGCCAGTCTGGTTCCCGGGGTTTGGCGGCCCTTCGGCGCGTGAGATCGAGGAGCGCTACGGCATCGTTGCGCTCACATACTCCGATTCGATCCCGGCATCGTGGCGCCCCTATCTGCGCCGCATGCTCGACCTTGCCTTCGCCGACCTGCGGCTCGTCATGCCCGCGCTCGATGTGAGCGGGCTGCGCGTGCACTTTGGCGCAAGCCCCGAGAACGTGCCGACGCTGGCGATGCACGACCCGTCGAAGCGTCGCCTGCTGCTTCCGCCTGCGACCGCGGCCGGCACGATCGCGCACGAGGTTGCGCACGACCTCGACTGGCAGGTCGCGCTGCGCCGCTACCGCGTGCGCGGCGACTATGCCAGCGACAGGGCAACACGCAGCCGTGGCGACCGGCTCGCAATGCATCTGCGCGAGCTCGCGAACGGACTGCTCGAGGCGCCACGCCCTGGCGAGCCGGCCGTGCATGCAACGCGGCCCGCGGAGGTATTCGCGCGCAGCATCGACTGGTTCGTCGCGGTCGCACTCGCCGAGAACGGCCGCAGCAACGGCTACCTGTCGAGCGTGCAGGACGACATCCTCACCGGCTACGGCACGGTGCGGCCGCCGGACGTCACCGGCAGCGCGGGCGACGCACTCATGACGATCCTGGACGAGGTCGCGCCGGTCTATCCGCGCACGCGCCAGTGGTTCCTGCGCACGTACGGCACGGCGCGCGCCCTGACACCGTACGACCTCGTGCGGCATGTGCTGGAGGCCGCCGACGATGCGACGAACAGCGTGCTCGCGCCGCTGCGGCTGGAGACGGATAATGCAAAGGCAGGGCGCGTCGCTTCCGTGGCACAGGCACGCGACGATGCGTTCGGCGCAATCGATCAGTGGGTCTGCCGCGCGCCGGCGGCGTCGCATGACCGTGCACTCGAGGAAGCGCGTCGCACGCTGGTCAGCGAGGCGGCCGCATCACGCGGCCGCGGCATCGCGCTGGTGCACGCGAGCCAGATCGCAGGTGATCGCGGCCGTGCATGGATGATGCGCGAGTTCTATGGTGCGCCGTGGCCGCCCGTGGAACTGGACGAGGGGACGATCGAGCTGCTCGCTCCGATCGCCGAGGCGGCACGCGAGCTGTCAGTGGTACAGCAGGAGCTGCCGAAGGACGTGTTCCGGCTCGCGCGCATCGAGCGCGACTGCGCGAACGCGCCGTTCGCGCTGCGGCAGTAGGCTACACGCCCGGCACGTTCGCGCCCCACACGAGCTTGTGTAGCTGGAGCTGGAAGCGTGCCGGCAGCCTGTCATCGAGGATCCACTGCGCCAGGTCCCGCCACTCGACCGCATCCCATACCGGTGAGAACAGCAGCGCGCGCAGTGTGCCCGCACGCACGCGCTCGTCCAGGCCGTGCTGGCGGATGACGTCACGCGCCCATTCATAGTCGGCGCGATCCGTGATCACGAATTTGATCTCGTCGCGCGCTGTCAGGTGATCGAGGTTGCTCCACAGGTTGCGGTCGCTCTCGCCTGAACCGGGGCATTTCAGGTCCATGATCCGATGGGCGCGCGGGTCGAGCGGGCCGACGTCGATTGCGCCGGACGTCTCGACCAGCACCGTGAACCCTTCGTCCAGCAGCCGCTCCGCAAGCACGAACGCGTTCGGGTGAACGAGCGGCTCGCCGCCCGTGATCTCGATAACGGGCGTGCCGATCTCACGCACGCGCTCGATGATTGCGTCGAGCGTCATCTTCTCGCCGCCGTGGAACGCGTACGCGGTGTCGCACCACACGCAGCGCAGGGGGCAGCCGGTCAGCCGGATGAACGTGCAGGGCGCGCCCGCCCAGGTGCTCTCGCCCTGGATGGAATGGAAGATCTCCGTCACGCGGAGGAACGGTGCTGCGGACTGCTCGCTCATGATCCTGCTGATGCCCTGTCGCGGGACGTCGTGCGCAGCGTTCGTGCGCTGTTCACCGCCCCTGTCGTGCACGCGTCCCGCGGTCGCTCACCTGCCGTTGAACATGAAGCCGAGCGGCGACTCGCGCAGCACGGCCTTCACGATGAAGAACACGTTCGCCGGTCGCTCGGCCATGCGGCGCATGAGGTACGGGTACCACGCGCCACCGAACGGGACATAGACCCGAACCCTGTACCCGGCGCTCTGCAGTTGTTCCTGCAGGTCGCGGCGGACGCCGTAGAGCATCTGGAACTCGAACGCGTCCCTGGGGATCTGGCGCTCCTCGGACCAGGCACGCGTCGCGTTGATCATCTTCTCGTCGTGGGTCGCGATTCCCGGGTATGTCCCGTCGGAAAGGAGCATCTTCATGAGAGCGACGAAGCTGGCGTCCACCTCCGTCTTCTCCTGGAACGCGACCTCGGGCGGCTCGACGTATGCGCCCTTGCAGAGCCGGACCCGGGCACCGAGCTGGTTCGCGAGCGTCACGTCCTGCTCGCTCCGCCGCATGTAGGACTGGAGCACGATGCCGACGTTCGTATAACCCTGCTCCCACGCGTGCCGGAAGAAGTCGATCGTGCGCTGCGTGTATGCGCTCGACTCCATGTCGAGTCGCACGAACATGTCGTGCAGGCGGGCGGCGTCGAAGACGCGTGTCACATTGTCGTAAAGGAACGTCTCGTCGATGTCCTGTCCCATCTGGGTCAGCTTGAGCGACACGTTCGCGTCGAGCTTCTCTGCGGCGATCCGCTCGATGAGACGCAGGTAGGTATCCGCCGCCTGGCGTGCCTCGTCCCGGCTCGACACGCTCTCGCCCAGATAGTCGAGTGTCACTTTCATGCCCGCGCGGTTGAGCGCGCGCGCGGTCGCAATGCCTTCCTCGATCGTTTCGCCCGCGACGAAACGTCGCGCCACCGAGCGTGCGCCCGGCGCATGCATCGTGAAGGAACGGGCGAGCGAACTCTCGCTCAGCATCACGAAGAAATCGCGCATCATGGATCGTCTCTCTCCAGCTCACGACGCCGCTCGATCGCGGCGTCCAGCTCACTGCGGATCTCGTAGAGCGTCAGTTCGTTCGCGGCCTGACGCGCAGCTTCTTCCGTGTCGCCAGACGCGACGTCGCCTGATTCCAGGTGACCCATGATGCCGGCACCTGTCGCCGCCCAGCGAAGGAATACGAGAAAAGCGACCCACGGCTGCTCCGTCCCGCCTGTCGCTTCCACCTCGACATCCACCGTGTACGGCTGCCCGTCGCTGCCCTCGAAGGCCGGGACGCGGTCATGCTTGTCGATATAGCCGCCGAGCGTCAGGTCCGACGCGGCGGCTTCCTCACCTGTGAGTGCACGTACGACGTCGAGCTCCTCTTCGATGCCGGCGTCCTCGTCCGGCATGGAGAAGAGCGCATCGCGCTCCAGGCGTTCATACAGATTCCCATTTTCTTCGCTCATGCCACTCCGGTCCGGCAAGTTTCGTGGCGAAAAGGTAAGCGGTAGCGCGGCGGCGTGCACGCGGGTAGTGTAGCAGCCATGGCGGATACCATGAGAGCGGCGCTCTTTCACGAGCACGGCGATCCGGGCGTCGTCCGGGTCGAGCGGGTGCCCGTCCCGGAGCCGGGGCCGGGCACGGTGCGGTTGCGCGTCGAGGCGGCGGCGCTGAACCACCTCGACCTGTGGGTGCGCCGCGGACTGCCGATCGAGACGACCATGCCGCACATCGGCGGGTCGGACGTGGCCGGCAGCATCGACGCGGTGGGGCCGGGTGTGCCGGACCTCGTCGCGGCCGGACGCTTCGTGGTCGATCCTTCGCTCGGCTGCGGCACGTGCGAATGGTGCCGGCGCGGCGAGGTGCCGCTGTGCGAGCACTATCGCATCCTGGGCGAGCACACCGACGGTGGTTTCGCCGAGTACGTCGTCGTGCCGGCCGCCAACCTCTACCCCGTGCCGGCGGCACTGCCACTCGCCGAAGCAGCGGCCGCGCCGCTCGCGACGCTGACCGCATACCGGGCGCTCGTGACGCGCGCGCGTCTGCGGCCGGGGGAGGCAGTACTCGTGACCGGGGCATCCGGTGGCGTGGCAACGGCAGCAATCCAGATTGCGAAGCACATCGGCGCGCGTGTCCATGCAGTGACGACGACGGAATACATGGATCGCGTGCGTGCGCTCGGCGCGGACGTCGTCCATGACCGCACGGCAGTGGACTTCTCGCGCGAGATCTGGCGCGAGACGAACAAGCGCGGCGTCGATGTCATCCTCGACAGCGTGGGTGAAGCGTTCTTTCCGAAGAACGTCCGCGCACTGGCGCGCGGCGGCCGCCTCGTCGTGTATGGCGCGACGACCGGCCACGCAGGTCAGCTCGACCTGCGGCTCGTCTTCTGGAAGCAGATCGAGGTACTCGGCTCCACCATGGCGACACCCGCGGAGTTTCGTGAAGCCATGGCGCTCGTGGTGCAGGGCATTGTGCGACCGGTCGTGGACTGTGTGATGCCGCTCGACCAAGCGGCGGCCGCGCACGAGCGGCTCGAGGCCGGCGCGGCGTTCGGCAAGATCGTGCTGCAGCCGTGAGTGACAGCGACGACGTGACGTGGACGCTGCTCGACGAGAGCGTCGTGGGCGAGTTCAGCGCGTTCCGTGTGCTTCGGCATACCGCCCGCTCGCCGCGCGACGGCTCGGTGCAGTGCTTCGATGTCGTCGTTCGGCCCGACTGCGTGCAGGTGATCGCCCACGCGCCTGACGGCCGGCTGATCATGGTCGAGCAGTACCGGCATGGTGTGCAGCGTGTGACGCTGGAGTTTCCGGCCGGCGTGCTGGACCAGGGCGAGGACCCGGTTGGCGGCGCGATCCGTGAGCTGGCGGAAGAAACGGGCTACTACGCGGAACGGGGATCGGTGATCGGTGTTGCGGACCTCGATGCTGCGATCGAGACGAGTCGGGTGCACATCGTGCGGCTGCAAGGCTGTCGTCGGGACAGCGGGCAGCAGCAGGACAGCGGTGAGGCGATACGGGTGAGGCTGATTGATGAGGATGATGTCGACGAGCTGATTCGCGGTGGCGTGATCAGTCAGACGGCAGCGATCACGGCGTGGTATTACGCCCAGGCCGCCGGCTAGTCATCCTTCTTCGTCCACCGATCCGCGTCGCGCGTGCGATATTTCTCGAGCACCTGCTCGAACGCAGATTGCAGGTCGATCTTCTGTTCGTTCGCGATGGCGATCAGGACGAACATGATGTCTGCGATCTCGAGCGCGAGGTCCTGCTCGGGCTCATCGGCCTTCTTCGGTTTGTTGCCGTAGCGATGATTGAGCTCACGCGCCAGCTCGCCGACTTCCTCGATGAGCCTGGCCAGGTTGGAGAGCGGCGGCCAGTAGCCTTCGGCGAAGCGGCCGATCCATTCATCGACCGCCTGCTGCGCGTCACGCAGTGTGACGGGTTGCTGCGAGCTCATGCGTGACGCGCTCGATTTCTTCTTCGGTATTGTAGAAATGCGGCGAGATCCGTACGAAGCCAGGGCGATGATCGACGATGATGCCACGTTCCGCGAGGCGGGCAACGGCCGCAGCGGGCTCGTCGTGAGCGACCATCACGATCGCGGATCGCTGCGCGGCGTCCGGTGCGCAGCGCACGTCGAAGCCGTCCGCACGCACGCGGTCGATCAGCAGCTCGGTGAGCCGGGCGTTGCGGGCGCGGATGTTCGCGATACCGATCTCGTCCACGATCTCCTGCCCGCCGAGCGCAGCGTGCACGGTCGGCAGTGCGGGCGTGCCCAGCTCGAAGCGACGGGCGTCGTCACGGAACTCGAAATGACGCGTATCGAAGTCGAACTGGTCGCGTGCGCCCCACCATCCCGCGCACTGCGGCTCGAGCTCGCGGATCAGGCTGTCGCGTACGTACATGTACGACAGGCCCGGCCCGCCCATGAGCCACTTGAGCGGACCTGCAATGAAGATGTCCGCATCGGCGGCACGCACGTCGCACGGCACCTGGCCCGCACTCTGGTACGCATCGACCAGGTAGAGCGCACCGCGTGCGTGTGCGATGTCGGCGAGCGCACGCAGATCCTGGATCGCGCCGGTCGTGTAATAGACGTGGCTCGTCGCGACGAGTGCGGTGCGATCGTCCACGGCGTCGGCGAAGCGCTGCGGATCGATCGTGGCGCCGTCGTCGCTCTCGACGATCACGACCTCGACGTCGCGGCGTGCGAGCCACTGGTACGCGAGTGTCGGGAAGTCGAGTGCGCCGAGCACGACGCGCGGACGGCTGCGGTAGTCGAGCGCGGAGCCGATCACGGTGAGCGCGGCCGACACGCTCGCCGCGAGCGCGATCTCCGGTTCCGTCGCATTCAGCATGCGCGCGACGCGGCCGCGCAGCTCGGCGAGCCGGCTCACCCAGATCTCGTACCAGGCGGATGCGCCGAGCGTGTGCCACTCGTGGTGGAACTGCGCGATGTGCCGCTCCGCGCGGCGCGACAGCGCGCCGAGCGAGCAGGAATTCAGATAGGTCGTATGCGCGAGGATCGGAAACTCGTCGCGCCAGGTGGTCCAGTTCACGCGCGCAAGGTAGAGCGCGCGCCGCGCGACCGGCAAGCGAGGCACTGACCCGTGTTCACGCTGCTCGACGTCGTGGGAGCCCTGCCGTGGCTCATGATCCTGATCGTGCTGCCGCTGCTCGTGCGCAACCGCCCGCGCCTGGAGGATGTCGATCCGATCCGGAACGATGAGGGTTCCCTGGTCTCGATCGTGGTGCCGGCGCGCAACGAGGCCGGGAACATCGGTGCGTGCGTCGCGACGCTCCTCGACTCGGCCTATCCGCGCCGCGAGATCATCGTGGTGGACGACGGCAGCACCGATGGCACCGGCGACATCGCCCGCATCCTGGCGGAGCGGGGCGAGGGAATGGTGCGACTCATCGAGTCGGCGCCGCTGCCGGACGGGTGGGTCGGCAAGTGCTGGGCGTGCTGGCAGGGCTACGAGGCCGCACGCGGCGACGTGCTGCTCTTCACCGACGCCGACACGCGCCACGACGAGGCACTGCTCGGCCACGCGCTCGGCGCACTGCGCGCAAACAGCGCATCACTGGTCAGTGTCGCGCCCCGTCAGCTCATGCAGGGATTCTGGGAGCGGACCGTCCTGCCGCACATCTTCCTGCTGATCTACACGCGCTTCCGCGACCTCGAACGGGTCAATCGCACCCGCAATCCACGGGACGTGATCGCGAACGGCCAGTTCCTGCTGTTCCCGCGCTCCGATTACGAAGCGCTGGACGGCCATCGCGGCGTGAAGGGCGAGGTGGTCGAGGACCTGCGGCTGGCGCAGCGGCTGGTCGAGACCGGGAAGCGCATCTATATCGCGCGTGCGGACCGCCTCATGGAGACCCGCATGTACAGCTCGCTCGGGGCGATCGTCGAGGGGTGGTCCAAGAACCTCGCGATGGGCAGCCGCAGCACGGTGGACGCCTGGCTCCGGCCCATCCTGCCGTGGGCGGCCAGCCTGCTGCTGATCCTGCTCTGGGTGGTGCCGCCAGCGGTGCTGATCCTGGCCTCGCTGATGGGCAGCTTCAAAGCCGCTGAAGGCCG
>CAYLME010000045.1:19012-21408 GCA_964384585.1 uncultured Gemmatimonadaceae bacterium | reverse complement strand
ACGGTGTTGACACCCGCCTGTTCGCACCCACGAAAACATTGCGCCACCACGCCTTCCGGCTTACTTTCGGTCATCCTCTCCCGCGCCAGCCATCGGCTGGCGTTTTTTCCCGTACATCCTTCGACTGAACCGGTACTGGAGCGTCCATGCGGAACGAGGCATTTCTGCCTTCGCGCCACGGATTCCCCTGTGTCCTGCCGACCCCGGAAGGGGAGGACTTCGGCCTCGGAATGTCTGCCCTCGGCTCCTTCGGGCTGAGCGCGGGCACCGTCTGGGTCGCGCTCGACCGCTACTTCGCCGGGCGCCCGCTGCCGGAAGTGGAGTCGGCCGGGGAGTCGCAGGATGCGCTGCTCCAGACGCTGGTACGCCGTCAGCGTGATGCGCTCGCGCACGCCGGTTGGCACCAGTTGCGTGACTGGCAGGCGCTGCCCGCGCGCGGCGTGCCGAGCCGCAAGGGACTGGCCGAGCGGAGCCGTGCGGAGTTCCGACGACTGCGCCAGAGCCTGGATGACGGCATGCCGGTCATGCTGTACCTGGTACTCGCGCAGGGTCGTCATGCCGACCCGTCGCAGAACGTTGCCGTCCTCGCATACGACTACGAGTTCGACCGCCGCGCACGACGCGCCAGCGTCCGGGTCTACGATCCTTCACGTCCCGGCAACGACAACGTCCGGCTCGTTTTCCATGCAGGCGCCGACAGGGGCCTCGATGCGCGCCTTGCCGTGCAGACCGCGGTGCGAGGCTTCTTCTGCGTCCCGTACGATAGACCGGAGCCCGCTTCGATAACGGTGCAGGGGGCCGGCAACGAGAACGAGCGGATCAGTAAGCTGCTTGCCGTACACGGCAGCGCCACGGACAACACCTTCGAGGCAATCGGGCTTCATCGCGACGGGCGCCTCATCCACGTTCGCCGCAGGCGCTCCGGTGAGTATGCGACCGAGCACGTCGACGTGGACGTCCTCGATGGATGCGACATCGAGCAGGCGGCGCTCGTCGGCAGCGGTCGCTCGGTGCTGTGGACATCGAAGGGCGAGCTGATCGATTGCAGGCGACGTCCGGGCCTCGGCTGGCGTGCGCGTCGCATCACCGACACGCGCACGCACGGCAGGTTCGACGGCACTGCGAGCGGCGTTGCGCGTGAGCGTGGCCGGGTCTCGCTGTTCGCGTGCGGGACGGGTCGCCTGATGCACTTCCATCGCGGGCGGCTGCCTGCATGGGAAGCAGAGCACGTGGACGCGGGGCTGCTGGCGCGCGCGGCATGCGTTGGAACGCCCGCCGGTGTCCGGCTGGGCAACGCCATGCATGTCGTCGCGCGGACGCGCAGCGGCGAGCTGGTGCACGCGCGCTGGCGAGCACGCGGTGGCTGGACTGCCGAAAACATCACGGCGCGCGCCAGCGACCGGGAACGCTTCCTGGTTGCAGATGATCCGATCCTGCTCGCCGACAAGCGCGGTCGTGCCGTGGCCGCGGTCGGTCGGTCGAAGAACGGATCGCTGCTGCTGTTCCGCTGGACCGAGCGAAGCGGATGGCGCACCTGCGATCTGAGTTCCGCGGCAGGACACGAAAAGCGCAGCAGTCTGCGGTCCGTATCGGCGATCACCGCAGCGATCGAGCCGGACGGGACCGTTCATGTCACAGGTCGAAGCGCCGAAGGCGGATTGCTGCACGCCTGGTACACACGGGACGGAACTGCCGGCGTGCATGACCTGTCGAAGTCGCGCCCCCGGTTGGGCAACAGCGCACGGATCGACAGTGCGCCGCTCGTGATCGCCGGTCCGTCGGACGGACTCCACGTGCTTGCACGCCGCGATTCGGAACTGCTGCTGTTCCGCTGGGCACACAACGCCGACTGGAACATCGAGAGCCTGACGCACGAGCGTGAACATGCGCACGGTACACAGGCCGCGCTCGTGTCGGCGGATGATGGCGTTGCGCACGCAGCGCTGCTGGACGCCGATGGTCGCGTGCAGCACGCGATGTTCACGCCGCGCCGCATGGCTGGACGTCGCATGCGTGTACCGACATGGCTCGTCGATGTGCTCATGCTTCCGCTCACGCTCACCGGCATCCTGGCCGACGGCGTGAGTGCATTGATCGGCCTCGCGCGCGGCAGCACCGCGTCGCGTGCAGTGCCGTCTCCGGCTGCCATCAGTGACGGAGTCGTCGCCAGGCCGCGACACGTACCAGCCATTGCGCTGGAGCAGCTGCCCGAAGCGGATGCCGCCACACCGCTGCCGTTGCTGCCGGAAGCAGCGGCCGAACAGCCGGCGAGCGCGTCTCCGCCAGCCGTCGTGAACGCACCAGCGGTCGATGACGAACCTGCCGAGCAGCAGGTGACGGGACACTCCGACGCCTGGTCGAGCGATACGACCACGGACGCGACGGATGGCGTCCTC
>CAYLME010000045.1:0-18912 GCA_964384585.1 uncultured Gemmatimonadaceae bacterium | reverse complement strand
GCCGTTGCCGACGCGGACGATGCACTCGATCCGATTCACGACGCAGCAGCGGATGAACCTGCGGCCGATGTCGTGGTGGAACCGGCAGCGTTGTCCGCCGTGACACCGACGGCACCGCGGAAAGCTCCGCCTGCGGAAGTGGAAGCAGATCCCATCGTCGTCGTGCCGACGCACGCGCCCGACGGCAAGGCCAGCGCAGGGACCCCGGCCAGCGAGGACGCGGGCAAGCCCGCTCCGGTGACAGCGGAGGCGACGCGTGCGAAACCGCATGCGGATGCCACTGCAGACGCGACGGCGCGGGACAAGGACCTGATCGTCGTCTACCCCGAGCCGGAGAAGCGGACGGGGAAGGGCGCACGCAACAAGGGCGCTGCCACTCCGTCGGCCAACGGCAAGGCCGTCCCCGCAAAGGCAGCCACCGACAAACGACCCACGAAGCCCGTCGCCGGCGACAAGCCGGAGCAGGATGATCGCAAGACTTCTGGACGCGACAACTCGAAACGCGCCGACGACAGAGTGAAGCAGGCGTCGTCGCAGCGTGCCGACGACAAGCCCGGGCGCCCCGACGCGCAGCGCGAGACGGGCAAGCCGGTACGCGCTGAAGCGCCGCGCGCAGAAGACAAGCGGGAGCGCACGGAATCGCAGCGCGCCGACGACAAGCCGATGGGCGCCCAGCCCACGGACGATGCACCGCCGGAGAATGCGGATCCGCTGCCGCTGCTCCACGACGGCAAGCCGAGCGAGAGCGAACCGGTCGTCGCCAGCGCGGAGCCGGCTGAGCCATGGGCGCTACCCAACTTCGAAGTCACGTCGCCAGGGGACGACTGGAATGCGCCTGACGACGAGCCGTGGAGCGCTACACCGCTGGAAGGTCTGGAGCCCGCAACGCACGCACCGGATACGGATGACTGGAGCCTCCCGCCGGTGGAGGGCCTCGAAGCAAGCGTAGCGGACGCGGCACCGGACACGGACGACTGGAGTCTGCCGCCCGTCGAGGGCCTGCAGGATACGGCGACCGAGGCGACGCCCGCAGCAGAGCCGCTGGCAATGGAGCCTGTCGTTCCGTTGATCGAGGCGACCGCCGCAGAGGCGCGTAAGCCGTCGATCTCGGACACCGACGACGACTGGAATCTGCCCGACGACGTGCCTGTGGTCGTGCCGCAGCCGATCGAGGTCGCGAGCGACACCGCGCCCGCATCCGACAGCGGTCTCACGGTCGTCGATGGTGTGACCGACGATGTCGTGTCCACAGCCGATGAAACGCAGGTCGCGGAGAGCGCTGTATCGTCGGACTCGGCCAGGGCAACGGACACCGCCAGCCGGGAGGAGCCGGCCGAAGCCGAAGTGCCGCGTCGCAGGAAGTGGCAGAACCCGGCTCTCGAAGGGCTGCCGCTGCTCGATGACACTGACGACGCGGCGCCGGCGGCAAAGAAGCCGGTGGCCGAGCCCGTGTCACCACCGGCCAGACAGCCGGCTGCGAATGCCCGGAAGAAGCCGAAGAAGGCATCGGCGAGCGAGATGGAGCGGATCATCGCACTGGCCGAAGCGAGTCAACCCGAACTCCTGCCGCCTGACTGACGAGCAGGGCGTAGTATCCTGCGGGTCGCCGCCGATGTGGCGGCCCGCTCGTGGTTTCCATCCGACCCCCTGCCAGTTCTGCACGCATGCCCGGCCCGACGCTTGCACCGGCAGCGTCGCACATGCCGATCCTGAAACGACTCCAGTCCATTCTACGCGTCACGGCGATCGCGGCCGTGCTGCTGCCTGCTTCGCCGCCGGCGCATGCGCAGCGCATCCAGATCCCGGCGCCCGTCGGCATGGTCAACGACTTTGCCAGCGTGATCCCCGCCGACCGGGAAGCGCAGATCACCCGCATCGTCGAGGAGGTCCGCGCCAAGTCGGGTGGTGAGATTGCGGTCGTGACGATGGCGACGCTGCAGGGTCGCACCCGCGACGAGCTCGCGCTCACGATCGGCAGGGAATGGGGCGTCGGTCAGAAGGGTGATCCCGGCGATCCCAACCGCAATACCGGCATCGTCGTGCTCGTGATCCCGAGGGAAACATCGGATGACGGCCGCGGTCACCTGAAGATCGAAACCGGTACGGGCACGACCACGTTCATCACGGCCGCGGAGGCCGGACGCGTTGCCGACCGCTACATGGTGCCCGAGTTCCGGCGTGGCGATTACGGCACGGGTATCCTGATGGGCGTCGTCGCGCTCGCGCAGATGTATGCCGAGCGCTTCGACTTCGAGCTGACGGGCGAGGTCCCGCAGTTGCCGCAACCGCAACAGCGTGATGGCGACGGGGGCGTCGGCGGCCTGATCTTCTTCCTCATCATCATGGTGTTCATGATCATGGGGAGCATCGGCCGCGGTGGTGGCGGCCGCGGCGGCCGCGGCGGTCGGGGCGGTCGTGGCGGCGGCAGCGCCTGGTGGCTCCTGCCCCTCATCCTGAGCTCTGGCAGCCGCAGAGGTGGCGGCTTCGGGGGCGGTGGCTTCGGCGGCGGCGGGTTCGGTGGCGGCGGCTTTGGCGGGTTCGGTGGTGGCGGTGGCTTCGGCGGCGGCGGCGCCGGTCGCAGCTGGTGAGAGAGTGGGGACAATGGTGAACCAGAGAGCACTCGAGATCGCGCACGAGTTGGAAGCGGACTTCGGTTCGAGCCTGAAGAGCGTCCTGCTGTTCGGCTCCCTCGCGCGCGACGAGTACATCGACGGCGTGAGCAACATCAACCTGCTCGTGCTCCTCGACGACCTGAACGTCGCACTGCTGGAGCGTGCCGTCTCTCATGCGAAGCGCTGGCGCGAGATCGGGGCGGTGCCTCTGCTGCTCGCGGCGCGTGAGTGGCAGCGGGCAGCCGATGTGTTCGCGATCGAGATCGCGGACATGCACGATGCTCACGAGGTTCTGGCGGGCGAGGACCCGGTCGCGCAGCACGCCATCGATCGCCACGCCATGCGCATCCAGGCGGAGCACGAGGTGCGCGGCAAGCTCATGCAGCTGCGCAGCGGACTGGTGGCCGCGGCAGGCGAGCCGGACCTCATCGGCGGACTGCTGATGGCGACATTGCCGTCGCTGACCACCTACCTGCGCGCGGCGCTGCGGCTTGCGGGCGAAGCAGTACCGGGACGTACGGAGGATGTGATCGATGCAGGTACGCGGCTCGTCGGCGCACAGCCGAACGCGCTCCTCGCCGCGCATCGCGCACGTGTGGGCAGAAGCGCATTGCGTCTGCGACTGACCGAGGAGCTGGTGGAATCGTATCATCATGCCGCGGAGCGGACCGCGGCATACTTGGACGCCTTCAAGGAGTGACGCGGATGAAGCGTGCCCTGGTCCTGCTGCCTCTGCTGTTTGGCCTGAGCGGATGCGGCTACAACCGGATCCAGCAGCTCGATGAGCTGACGGAGCAGAACCGCGCCAACATCGAGACGGAACTGATGCGGCGCAACGACCTGATCCCGAACCTGGTGCGCACGGTGGAGGAGGCGGCCGAGTTCGAGCAGGAGACGTTCACACGGGTCGCGGAAGCGCGCAGCGGGTTGAACGGAGCGCGCGAGCAGTTGCAGCAGGCGGTGCAGGGCGACGTCGAAGCCGATGAGCTGAGCGCCGCCGCCAATGCGGTGAGCGAACAACTGCGGCTCTTCATCAATGTCGCGGTGGAGGCGTACCCGCAGCTCAACGCAAACCAGAACTTCCTGGGCCTGCAGGATGAGCTGACCGAGACGGAGAATCGCATCGCAGTCTCGCGTCGCGACTACAACGAAGCCGTCGCGACGTACAACACCTACGTGCGCCAGTTCCCGCAGGTCATCACGGCCAAGGTGATCGGCGCGGACCGCAAGGAGCCGTTCGAGGCACCCGAGTCGGCGCGCCAGGCACCGCAGGTGGAGTTCCAGAACTAGCGAGGAAGCTGAGTGGTGTCCGGCCGACGTCGTCGCGTTCCCCCGCGTTCATGGGGCGACGACGGCACGTTTCTCACGGAGACACGAAGCTCGAACGGAGAGATCTGCTTCGACCCACTTCGTGTCTCCGTGTGAAACATGTCTGTTACTGCCGCAGACCTGCCACGCAGCCCACGCAGTCAACGCAGTCCAACCCCCTCACTCGCTCCTGAACTTCGTCGTAATCGGCACCCGACGGTCCTTCCCGAACGCCCGTTCCGTGATCTTCACGCCGGGCGGTGCCTGCCGCCGCTTGTACTCGCTCATGTCAACGAGTCGCACGACACGGCGCACGATCTCCGCGTCGTGGCCTTCCGCGACGATCTCCGGGATCGTCCAGTCCTGCTCGACGTAGCGTTCGAGGATCGGGTCCAGTACCTCGTACGGTGGCAGTGAATCCGTGTCGTACTGATCGGGGCGGAGCTCCGCCGAAGGGGGCTTCTCGATCGTGTTGCGCGGGATCGGACCGTCATCGTCGTCGCGTGCGTTGCGCCAGGCCGCCAGCGACTGCACGAGCGTCTTCGGCACGTCCTTGAGCATCGCGAATCCACCCGCCATGTCACCGTACAGCGTCGCGTAGCCGGTGGCGAGTTCGCTCTTGTTGCCGGTCGTGAGCAGCAGCCAGCCGAACTTGTTCGACAGCGCCATGAGCAGCACACCGCGCACGCGTGCCTGCAGGTTCTCCTCGGTCACGTCCGGTGCGTGCCCTTCGAAGACCGGAGTGAGTGCATCCACGAGTGCAGCGAACGGGCCTTCGATCGGGATGGTGAGCGTATCGATGCCCAGGTTGTGACTCAGTGCGAGCGCATCCGCGCGGGAGTGCTCGCTCGAGTACGGCGACGGCAGCAGCACACCGGTAACCGCGTCCGGGCCGAGGGCGTCGGCGGCGATCGTCGCGACGAGAGCGGAATCGAGACCGCCGGACAGGCCGAGCACCACGTGCGTGAAGCCGTTCTTCTGCAGGTAGTCGCGCGTCCCGATCACGAGCGCCTGGTAGACCTCCGCCAGTTCGTCGTGCACGACGACCGATGCAGCCAGGAGATCCGGCCGTCCGGCGTTCACTGGCAGCTCGCGCGGAACGTGGCGCACCACGCTGCGCGGCTCGTGCCGCATCGCGTGCCGGCGTCGCGGGTCGTGCAGGCGTGCGCGGAAGACCTGCTCCATCTCGAGATCGGCGACGAGCAGTTCCTCGGTGAACGGCGCTGCCTCCGCGACGAGGTCGCCCTCGGGGTCGTGGATGGTCGAGTCGCCGTCGAAGACCAGCTCGTCCTGACCGCCGACGAGATTCACGTAGGCGAGGAAGCATGCATGATCGGATGCGCGCGTGCCGAGCATCCGGTGCCGCGCCGCCGACTTCCCGCGGCTGAACGGAGACGCGTTGATGTTGACGATCACGTCAGCGCCGGCGCGCGTGAGCCGGCCGACGGGCCCGCCGGGAAGCCAGATATCCTCGCAGATGGTGACACCTACCCACGACTCGCGAATGCACACGAGCACTTCACCCGTGCCCGGCTTGAAGTAGCGCAGCTCGTCGAACACGCCGTAATTCGGCAGTCGCTGCTTGTGGTATGTCGCGATGTGGGTGCCGTCGTGCAGCACGGCCGCGGCATTGAACAGGTCCGCCTGCCGGTCCACGTATCCGACGACGGCCGTCAGTCCGTTCGTCTTCGCGGTGAGGGCTTCGAGGTAGCGCCGGTTCGCGGCGGCGAAGGACGGCTTCAGCAGCAGGTCCTCGGGCGGATAGCCGCAGAGGGCGAGTTCGGGGAAGGCGACCAGATCGACTGCCCGCTCGCGTGCCTGCTCGAGACAGCCCTCGATGATCGAGAGGTTGCCCTCGAAGTCGCCGACCGTGGGATTGATCTGGGCGAGCCCGATGCGGAGCGTGCTCATGCGCCTCCGGTGCGTGCACGCGCCGCCGGCGACGGCGCGGGGCTATGGTAACCGGCGCGACCCGCGGCGCAAGGGCATTGCCACGTTGAGGCGGGCTGTGTCCGCCGCTATGTTACGCCCCCTGCGCCCACGAGGGCGCATGCCCCGGACCCGGATCACTGCATGTTCCCAGAGCTGTTCCGCATCGGCGATTTCGTCGTGACGTCCTTCGGCCTCATGATGTTCCTGTCGTTCATCGCCGGTGCGTGGGCGACGGGGCGACAGCTGGAGCGCTACAACCTGGAGCGCGAGCTGATCTGGGACATGCTCGCGGGGATCGCGATCGGCGGCATCCTCGGCGCAAAGATCTACTACCTGCTGCTCCATCTCGACGACGTCGCGGCCAATCCCGCGGGCGAGATCTTCAGCCGGGGCGGCCTCGTCTGGTACGGCGGGCTGATCGGCGGTGTACTCGCGTACTACTGGCAGATCAAGCGACGCGGCCTGCCGGTCGCGCCCATGTTCGACGCAACGGCACCCGCGCTCTTCCTGGCCATCGCGGTCGGCCGCATGGGCTGCTTCCTGGTCGGCGACGACTACGGCAGGCCGACGGACGGCTGGTACGGCGTCGCGTTCCCCGAGGGGGCGCCTGCCAGTACAGCGGGCTACTTCCGCTCGATCGGCGTCGAGGTGCCGGCCGGACTGCCGGACAACGCCGTCCTGGCCGTGCACCCGACCCAGCTCTACGAGATCGCGCTCGTCCTGCCGCTGTTCGCGCTGCTCTGGCACCTCGGCAGGAGAGCCATGGCGCCAGGCCGCCTGTTCGCACTGTTCCTCGGGCTGTACGGCGTCGAGCGCTTCCTGATCGAGTTCGTGCGCGCCAAGGACGACCGCATCCTCCTCGGCCTCTCGACCTCGCAGGGTGTCAGTGTCCTGCTCGTAATCGCGGCAATCGTGATCTGGTACCGGCAGGCGAACGTATTGCCGTTCCGCGCGAAGCCGGCACCCGCCGCGAAGGGGAAGGGCGCAGCGGCCCGAGGCTGACGGGCGCCGCCGCACTGGCCCGGCGCTTGCCCCCAAGGCACTGTCCCGGGCGAGGAGACCGAGTGCGCTGGCCTGTCACAATTCTGCTCTGTTGCTCCATCGCGCTGCCGGCTGCGGCACACGCGCAGGTGGCGTCGGCGGATCATCTCTTCCGTCGAGGCGTCGTCGCACTGAGCGTCGCTGGCGGCGGCATCGCCTTCAGCGATTTCCGCAGGGAAGCTGCATCGCTCGGTCCCGAGGAGCCGTTCGAGCAGCGCCTCTCTGCACAGACGAGCATCCTCGGCTCGGCGGCACTGTCTGTCTGGCTCGGTCGGCGCGTGGCGGTGCGCGTACACGGCGCGTGGGCTCCCACGCGCTTCGACGTGCGCAGTACGGGAGCACTCACCGTCATCGCTGACAGCACGGTCTCGCTTTCGCGCCTCGACGTCTGGATGTACGACGTGGATCTGCTGATCCGGCTGCCGCTTTCGGTCGGACGCGTGGAGCCGTATGCAATCGCGGGTGCGGGCGCAATCGAATACCGCCTGCGGACGGGTGAGGACGAGGTGGTGCCGGAGCCAGCAGCACTCGCGTTCGATGGTGACCGGCAGCGTCGCCTTGCGGGAGTGCTGGGCCTGGGCGCGGTGATCCCGCTCGAGCGGCACCGCCTGCTCCTCAATTTCGAACTGAGCAGCCACTTCGCGCGCACGCCGATCTCGGAGGCGGCGATGCCGGCGGTGGCTGCCGACCCGGAGGCCGACGCGCGGGTGGACGAGGTCGGCTACACGAGCGGCGTGCGGCTCATGCTCGGTCTGACATTGCCGCTCTTCGGACCGGGCTACTGAGCCGGCCTATTCGATCTTCACCAGCCTGCGTCCGACACCGCGTCGTCCACGCGAGTCCTCGATCGCGACCTCGATGATCTGCAGCCCCGTGCTCGTACCGGTGAGCGCGAGGTCCGCGGCGAGCACGAGTGGCCCCTCACCGTGTACGACGCGCCAGGAGACGCGTGGCGGCACCCGCTCCCGGCTCAGGCCGAGCGTGCGACCGAGCCAGCGCACGAAACGCCCGGGCAGCGTGCCGCGGTCGGCAGGCCGTATGGCGACCTCGACGTCGTAGCTGCCGGCCCCGGGATCCGCGGCGAGCGCAAAGATGCCGACCTGCGTGTCACGTGCGAGCACGAGCTCAACGAGCGGGAGGTCGCCCAGGCTCTCCTCGTCCTCGGGCAGGTCGCCCTCGAACGGCTGCGTGACGATCACGTCGCTCATCCGCAGGCCTCGATCCGGTTCCTCGATGCTCAGTGCGTAGCGCGCGCGGCGCGCAGTGCGCGTTTCGCTCTCGAAGCCCTCGAACGAGTACACGTACTCGCCAGCAGTTGCCGGAACCAGCAGCGAAACGCGCGCCGTGTCACCGTGCAGTTCGTGCTCGGCGCGAACAGTGCCGGTCTGTCGCGCCTCGCGCTTCATGTCGAGCAGCCACAGGCCTGCGTCGACCTGCGTCGGGTTCGGTGGGGGTGGCTGCGCGGTATCACCCGGCAGCGGTGGCGGCGGTACACGTGCGAGCGTGTCCAGCACGAACACGCCATCCACGCGCACAATCCAGCCGTCGTCGGTCGGAATGCGGGAGAGCTGGTGCGGCAGCGCGTCCATGTTGCGCACGGCAGGTGGCGCGAACGCAGAGCGCGGCCGCTCCGGGTCGAGGGGCCATGATTCGCCGGGCGGTGGCTGCGGCGGCATGCCGTTCGTCAGGAGGTCGCCCACCATGTACGTAAGCTGCGCCGGATGGAAATACTCGACGATGCCCGACTGGTCGAAGCGCACACCGTCATAGCGGCCGCGCCGGTAGGGCATCCCGTAGCGAATCGTGAGTTGTTCGAGGTCCCGCTTCCAGCTCACCATGTCGCGCACCACGCGCACGCGTTCCATCAGCCGGCTGTACGCGTGGCGTGCCACGTGCTCGAGCCACAGCTCGTTGGCAGCGGTGAGATAAAGCGGATCCGAGAGGGTCCACACCACCTGCTCGTAGGATTCGCGCTCGGTCTCGGACAACTTGCGGTACTGGTCGCGCTCGCCTCCGCGGAGCAGCCATTCGAGGGAACGCACGCGCTCCTGCTGCTCGCGGTCCATGTGCGCGATCGAACGTGCGAAATAAGCGTCGGCCAGGCTGTCTTCGCCGGCCGCGTGCAGCGCGAAGCCGGCGATGAGCGGGCCGTACACGGAATCGGTGGTCTCGACGTCGAACGTGAGCGCAGCGGCCACCGCCTCGGACGGGCGGGCATCCTCGATCAGCAGGCGCACCAGCGGACCGGCCACGTATGGCTCACCCGGCACGAGGGAAAACTGCCGGCGGAGACTGTCAATCGCTTCGCGCCGCGCGTCGGTGATGCGTGGCGGCTCCTCGGGCGGCTTGCCCGGCTCGACGTTGAAGTTGATGCAGAACCGGCCAACGATCTCGTCGCATCCGCTGCCCGCGATGCGCTGTCCGACCACCGGCGCGAAACGCCGGGCGGCTCGCTCGTAGGAGGCTTCGACGCGACGGGCGTCCGCCCGGATCGCCTCGGGGGCCGGCTGCTCCTGCTGTCCGACCAGCAGCACCAACGCCAGAAGTCCAGTGGTCATCCCCATTCCTCACCGTCTGGTGCCGATCTTGCAACTCCGTCTACTGATTACGCTTCACGTCTCACGGAGGCAACTGTATGGCTCGTCAGCAGGCCGCCGGATCCATGATCGTAGATCAACTCCGCGATCGAATCGTATCCGGCCTCTATCTCGGACGCTGGGCACCCGGGGAACGGCTGCCGAGCATCCGCGACGTCGCGGACGCTGAAAACGTCGACCGCAAGACGGCCGCTGCGGCCTATCGTCGCCTGCAGATGGAGGGTCTCGTACGCGTGCGGCCGCGCTCGGGCGTCTACCTGCGCGGATCGGAGCCGGAGCGCAGCGGCGGACCGCTGGAACGACTCCATCGGCGCTGGCTCGAAAATGCCTACGAAGGCGCGCGCGCCATCGGGCTCGACACGCCCACCATGCTCAAGCTGATCCAGGCTGTCGCGCTCATAGAGAAGCAACGCATTCCGGTGCTCGAGCATGACGCCGCCCAGGCCGAGGCGATCGCGCTCGAGATCAGTGAGCGGCTGGGCGTCAACGCAGTGCCCGTCCAACTCCAGGGTATCGACCCGTCGGAGCCGCGCCTGGCAACAGCACCGTTCCTCGTGACCACGCCGTACCACGGCGGCACCGTACGCCGCATCGCCGGCGGCCGCCAGGTCGTCGAGGTTTCCTGCGCGCGTGAGGTCGTCGAAGAGCTGCGCCTGCATGCGACATCGGGCCGCCTGCTCATTGTTGCACCAACATCCGACGCTGCCGAGCGCCTGCAGCGTGCGATCGAGCACGGAGAGGTCGTCGCACAGGACCTCGCCGCGAACGTGCGCGTGGAGCACGGCAGCGAAGCTGCACGCGATGCCGCACGGGACGCAGATGCGGTTCTGATCTGGCCGGGCACGCCACGCGCCGTCGAGCACGAGTTGCGCGAGCATGATCCGATCACACCGGGTCGGTGCGTCGCTGACGAGAGTGTTGTACGCGTGCGCAGCGCGGTGCTGGATTCCGCCATGCGCGCAATCGCGGCCGCGTCCGTCAATACAACCAACGGCGACGCAACGCGACAAAAAACTGTTGTCTTATAGCGATCGCGGGGTCGAAGCCCGCGCCTCGCAGCAGTAGCGCGCTGTTTACCGGCGCGACGCCGGTACTCAGACTCGAGCGGCGATCGAACGCCCACTCGAGCTGAATCGCCCAGGCGTCGCGCCCGGTTCCGGTCCCACCAAACAGTGCGTTCAGGTACGACTCCACCGTCAGGAACACGTCGTCCACGATCTCGCGGCCGACCACGATGCTCGCCGTGTTCGCACCCGCACCGCCCAGGCCCGACAACCGCAGCTGGAAGAGATCGAACGGCAGGCCCGCCTGCGCCAGCGACTCGCCAAGCCCCAGGCTGAGCAGCTCCGTGAACCCGCCGAGCAGCGCCTCGCTGGCGAGCCCGCCTCCGCCAAGCGCGAAGCTCGGCTGACCGAAGAAGAGGAAGCTGAGCAGCTCCGATTCCGGTACGTTCGCAGCAGTGCCGCTCGCAAGCCCGAGCGACGGCTGGCGCATGGTGCCGCCGATGTTGACGTCGATCTCGACGGGTCGGCCGCTCTGGTCGATGATCGTGCGCGTGGCCGTGATCTCGATCGCGGGATTCAGCTCCTCGTCACCGCGAAAGAGCAGGCGCGCATAGCTGATCTCGAACTGTCGCAGCACGGGCCCTGCAGCGAGCGTGTACGTGCCGCGCTCGCCTTCGAGTTCACCCAGGATGCGCCAGACTTCGCCCTCCTTGTTGACGAGCAGCGCACCGCCAAGCTGCGCACGCGCCTGGTTCTGCAGTACGACCCACGTGTCCGGATAGACCTCCACACGCAGGTTGTTGATCCGCAGATTCGCCACCAGCGTCGACTGGCCCGCGAGCGGGTCGTCGAACGCCTCGCCAGGATTGAGGAAGATGTCCTCATCGAGCGTTGATTGCGCGAACTGCGGGATCAGCACCGCGCCGTCGGTGACACCGATGCTGCCGGTCAGGAGGAGATCATCGAGCGCACCTGCGAGCTGGAGCGTACCGCGCACCTCGGCGTCCGTCTCGTTGTCCACGCCCATGACCTCGAAGTCGTTGAGGTTCACGGCCAGGTCGAGCACAGGGTCGTCGAGGTCTTCGAGCGTGATCGTACCGGTCAGCAATGCGGTGCCATCCGAGCGAGCACTGACCGAATCGATGACGACGCGGTTGCTCGCGAATGTGATGCTGCCTTCGATCCCGGTGTAGCGCTTGTTGAGCGGCGTGAGCGTCGCGGCACCCTGCACGATCTGCGCGCTGCCCTCCAGCTGCGGGTCATCGATGGTACCGCTGATCGTGGCGGCACCGGAAACGTAGCCCGTGAGGTCGTACAGTCCGCGGAACAACGGCTCGAACGGTGTGAGCAGCACGCGATCGGCAACGATGCTGCCGCGCACACTGCCGGCGTCACCCATCGCGACCACGACGGAATCTTCCATGTCGAGGCGCAACGGAATCGCCAGTTCCAGGTCGATCACGCCGGCCGTGTCGAACAAGGCCTCCGCGGTCGTCACGAGTGAGCCGTTGCGATACTGTATGTCGCCCTCGAAGCGCGAGAGGGCCACGTCCATCACGGCTCCGCTGTCCAGTCGGAACGTGACGTCCACGTCGGGCGCGGTGCCCAGGTCGCGTATCGTGCCGCTTGCCCAGAGTGCACCGGTGATGAACGGCTCACGCCCGATCAGCAGCTGCACGTCATCTGCGGGCAGGTTGTCGATATCCAGCGAGAGGTCTGCGCGCTCGAGCGGCAGCACGCGGCCGTTGACGGCGATCAGGCCGCCACCGTCCACGTTGCGGAGCTCCAGGTCGGACACGCGTACGCCGTCGTCGCCGCCCCAGGCGATGGTGGCGGGTCGTGAGAGCCGCCAGAGGCCTTCCGCGACGTCGAGGTGCGCGCGTTCGAGCACGATGGAACGCACTCCCTCGTAGGGCACGCTGCCCGTGGCCACGAGCTCGACCGCTTCCGGCTGGTCCTGGTGCCGCAGGCCGCTCAGCTCGAGCGCGAAAGCGGGCGGCGTGAGATCCATGTCGGCGGTTATCAGGAAGAACGTGCCAGCGGTCGGCGTGCCCAGCTCGCGCGCGGTTGCGAGCAGTTGCACGCGCGGCACGGCGGCACCGATCGTCGCATCGTATTCCGCCTCGAGATCGCGCGCCGACCAGCCGGTGCCCAGCTCGAGCTGCTCGCCGCTCAGCGAGCCGGCAATGCGGATCGCATCGAGCGGTCCGGTCACCGTACCGCGCGAAGCCAGCGATCCAGACGCGGCCGAGTCCGCCATCGGGAGATACGGCCCCCAGGGCCGGAGCGAGCTGATCGCAAGCTCGTAGGTGATCGCACCCTGCTGCGGCGCGACGAACTGCCACCGGCCGGCGCCTGCGAACGTCATTGTCGCGAGCCGCATGGACAGCGTGTCGATGCTCACGGCACCGCCTGCCACGAGCGCGCTCGCGCGCACGACGTCGTTCGCACCCGTCTCCCAGCCGGTGAACCGGCCGCCGAGCGACACACGCGCATTCGCGGTGGCGGGATCGAAGCCGCGCCCGTCGATCGTGAACCGACCGGTCAGCAGGGCAGGGGGCGCGAACGCGGTGAACACGTTCTGCAGGTTCACGCCGAGGATCGTGCCCTCGAGATCATAGCTGGGCACTGACGACGTCAGGTCCACGACGCCAGCTACATTGAAGACGCCCTGCGCGAGATCCAGGCGGACGTCGAGGTTCAGCGGAGCGTCGCCCGGCATCCCTTCGAGCGCGATGCGTCCGCTCACGGTGCCGCCGAACGGCAGTCCGGGCACGACCGCGCGCAGCGCCGCAAGCGGCGCATCGTCCAGAGTCGCAACCAGGCCCCGCAGTGCGAAGCCGCCGTCGGAAAAGAAGACTTCCCCGGTCAGACTGGCGACGAGGGGTGTGGTCGTCGCCTCGCTCGTCAGCCGAGCGTCCAGATCGAAGCGGATGTCACCGCCCGATCCGCGCAGCGTGCCTGCGACGGTGCCACCGTAAGGCAACTCGCGATTCATCAACTGCTCGAGCAGCGCGAGCGACAGCGGATCCACGCGCAGATCGGCGCTGCGCACCGCAAAGCCATCGGAGCCCACGACGACGTCGATTGCACCAGCGACGCGCGAGTCACCCGATGCCGCAACGATATCGGAGAGTGCGATCCCCGTGCGCGCCTGATCGACCGGATCGATCGCAAAGCGGAAGGACGCCGTGCCTTCCTCCGGTATGCGGTCCGGTGCGAGGAAGCGAACGTCCGCGAACCGCACATCGACCGCGCGGCCGGTCGCCCGTACGCCGTAGCCGGGCAGATCGTTCGCCCACACGCCGCTCAGATCGGCAAGCTGCGTCCCATCAATGGATGCACGCACGATGTCGAATGCGACGCCGCCGTCGATGATGCGCAGGTCTGCATCCGAACCGGAAATCGCCAGGCGCGTGTCACCTTCCGCATCCGGCAGTACCAGTGTGGTCGCGAGGCGTGCGACGGTCAGGTCAGGATCACTCAGTCCAGGTCCCGCCAGCCGTACGCGTGACGCAGCGGCGTCGAGGTCCTGGAAGATCATGCGACGGTCGGGCAGCCGCACGTCCACCCGGGTATTCACCACGCGCAACCCGTGGATCTCGAAGCGTCGTGACGGGCCGCGCCGCGTCTCCGACGGGTTGAGAAGCCGCTCGAAGACGCGCTCGTAATTCCATGACGCACCCTCGCTTGCCTGCGTCAACACAATGTCCGCACGCTCGAGCACGACGTCGCGCAGCACCACGTCGCCGCCACGGAATGCGTTCGCGTCCATATTGCCGGACAGTGCAGGCGCGCTCGCCCACTGTGTGCCGCCGGGCTCGAGCCAGCGCACGTTGCGCGCACGAATGCGCATCGCGCCCTGCAACGGCGCGGTACGCACGGGGTCGGCAGCGAGACGTCCGGCGATGCGCTCGTCCGTGCGTGCAATGCTGCCACGTCCGCCGCGCACCTCGTCGGCGGCGACCGTGTCCATGGTGGCTCGGATGCTCTCCTCGCTCCGCGTCACCGTATCGGCGTCGATCGCGGGATCGAGGACCGCACGCTGCTCGCGCGTAAGCAGCCAGAAGACAATGAGCACGACGCCAATGCCGAAGCCCGCGAGCAATGCTGCCACGGTGTCGGAGCGACGCAGCCCGCTGCTCATCAGAACGGCTGGCCCACCGCGATGTGCAATCGCAGGCGGTTCAGGAAGGACGGTTTGCCTGGCGTGTACGCTGCCCGGATCTGCGAGAGCGTTCCCGTCTCGGCGTCAGCATAATAGAGCGGCGCTGTCTGTGGCCCGTGCGGGTTGAATCCCAGATCGACGCGCACGGGTCCGACCGGCGTGCTGAGACGCAGCCCGACGCCGGGCGTTACGCGCCAGCCCTGCCGGGCCAGATCCCAGACGTTGCCGTAACCGACATTGCCGGCATCGACGAATGCGGCGAGCCGGAGAAACTGGGGCAGGAACGGGGAAGGGAACCGCAGCTCGGCAGAAGCGACGGTGAGTGCCGTACCGCCGACGGGTATGAACTCCGCTTCCTCGATAACGGGCCCGAGTGAGTCCGCCTCTGACGTGACGTAGATGCCCGGACCGAGCGCGTTGCGCGAAAAGCCGCGTACGGTGCTCTGGCCACCTGCATAGAAGCGTTCCTCAGGCGGCAGAAAGCTGCGGGTCGGATCGAGCGATGCAGTCGAGAAGAAGCTGCCGAGCCGCAGGATAACGGCGCCCACCCAGCCGGGGCGCATCGTGCGCACGATCGTGCCGTCGGCCGTGAACCGCGTGTAGTCGAGGTCGGACCCGATCACCGGCGACGCCCACGTCGTCGTTGCGTTCACGCGGAAGCCAGTCGTGGGGTCGAGCGCGTTGTCGGTGCGGTCGTGCGTAAACGTGGTGCCGAGAGAGTTCCGCCATTGCGACTGCGCCAGCGAATCGATCGTTGCCGGGAGACAGACCTGGAAGGCAACGCAATAGAGTGCGGGCGATGCCAGGGTATGCGTGCGCACGATCTCGAGATCCGGCGTCACGTACGTGCGATCTCCCAGCCGGCGCGTCAGCGCAATCTGACCGCCCTCCGCCTCGCGCTGATAGACCAGTGGCTCGGAAATGCGGTCCGCGTACAGCGTTGCCGTGACGCGGTTGTTCGGGCTCAGGAAGTATGGCTGCGTCAGCGTTGCAGTGAAGCGGTAGTCGAGGCCCTTCGCGATGGACGTGTCACCTCGCTCGAAAGCACCGCACACCGAGTCCTCCACGCGCTCCTGCCCGATGCCAATCTTGCTGACCGCACCGCTCAGTGCGAGGCGACGCGCGCCACCCAGGAAACTGCGATTGACCCAGCGCACTTCTGCCCGCCCGCACTCGACGGTGCCGTAGCCCACGGACGCGTCGATCTGGTGGACCGGTGCCTCCGCGACCCCGACGATGATCGTGGCTGTCGAGCTGTCTTCGGGCGTGAGTTGCAGCGAGTCGGGCGCGACCGAGACATTCGCAAACTGCACCAGCTCGAGGCCATACAGGTTACGCTGCGACTCGACCAGGCGTCGGCGACGCAGGATGTCACCCTCGCGCAGCGTGACCTGCCGCAGCGCACCCGCCTCGCCCAGGTTGTCCGCACCGCGCACGATGATGGAGTCCACGACGACCCGCGGGCCGGGCACCGCCTCGATGAACGCACTCGCCCGGTTCGCGACCGTATCGACGCCGTAGTTGCGCAGGACCTGCGCCCACGCGTGACCCTGCGCACGCAATGCGAAGAGCACCGTGTCGGCAGCCGCCGCGAACTCGGGAAGCCGGAACGTGTCACCCGGCTGGAGCGGCAGCCGCGGCACGATGGAGTCCGCATCGAATACAGGCTCGGTACCGGCAACACCGATCGTGTCGAGCACGACCGGGTCGCCGCGCGCTATCGTGAAGATGACCCGCACATCATCGCCGTCGTCCTCGACGTCGGGCGTCACCGACGTCCCGAAGAAACCCTGGCCGCGGTAGAACAGCTCGAGGCGCCTCACATCGGACGCGACTGTGCCGACACTCAACCGGTGGGTCTCGCGACCGATGCTCGTGAACGGGACGCAGATGGGCAGGCCGAGCAGGGTGCATCGCGACTCGCGCGTGACCGTGATCGAGAGCAGCGAGTCCTCGCGGAACGGCTCGCTGTTGATGAAGTCCACGTCGCTGATCCGGCGGTTCTCGTATTCGACCAGCTCCGGGTAGAGCTCTGCCGGGCCGCCGCGCACGGCGCAGGCGCCCAGGAGGGGCACCGCCAGGAGCAGCAGCAGGGCGCCGCGCACGCCAGCCATACCGGGAGCGCTGCACCGCGACCGGGGCGCGGTCGCCACTATGGAATCACCTGACTGGATCGGCATCGGCTGCCCGCCAATGCAAGGCATACGCCAGCCCCCGGACATGTAGCTGCATGTACTTATGGCGTCCGACAGGCAGCCCGAGCCACCCGGCGAGCTGCTCCTCGGGTTGACTCGATTCCGTGACGTCCGTACGTTTCTGCGCTATTGTCGCGGCTTGTTCGATCCGCCCGCGCGCCGTTGGCCGCGGGCGGTGCCGTTCGCGACGACGTCACCTACGATCCCGATTCGCATGAGCAGGCATCAGGCGCCACGCAAGCCGCGTGGCGCAGCAGGTTCCGACGACGACAAGTTCGTTCACGGCGTTCTCGAGAGCAGCGCATGGGCACGCGAGAATGCGCGCACGCTCGCCATTGCCGGCGTGGTCGTCGTGGCGCTCGTCGTCGGTTTCTTCGCGTATCGAGGCTACAGCAACGCGAGGGAAGTCGGCGCCGCGAACGCGCTGAATGATCTGCGCACCGTCGTCTCATCCGGCAACGTGCAGCTGGCGCTGCGCGACGGCGAGGCGCTCGTCTCGCGCTATAACGGAACCGAAGCCGCGGACGAGGCGCGTCTGCTGCTCGGCGAGATGTATCTGCAGGTGAACCAGCCGCAGCAGGCATCGGAGATGCTCGGTCCGCTCGGCCGCGATATCGATGCGCCCCTCGGGTTCAACGCCGCGATGCTGATGGGCGCGGCGCAGGAAGCAGCCGGACAGGGCGACCAGGCACTGCAGACCTTCACCCGCATCGGTCGCGGCGCGCGCTTTCTCTTCCAGCAGATCGCCGGGTACGAGGAAGCCGCACGCGTGCAGACCGCCGCGGGTGACGCGGCAGGCGCCATCGCCACGTACGAGCGAATCCTGACATTGATGGACGAGAACTCGGCAGAGCGCGGGTTCTACGAGATGCGGATCGCCGAGCTGCAGGCCGGCGGTGCACCACGCAACTTCGCGCCACCGGTCGTCGCCACCGATTCCACACCGGCCGCGGTCGGAGCGATCGCTCCGGTGGCTGACACGGCCACGGTACCTGCCGGGGATACGACGTCGAACTAGCTCCCTGGCTGGGCCGCCAGCACACGAAGCTGCCCGGCGATCCGATTCAGGACTGGCCGACCTCGAGCGACTTCACTTTCTTTCGGACCACCGCCGTGAGCGACTGCTTCACGGCGGCGTAGTCTTTCCAGGGGTCCCGCGCGAGCGACTGCAGGCGCGTCTGGACGTTGCGGATGTTGAAGTGGTCCTCCCGCACATCGGGTCCCAGCTCATCCCATGACAGCGGCACCGCGACGGGAGCACCGGCACGCGCGCGGGTCGAGTAGGACTCGATCGCCGTGGCGCCCCGGCCGTTACGCAGGTAGTCGATCAGGATACGGTCGCGGCGCTTCGCCTTGGAGATGTTCAGCGTGTACTCGCCCGGATACGTGACGGACACCGCCTCGGCGACCCCGCGCGAAAATGCCTTCACCTCGTCCCAGTCGGGTCCACGCCGGAAGGGCACCACCACGTGCAGCCCCTTGCCGCCCGTCGTCTTCACGAAGCTCTCGAGCTCCAGCAACCCGAACGCTTCACGTACCCGCCGCGCCGCCTCGACCACGCGCGTCCACGGCACTGCCGGATCGGGATCCAGGTCCAGCACGATACGGTCGGGTTTCTCGACCCGGTCCCGACGCGCGCCCCACGTGTGCAGCTCCAGCACACCGAGCTGAACCAGCGCGATCAGCCCCGTCAGATCGCGTATCGCGCCGTATGGCTCTGGATCACCCGGGATCTCGACCCGCACGATCGACGCGTGCGCGCTCTCGCCGATATGCTTCTGATAGAAGCAGTCGCCACGCCCTGAAGGGCAGCGCACCAGCGACAGCGGCCGATTCTCGATGTGCGGCAGCATCCAGTCCGCGATCGACTCGTAGTAGCGGGCAAGGTCCAGCTTCGTGATCCCGGACTCCGCGTACAGCACCTTGTCAGGATTGCTCAGCGAAATGCCTGCGACCTCGACCCGATCCTTGCGCTTGCGTGGTGCCCGCGCGGACGTCGCGCCCTTCGACCGCGACCCTCCCCGGGACGCCTTGCGCGGCTGCGATCCGCCATCT
>CAYLME010000044.1:0-23526 GCA_964384585.1 uncultured Gemmatimonadaceae bacterium | reverse complement strand
GGTCGCGGATCTCCTTCAGTGCGGTGCGCAGCGATCGCCGGCGCGGTGCGTCTTCCAGCAGCTCTGCGACGGCATCCTGCCGCGCCCAGATCTGCTCGGGCGACAACAGCGGCCTGAGCACCCATCGGCGCAGCAGACGTCCGCCCATCGCGGTCAGCGTCTCGTCGATGACATCGATCAGCGTTGCCGCGCGACTGCCGCGTCCGGCGTCCGCACGGAGCGGCTCCACGAGCTCGAGGTTGCGGCGCGTCATCTCGTCGAGCGCCATCGCCGTGCCGCTGCGCTCGATGTGCGGCGCGCGCAGCGCCGCGAGCGCGCCCGGCTGCACCTCCGCCAGGTAGGCGACGAGCGCGCCCAGCGCACCGATGCAGGCGCGGTCCTCCGGCTGGAACCCGAAGCCGGCGAGGCCGTGGACGCGGTAGCGGCGGCGAAGCTCGTCGGCGGCAGCGTCCGCCTCGAACAGCCAGTCGGGCCGGAGCGTGCGGACCGGCGTTCCGGCGGGCCATTCCCGTCCCTCCCAGGACACGGGCAGCAGCAGCTCCGCCGGCTCGAGCCGGGCGAGCTCCGCCTCGAGCGCCGTTTCCGCCACCTCCAGCGCGATGACCTCGCCCGTCGAGATATCGGCGGCAGCGATCGCCAGACGGCCCGCGCCGGCATCGCTCAGCGCGACCAGGAAGTTGTTTCGCCGGTCGGCAAGCAGGGTGTCGGCGAGGAGTGCTCCCGGCGTGACGGTCTCGGTCACCTCCCGGCGCACGATTCCCTTCGCCTCCGCGGGATCCTCGACCTGCTCGCAGATCGCGACCCGCCGGCCCAGCCGGATCAGTCGCTCGATGTACTCGTCGCGGGCGCGCGCGGGAACGCCCGCCAGTGGCACGTGGGCGGCACCGCCGTTGTTGCGCGAGGTGAGCGTCAGGCCGAGCAGCCGGGCGCCTTCCTCGGCATCCTCGCAGAACATTTCGTAGAAGTCGCCGACGCGGAAAAAGACCAGCGCATCCGGGTGGCGTGACTTCGCGTCGCGCCACTGCTGCATCAGCGGGGTGTCGTCCGACTTCGGCATGACGGCACGATAACCGCAGCGTGGATCGGGCGGCAACACAAGCGCCCGCGTGCGCTTTACTTCCCCCTGCGGCGGGGTCATCTTTCGTTGCTGTGTCCGGGCGCTGCAGCGGCGCCGCAGAATTCGCCCTGAAGGGCGTCTACCAAATGGATGGCAAAGCTGTGATCAAACCGAGTTTTGACGCATATAACGCCGCCTACGTGCAGTCCCTCTACGACCGCTACCTGCAGAACCCCGCAGCGGTGGACGAGGCGTGGCGCGCATGGTTCGAGACGGAGGAAGGAACGCGGGGGCTGCTGGGCGCACCGTCCTACAATGGGGCTGCCGCAGCGGCGACCGCACCCGCCGAGACCGGCGGCCTCACGCGGGCGCACCTGCGCGCGGCGTTCGCGGCGGGCGAGCTCGTGGACGCGTACCGCCTGCACGGTCATCGCGCCGCGCACGTGGACCCGCTCGGCAGTGAGCCGGTCGGCCACCCGATGCTGGACCCGGCGTTCCACGGCACGAGCGAGGAGGAGCTCGCAAACGTGCCGACGGACCTGTTCGGCCTCGAGCACGCAGGCGACAACATGCGCGATGCGATGCGTTGGCTGCGCTCGGTCTACTGCGGTCCGATCGGCTACGAGTACGAGTTCCTGGAGGACCCGACGAACCGCGAATGGCTGCGCGACCAGATCGAGACCGGCGCGCACACCGCGTCGCTGGGAGACAAAGCCGAGCGCAGACTCCTCGAGCGCCTGACACAGGTCGAAGCGTTCGAGCAGTTCCTGCACCGCTCCTATCTCGGCCAGAAGCGGTTCTCGATCGAGGGCAACGACATGATGGTGCCCATGATCGACCACGCGATCGAGCACGCGGCGGGCAACGGCGCGCGCGAGATCGTGATCGGCATGGCACACCGCGGACGGCTCAACGTGCTGACGCACGTGCTCGGCATGCCGTACGCATCGATCCTCAAGAAGTTCGAAGGCCATTACGACGCTGGTCCGGGCACCGGTGACGTGAAGTACCACCTCGGTTTCGAGGGCAGCATCGAGACGGCCGCGGGGATGGTGTACGGCGTGCTCGCACCGAACCCGAGCCACCTCGAGTTCGTGCACGCCGTCGTCGAGGGCATGACGCGCGCGAAGCAGACGGACCGCACACAGCGCACCATCACCCAGGATCCGGATCTCGTCGTGCCGATCGTCATCCATGGCGACGCCGCATTCTCCGGTCAGGGTGTGGTCCCGGAGACGCTCAACCTCGCGCGCCTGAACGGCTACAAGACCGGCGGCACGCTGCACATCATCGCGAACAACCAGGTCGGCTTCACGACGGACCCGCGCGACGCGCGCTCGACCGATTACGCGAGCGACATCGCACGCGGCTACGACATCCCGGTCTTCCACGTCAATGCCGATGATCCCGAGGCATGCCTCGCGGTGATCAACCTCGCGATGGCGTACCGCGCGCGCTTCCACAGCGACGTCGTCATCGACCTGATCGGTTATCGCAAGTACGGTCACAACGAGGGCGACGAGCCGAGCTACACGCAGCCCGTCCGCTACCGTCAGATCGCGCAGCACCCGACTGTGCGCACGATCTGGGGCGAGCGGCTCGTCACGCGCGGCACGCTGGCCGAGAGCGACGTCTCCGACGCATGGGACCAGGTCTACAACGGGCTCATCGCGCTGCAGCAGCAGATTCGCGACAGCGGTGCGAAGGAGGAAGAGATCGAGCTGGAGATGCCCGAGACGGTTGCACCGGCACCGATCGATACCGACGTGCCCGCCAGTGTGATTCGCGCGATCGATGCGCAGCTGCATCGCTGGCCGGACGACTTCCAGCTCAACCCGAAGCTGCAGCGTCAGCTCGAGAAGCGCGCGAAGGCGGTGCCGGAAGAGGGCAACCTCGACTGGGCACACGGCGAGGCACTCGCGTTCGGTTCACTGCTGCGCGATGGCGTGCCGATCCGGCTCACCGGCCAGGACTCCGAACGCGGCACCTTCAGCCAGCGCCATCTCGTGCTGCACGACGCAGAAACGAACCGGCTGTACACGCCGCTCGCGAACCTCGACGAGGGACGCGCGTCGTTCGAGGTCTACAACAGCCCGCTCAGCGAGCTCGCAACCATGGGCTTCGAGTACGGCTTCTCGGTCGTCGCACCGAAGGCGCTCGTCCTCTGGGAAGCGCAGTTCGGCGACTTCGTCAACGGTGCCCAGGTCATCATCGACCAGTTCCTGGCGGCCGGACGCGAGAAGTGGGGACAGGAATCGCGACTGGTGCTGCTGCTGCCGCACGGCTACGAGGGCCAGGGGCCCGAGCACTCGAGCGCTCGCCTCGAGCGCTTTCTGCAGCTCGCGGCGGAAGGCAACATCCGCGTCGCGAACTGCACGACCCCGGCGCAGTACTTCCACCTGCTGCGTCGCCAGGCGATGCTCGACGACAAGCGGCCGCTCGTCGTGATGACGCCGAAGAGCCTGCTGCGTCTGCCGCGCGCCGTCTCGAAGCCCGCAGAGCTCTCGGCCGGCGGATTCCACTTCGTCATCGACGACGATTCGGTGCAGGACCGCAGCACCGTCGAGCGCGTCGTCGCATGCACGGGCAAGGTCTACTACGACCTGATCGCGCAGCGCGAGGAGCTGGCCAGCGACGCCGTCGCAGTCGTTCGCATCGAACAGCTGTACCCATTCCCGGCCGCACAGCTGCGCGAGATCGTCGCGGCATACCCGAACGTGCGCGAGATCGTGTGGACGCAGGAAGAACCCATGAACATGGGCGCGTGGCGCTACATCCGGCCGCTGCTCCATGACGTGGCACAGGGTGCCGACGTGCGCTACAACGGCCGTCCCGAGCGCGCCTCGCCGGCCGAGGGCTATGTCAGCACGCACGAGGTCATGCAGCGCCAGATCGTGCAACGCGCGCTCACCGTGCAGCGCCCGCGCCGCGCCGCCCGCAAGCGCGCACAGGCATAGGCCGGCTCCGCCACCACGGCGGAACCGTTGCAGACCGGACGCGACGGCCGGCGGTGGCGACACCGCCGGCCGTTCGTTTTCGGGGCGGTCGCACAGGGCACGCGACTTGCCCCCGCAAAGTGCCGGACGGCACAGACTCATGGAGGCACAATGTCTTCGTTCGGTATCTACATCATCGGCTTCATCATCCTGATCGTCGGTCTCGCGATTGCGGCAACGCTTCTGGGCGTTCCGACGACGTGGATCGGTGTCGGCGTGATCGTGCTCATCGGTCTCGGCATCCTGACGGGAGTGTCGAGGACACGGACGCCGGACCCGCCGGAGTCGTGAGGTATTGACACGGCGCGCCGGCGCGGAACGTTTCATGGAGTAGGGGGTGACTCAGACACTGGATTCCCCCTGTCCTGAATGCTCGTAACCGGGAAGGCCCGTGGACTCGCTGGTCGTCGTCACACATCCCCAGCCGCTGCTGCTCGAGGCGCGTCCCATTCATCACCCGGACACGCCGCCGGGGAGTGCCGCACTCGCGTATTACCATGACGATCGGCTGGTAGCGCGCGGCGTGGTCGCGCAGACGGCGGTGCCGGCCATTCGCAGTCTGTTGCGCATGCCGGTCGCGCTTGCGCTGGCCGCGACGGAGGATCCCGAGCACAACATCGAGGCGCGCGTCTGCCTCGTGCTTCCCGTCGATGCAGACGAGCTGCAGCGCTTCATGGAAGAAGACGACGAGGAGCCCGACGAGCCGTGGAAGGCGAGCGTACCGCCGCCGGCGTACGAGACGGATGCGTCGCATGGCGACGACGAGGACGACGACGACCAGGCGCGCCTTGCGCTCCTGCCGATCGGTAACGTCGTGCGTGGTGCGCGCGACCGTCATCACGAAGACGTCGCGGCCGATGCACGCGAGATGTTGCAGAACCTGGTGGCCGGCCGAGCGCGCGGCGCTGTTGACAAGGCCATCGACGACCTGCTCGACAGCCTCTGAGTAAAACGACGACGACTGCGAAGACGCATGCGGTGGAGGAGCGACGCTTTCGCCGCATCTTCCGCCGCGTGCATGCAGGGCATCCCGCGTGTCTGCGCGACGAGTGGGTCGGCACGACGTGTCGCACCGCAGACGGCGACGTCGTCGAACGGCCCATGGTCTGGAGCCGGCGCAATGGACCGTGGCGACGCGTGCCGATCCTGTTCGTCGGCGCTGCGCCCGGCAACGCGGGCGGCCGTGGGCGCGGCGAGCTGGGCGCACACGGTACGCGCATCCCGTTCGGCGGCGACATTGCGGGTGCGAATCTCGATGCACTGCTCGGCAGCATCGGACTCGACCGCAACCAGGTCTTTCTGACTGCGTCCTACAATGCGTTGCCGGCGGCCGGCGGCGGCGAGCCGACTGCGGACGAATTGCGCGAGCCCGTGGGCGATTTCGAAAGCAGCCTGCACCTGCTGCGCGCCACGGTCATCGCAGCAGGCGCCCCCCTGCTCGTCGCTCTCGGCAACGTCGGCATGCGCTCGATCGCAACGGCAGTTCGACTCGCCGATGATGAACGGATCGTAACGCAGAATGCGCTGCTAAAGCGCGGCGCAACGCGTAACGTTGTATTCGACGTCGCGCTGCTCGAACCGGACGCCGTGTTCCGCCGCACATGGGCGCGGGCGTGGAGCACGCCGTTGCCGCAGGTGCTCTGGACGACGCACCCGAGCGCGCAGAACATGAGCCCGTTTGCGCGCACCGAGACGCTGTTTCACACGCGCATGCTGGAAACGCGTGCGGCGCTGCAGAAGGCGGCCGGGAGCGTGCTCGGAATCGAGCCGCCACAGGAGAGACCGGAGCCGGCGCAGGACGGGATCTATGCACTACCCGAGTGGCGCGAGCGTGTCGCACCGCACCACGAGCGCCTGGACAAGCTCTGGCGGGAGAAGGGCGTATGAAGAAAACCGTTGCTCCCTGCGCGCGTTGCCGTTAGCGTTCACCGCAATGGTCTACTACGCTCGCACTCCGCTTCGCCGGCTGATCCCGACCGTGCTCGTCCGCCTCGCCACCGATGACGGCGAAGTGACGTTTCGCGCGCGTTGGCAGCAGCCTCCGATCGAGCTGCAGCGCATGATCATGTTCCGGCTTCGCAAGGGACATCCGCTCTGGTTCGAGGATGACCGCGGACGTGACCTGTGTTTCAAGCCGGAAGCAGTCTGGGCCGCTGTCGTAGACGGCCGATAGGAGGTTGCACGTGTCGAACTTCATCATCGCCGCCATTCAGGCGGCTGCCGGGACGGAGTCCGTGCCCACACCGGGGTGGTGGCAGTGGTTCATGGACTTCATCGATACGCCCGCCCCGTTCTCGCCGTTTTCCGAGTACCTGCTCGTATTGTTCGTGCTGTGGCTGATGGCACGCCGCGATGCGCGCAAGCAGGGCGACTTCGGCCGCCAGGCGCAGGATGTCCTCGACGAGAAGTTCAAATCGGGGGAGATCAGCGAGCAGGCCTACCACAAGTACCGCCAGGACATTTCGATCCGTCCAAAGCACTAGTTTTTTCTACCACGGAGAGCACAGAGGACGCGGAGTTGTTTCACCGCTGAGGACGCGGAGGTTTTCGCGGAGTTTTCGCGGAGGGACTATCGCGAGTCGGGATCTGGTGTGGCGGCGTCTTCGTCGCGGCTTCAGGTTCCTTTTTTTGTAGTTGCTTCGTCGTCGTGCAGCGTTGCCGGATGATCCTTCAGCTTCACGGGCACAGGTTCGGCTGCACTTCGCACTGATGCGCGGAACTCGAGTATCCTTCCCCGCCGGAAACCGACAAACAAAGAAATACGCTGATTCACTCGAATGCAGCGTTCATCGAGTACGCCTCCGCGACCTCGGCGTCCTCCGCGGTGAAACAACTCCGTGTCCTCTGTGCTCTCCGTGGTAGAAAAAAAAAACTAGAAGCGCCACTCGACGCCCAGCACCGGCAGCACGGGCAGTGATGCCAGGGGTTTGAGCTCGGTACCGGTCGGCGTGCGATCGTAGTGGTAGAAGATCGCGTCGCGGCGGTTCAGTGCGTTGAGCAGCTTGAGGTATGGGGTGACGTCGAAGACGGCGCCGTTCAGCTCACCGCTCCAGGTGTGCTCGACGCGCGCGTCGATGCGGAGGTAGGGGCGATCGGGCTGATCGCCGCTGGTGCTCGGGATGGCGGCGACTTCAGTGTGCACGGTGGGCTCGAGGCCGCGCGTGGTCGAGAAGACCGGGGCGGCGTTGTCGGGCTCGGGGATCGCCGTGTACGGCAGTCCGGAACCGTACGAGACGCGCACGTCGAATGCGCCGCGTCCGAACGTGGGACCGCCGATGCCGGCACTGATGAGGTGGCGGCCGGCGAAGCGGCGGGCGTCGGCGGCGTAGCGGTCGTCGCCGTCGTTGGACCAGACCCATCCGAGCGAGTAGCCGAGCCAGCCCTGGATGCGCTCACCATTGCGGCGCACCCAGAGCTCGACGCCGGATGCTTCTGCCGTCTCGCTGATCGCGCTGGGCAATCCGTCGTAGGCCTTGTAGTAGCCCTCGAGTGCGAGCACCATCGCGTCGCCGAGGTCCTGCGCGAGGTGCATCGCGAGGTGCGATGCGCGAGCGACGGAGAGCGGCGGCGTCGCGACCGCATCGTGCACGACAGAGCCGACGAAGATGATCTCGTCTTCGGGTGCGCGTACGTACTGGTGGTAGCGTCCGCCTGCGACCGTGATGGCTGCGTGCTGACCGAGTGCGAGCGTGAGCGAGATGCGCGGTGCGAAGCGCATGTCGTCGATCAGCTGGAAGCGATCGCCGCGCAGGCCGGCGCGCAGGCGCAGTCCACGGAACAGATTGAATGCCGCGTCCACGTAGGCGCCGCCCGAGTCGCCCTCGCCGCGCGCCTGCAGCAGCACGGAGTCCTCTTCAGCGCCACGCACCGCGGCGGTGTAGTCGAAGGTCATCCGATCGACGGAAGCGCCGTACGCGAGGCGGACCGGACCTGCCATACGCTCGAAGTCCGCGGCAAAGCGCGAGCGTGAGGACTGCGCGGTCGTCATCAGCGGACGAATGCCGCCGATCGGCAGGCTCGTCTCGAACGTGCCGCCGGACAGCGTAAACAGGGCGTTGCCGCCCAGCAGCCGACTGCGGTAACGCAGTGAGGCGGCGCGGTTGCCCCAGGCCGTCTCGCCATCCGCACGCGACGTGCTGTCGAGCTGGATGCCTTCCTCGTTCCAGAACCCGGTCAGCGAGATCTCCCCGTCGCCGAGCGACGCGTCGAAGCGCGCGATGGCGTCGCCGTAGCGGTACGGGAATGCGTCGGAGAAGAACGGCTCGGCGCCGAAGCCGTGCACCGCGCGGCCGGCGATGAGGAAACCGGCGTCGTTCGGCAGCGGCCCCTCGATGCGCCCGCGCGCCGACAGCATGTCCGCGCCGACTTCGGTGTGCACACGGCCCGTGCGCGCGGAGCGCGACTCCAGCTCCATGATGTAGGAGAGCCCGCCGTCGAAGCGCGCGGGTGCGCCGCCCAGGTACAGGTTCGCGGTGCCCAGCCAGTCCGTGTCGAGCGCGGCGATCAGCCCGCCCAGGTGGAACGGTGCGTACACGGGCGCGCCGTCCAGCAGCACGAGCTTCATGTCGGCCTGACCTCCGCGCACGTACAGCACGTCGGACGGGTCGATCGGCTCGTAACCGGGAATCGCGCGCGTCATCTCGCCCAGCCCCAGCTCCGCGATACCAGGCGACGCCTCGAGCACGTGCACGCTCGCGGGGCCGAGCGCGCCGATCGTGCCCGGCGTGCTGTCGGTACGCGTCGTAGGGATCGCAGCCGCGCGAGCGAACACGACGGGCAGCTGCACGGGGCGCAGACGCAGCGCGAAGTCGAGCGACAGGCGCCCGCCCGACGAGACCGACACCTGCACGTCGAGGGGCGCGTGGTCGATATGCGTCGCGCGCACCACACGCCGGCCGGCCGGCACGTTGCGCAGGATGTAAATGCCGTTCTCGTCCGTGGACGTGCGCAGGTCGTCGCGACCGTTCAGCGGGATCTCGACCACCGCGTAGCGCAGCGGCGTACCGCTGGACTCACTGCGCACCTGTCCCCACACCATTCCGGCCGGCTGGGCCGGACCGGCCTGCAGCGACGCAACGAGGGCGAGGGCGGCAGTAAGCGACAGCATCGAGCTCTGCGACGCTCCGTGGCAGGCGGATTCGCCGTACGGCCCTGCCCGTCAGCCGAGCGGGTCGTGCGTGGGGCTACCGAAGGAATAACACAAAAACGCGCGCCGGTGCAATCCACCGACACGCGTCAGAATGCTACTGGCCCCCGTTTTCAGGGCGCTCGAAACACGATCACGTTGTCGCTGCGCTCGACCACGTCCCCCGGCGTCCGCAACGTGCTGCCCTCCTTCTCGAGCAGAGTGCGGCCGTCGGCCACGACCCGCGCGTACACCAGGTTGCGCGGGATACGGACGTGCACGGTGCCGCTGCCGAGCCCGGTCGCCTCGATACGGCTCGGCCCGGTGCTGAAGCGGGTCGCTGCGTCGGCCTCGGTCTCGACCGTGGCGCTCTGCGCGTCCACGAAGGCGACCCGGATCGACCGGACGCGCTCGGCACCCTCGAGTACGACGCTCAGCCGGCCATCCACGGGCTCGATCGAGATGGACGCGAGCTCCGGCGCCGCCACTGGCGGCGCGGGTTCCGTGACCGGCTCGACCACCGGCTCGTCCACGACGACGGGCGCCGGCCGTGTGAGCTGGTCCCATGCCCCGATCAGCCAGCGCTGTACCGGCGAGCCCGGAATCGCCGCTGCGGCCGCCCCCGAGACGAACAGTGCGAGCATGGCGGCCTTCAGGAAACCGACCCGCGCCGGCCGCCCCCAGAGGCGGTGGGCGTGAATGGGACGTACGTCCGCATCGTCATTCGCCCCGACGACCTCCGTGGCACGCTGGGCCTCGGGGGCCGCGATGCCAGGCCGGACTGCAGCCGCCGTCGACGCGGGTCGATCGAGCCAGGCGAGGGCATTGCTGACGTGTGCAGCAGCGGCGCGCAGACTGGCCAGCGTCGCCGCACACACGGCGCACGCCTCCAGGTGCGCCGCAAGGCTGCGCACATCGGCTCCCTCGACTTCGCCGTCGAGGTATGCCTGAAGCTGTCCCTCACTCAGGTGGTTCATGCGGAACGCCCTGTGACTCCAGCGCAACCACGAATCTGCGGAGCGCACGTGCAATCAGTGTACCTACCGAAGCGGGCGCGACACCGACAACGCCCGCGATCTCTTCGTACTTGAACCCCTCTTCACGCATCAGCAGCAACTGCTGATCCCGCGGCGCGAGCGTGTCGAGTGCGCGCCTTACACCTGCAATGCGCTCATTGCGCTCTACTTCCTGATCCGGCTCCGCGATGGGCGACGAAAGCGAAGGCGCGGTCTGCAACAGTCGCTGGCGTCGTTCGTTTCTGCGCGCGCCATCGCGCACGAGGTTCATTGCGACCGTGAACAGCCACGGACGGACCTCGTCGTCCGGGAGCGATTGACGGAGCAGCCGGACGAACGCTTCCTGCGCGATGTCCTCCGCCACGTCCGGATCACCGGTGAGGCGATGCAGGTAGCGGTACAGCGACGGATACAGCTCCTGGAACTGCGCCTCGAAATCCACTGGCCTCCGGTCCAGACGGACTCAACCTAGGAACGCCCGAAGCGGGCCGGTCGTGACAGGCCGGCCGATCGCGGCATGCTGCCGCGACCGGCCGCGAAAACTGCTGGGGCGCAACCGCCTCAGCGGGCGCGTAGCGGGATCGGCACCCGGGTGTGCTCCCACTCGAGGATGAGCAGGGTCCCGGCATCGGCCTCATCCGCGCGGATCGTGAACTGCTCGATGTGGTCCTCGAAGCGCTCGGCCGTGACAGTGCCCCGGCCGACCTCCTGCGCCTCGACCTCAGGCGTGTACGAGCTCTCGTGTCCCCACTGGTCGATCGCGCGGTTCACGATGACCGTCCACTCCGACTCGCCCGGAATCGTGTAGAGCGAGTAGCTGCCCGGCTCTACATCGATGCCGGCCACGGTGGCGGGCGCCGAGAGATGCATGATCGTCGGCTCGTTGGCGCCCGTCCGCCACAGGCGGCCGTAGGGGACCTGTTCGCCGCCCAGCATCGTGCGGCCGCGCGCACTCGGGCGACCATAGCAGATCAGGACCTCGCCGCCGTCGATCGCGAAGCGCGTCGAGTCGTAGGGGCTGGCGCGGCCGGCCGGGTCGCGCTGCGGCTCGCATGCGAGCTGGCCGACGTCCTGCGCCTGTTCCGTCGCCAGCGGCGCCGCCTCGGCCGCGGGCGTGCCGTTGCCTTGCTGCTCACCGCCGCAGGCGAACAGTACCGCCGTCGTCGCCCACATCGCATACCGCAACTTCATCGTGCCCCTCCTGGTGGATGTCCGGTCCGGCCTCCAGCCGGACGTGCACTCATCGATAATACGTCAGGCCCATTGCATCGCGCACGCGTGTCATCGTCTCGCGGGCGACCGCGCGCACGGCGTCGTTGCCTTCCTCGAGGATGCCCTCGATCAGGCCCTCCCGGGCGGCGAATTCCTCGCGCCGCTCGCGCACGGGCCCGAGGAACCCTTCGAGCGCCTCGACCAGCTTCTTCTTCACTTCGACGTCGCCGACACGACCCTCACGGTAGCGCGCCTTCAGGTCCTCCACCTCGTCGCGGTCCGGATTGAATGCGTCATGGTAGATGAATACCGGATTGCCCTCGACAGTGCCCGGATCGGTTGCGCGCAGCCGGTTCGGATCAGTGTACATGCGCATGACCCGTTGACGAACGACATCGGTCGGATCCGCCAGGTAGATCGCGTTGTCGAGGGACTTCGACATCTTCGCCTGCCCATCGATGCCCGGCAGCGTCGGCACCTCGCTGATCAGCGCCTCGGGCTCGGCGAAGACCGGGCCGTACAGGTAGTTGAAGCGGCGCGCGATCTCGCGCGTGATCTCGACGTGCGGCACGTTGTCCTTGCCGACGGGCACGACGTCCGCGCGCGGCAGCAGGATATCCGCTGCCTGCAGCACCGGATACCCGACCAGGCCGTATGGCAGCACGTCCAGGTGTGCGGCCTCCGCCATGTCCTTGATGCTGGGCAGGCGCTCGAGACGCGGCAGCGAGACCAGCATCGAGAAGATCAGGTTCAGCTGCGCCGTCTCCGGCACCGCCGACTGCACGAAGACGCGGGCACGCTGCGGGTCGATGCCGACCGACAGGTAGTCCAGCACGATCTCCCGGATGAAGCCGGGGATCTGTGCGATGGAGTCCTTCTCCGGCTTCGTCGTCAGCGTGTGCAGGTCCGCGATGATGAAGAAGCACTCGTATTCGTCCTGCAGCCGCACGCGATTGCGGATGCTGCCCAGCCAGTGGCCGAGGTGCAGCTTCCCCGTCGGCCGGTCGCCGGTCAGGATGCGGCGGCGTGGCGTACTCTTCAACGTTCCTCCCGAAATGGTCGCCTTTGGGGCGCGAAACATGGGGCCGGTCTCCTGCCGCGTCCACCGCCCGCCGGACGGGAACGCGTCTTGCCCTTCCTTCGCTGCCGCGGCACGAGTGTGCCGCGCCCCCCGGACCAGGAGCCGGAACCGTGGAGTCGATGCGGGAGCTGTACAGACACCTCCTCGCGGAGGTGTACGACGCGGAGCGGCACACACTGATGCTGCTCGATGAAGTCGAGACACACCTGGGTGCGCCCGATGCGCGCGCGAGCGCGCGTACGTGTCGCGCAGCGACGGGTCGTCAGCTCGAGATGCTCGAGCGCGCAATGGAACTGCTCGGTGGTGCATCACCGCAGGTCACGAGCGCCGCGCTCGCCGGTGTACGCGACGATCACAGGCGACTGCTCGCCTCGGCGGCCGCGCCTTCGGTGCTGGAAGCCGGTGGCATGATCGCACTCGCGCGGGCGGGCGAACTCACCGGCGCGATGTATCGCGCACTCGCCCATCTGTCCTCGTGCTGCGGACAGTCCGATGCACAGCGGCTGCTCGAGCGCGCAGTCACCGAGGAGGAGATGACGGCCAGTCAGTGCAGTGCAGCCGTCCCGCGCCTCGCGGCCGCGGCCTCGGTCAAGCGGGGACCCGCTGCCGTCGCCTGACATGGACGCATCCGGCTACGCAACCGTCCTGACCACGCCCGAGCTCGGTCCCGGCGCAATGGCCAGCGTGGAGGCAGCCGGACGCCGTCTGATCGTGCTGAACATCGCGCAGACATACTTCGCGCTCGATAGCACATGCACGGGTTGCGGTCGCAGCCTCGCCGAGACCGGCACGATCGGCGAGGACACGCTCACGTGCACGAACGACGACGCCGTCTACGACGTCCATTCCGGCGCACGCATCGACACCGCCGGTGACCCGTTGCGTCGCTACGCAATCCGTATCGCCGGTAACGAGATCAGCATCGGCCCGCCTCTCGGCGACTGACTACCAGTCGCGGCTGCGACGCTCGCGCCGCGGCGGCTCCGCCTTCTGCTGTTCGTGCACGATTGCGACCGACCGCTCGAACAACGCACGCAACTCCTCGTCGTACAGGCCCGCGAAGCGGCCGCGCGCGAGCAGCGCCTCGCGCATCGGCCGGTCCGGTGCACTGGCGAGCGCAAAATGAACGGCGACGACCATACCGAGACCGTAGCCGCCCGACCCCCACGCACTCTTCCCCGCCACCCACGCAATCCATGCCGTGTCCGCGACGTCGAACGTGCGTCGCTCGGTAGGGTCGCCGTCGAGTTCGCGCGGCGGACTGGGCGGGCCGGGCGGACTGGGCGCAGCGGGCGTGACATCGGGCTTCGAGGGCTGCTGCCGCTGCGGCGACTGCGACGCCGACGGGCGATGATCGCGCGGGCGCCCGCCACGGCCGCGCGAGCGGCCACCGTCGCCGTTACCGCCGTGCGGACGGCCCGGAGTAATCGACATACAGGTTCTCGTCCTCGCGCAGGCGCAGCCGGACCAGGCTCGCACCCTGCGGCAATCCTTGTTCGATGCGAGGCCACAGCCACGCAGCGATGTTCTCGCACGTGGGGATCAGACCGCCCGGTCCGAAGGCCTCGATCGCGTGATTCAGGTGCTGATGATCGAGCCGCGCGACGACCTCGCGCTGCAGCAGCGCATCCAGCGCTCCGAGATCCACGGAGAAGCCGGTCTGCGGGTCGATTTCTCCCTGTACGCAGACCTCGAGCGCGTAATTGTGCCCGTGCCCGTGCGGATTGTTGCATGCGCCGAAGCGCTCGCGATGCTCCGCCTCGCTCCACTCCGGCCGATCGTAGCGGTGCGCTGCGGAGAAGCGTACGGTGCGCGTGAGCTGTGCTGAAGACATGTGCCAACCTACGCCGCGCCGCTCCATCTCGTCCAGCCTGTGCGGCATACCGGCGCGGGATTTGCGGCGCGGCCCGTCAGAAGTGTTCGCCGGCACGCGCTGATGCGGTCGGCGCGGATCACCACCGATGGCGTCTGCGTTGCCTTGCGGGTAGAGCCTGGACCCCTGTTGCAGCCAATTCGAGCCGAGCTGACGTCGGAACGCGACCTCAGCCATAGAACGTCGACCATCCTGATCGCCGAGGATCATCTCGACAGCCGCGACGCGATGCGCGCGCTGCTCGAGGCATTCGGCTTCGAGGTGCTGGTCGCAGTGGATGGGCGGCAGGCCGTCGAGATGGCGCTGGCGCAACAGCCCGATCTCATCCTGATGGACATCATGATGCCGGAGCTGGACGGCTTCGAGGCGACGCGCCAGCTGCGTCAGCATCATGCGACCCAGGCAATTCCGATCATCGCGGTGACGGCGATGGAGGGAGCGCAGCGACTGGCGCTCCAGGCGGGCGCCAACGACTATGTCCGCAAGCCCATCGATATCCGCGGACTCATCGCGAAGGTGCACGACTGGCTGCCGACTACGGAACCGGAGAACTGAGCGCCGAGCCCATCGAGGGGGGCGAAGACGCGACCAGCGTCAGCTGGCCGCCGCCACCGGACGCGCCCCTGCTCGACTCGGTCGCGCGGGCGTGGAAGGAGAGCGTCTTCACGCCCGGCCGTTTCTTTCCGCAGCTCAGCCGCGAGCAGCCGCTCGGACCGAGCATCTGGTACTTTATCGCGCTCGGCATCATCGCGAGCGGTATCACGCTGTTCTGGCGGATGGTGTACCCCGCCGCGCACCTGTCCTACCATCTCGGACGCATGAGCGGAGGACTTCAGGAAGTCCAGCCGCTGCAGGATTTCCTGTTTGCGCCGCTGATCCTGATCATCTCGCTCTTCGTTTCGGCGGGCGTCGTGCACCTGACGCTGATGATCCTGCGCGGTGCGAACAGTGGCTTCGCAACGACGGTGCGCGTTTTCTGCTTTGCCTACGGCGCGCAGCTCGCGGTCGTCATTCCGTTCGTGGGAGGTCTGACCGCAGGGATCTGGAGTGTCGTACTCGCAGTCATCGGCCTGCGTGAGGCGCACGCGACGACGACCTCGCGCGCAGTCCTCGCGCTGCTGCTGCCGCTGGGCCTTGTCATGCTGTTGGGGATATTCGCGGCCATGATGATGGTGATGGCCGGCATGCCGCTCTAGTGTCCTGACTCAGGACACGTGCTGCGTCAGGCGGCCTCGTCCGCAGGCAGCGGCTGCAGCGCCCGCAGTACTTCCTCACCGTAGAACATCCTGATGTACTTGGCCTGTACCGTCGTGATGCGGCGCACCGCCCAGACGAGTTCGACGTAGTTCGGCTCGAGCGGCGGATGCAGCGGATGCATCGCCACTTCCGCGGGCAGGTGGCTGCCCTTGCGGTTGTTGCAGACCGAGCAGGCCGTCACGACGTTCTGCCACGTGTTCGCACCGCCGCGCGACATCGGCACGACGTGATCGCGAGTGAGGAATTCCCGGTGGCGCAGGTCGGTGCGATGGCGACCGCAATACATGCAGCTGTATCCGTCGCGAGCGAAAAGGAACGTATTGGTGACCTGGCGGCGGAACTTCCTGGGAACGTGGACGAAGCGAACGAGGCGGATCACGGCGGGACAGGCGAGGTGCCGTTTCTCCGACCTGAACGTTCTGCTCTCGTCCACCTCGAGTATTTCGGCCTTGCGGTCGATGACGAGGCGGAGTGCCCTTCGGATCGGCAGGATCGTCAGGGGCTCGAACGAAGCATTGAGCGCCAAACACCCCATGGCCAAGCGCAATCCTCCTTGAGTCGGGTGCGCCCTTCAATACAGCGGTGGGGCCCCGATGTTCACACGACCGTCGTGGCGGCGTGCTGGACGCGCAGGCTGGGGAGAACGGAATCGGCCGGCGCGCGGCCCCTCCAACAGTAGCACTGGGCGGTGCCGGAGATCAATACGGTAGACGAAGTTACAGCAGCGATACCGGGTCGCGGTCGAGGATGAGGCGGAGCTCGGCGCGGCCCGGCCGGAGCGGGTAGCGCTGGAGCAGGCGGCCGGCCACGCCGATCGCGCGTGCGGATGCAGAGCGCAGCACGAGGTGCCAGCGCCAGCGGCCGCGCACCCGGTCGATCGCGCAGGGGGCGGGCCCGATCAGCTCGACCGGCGCACCGGCCGGGAGTGCTGCCTGCAGCCAGCGCGCACACTCGCCGGCCGCGTCGGTGACGGCGCGCTCGTCCGTCCCGCTGAGCACCGCGTTGAGCAGCCGCGCGTGCGGGGGATAGGGCGGGCTCCGGCGCTCGGCGAGTTCGTGCTCCGCGAAGCCCTCGAAGTCGTGTGTGACCGCGCACGCGACTGCGTAATGCTGCGGCAGCGACGTCTGCACGATCACCTCCCCGCCCTTCGCGCCGCGGCCCGCGCGTCCGGCAACCTGCGTCAGCAGCTGGAACGTGCGCTCGCTCGCGCGGAAGTCCGGCAGGTTCATCGCGATGTCCGCATTCACGACACCGACGAGCGTTACGCCGGGAAAGTCGAGGCCCTTCGCGATCATCTGCGTGCCGAGCAGGATGTCCAGCTCACCGCGCTCGACACGCTCCAGGATCTCGTGGTGCGCCCATTTCGCGGACGTCGTATCGACGTCCATGCGCGCGATACGTGCACCCGGGAACCGCTCGGTGACCTCGCGCTCGACCTGTTCCGTGCCGACACCGCCGTACCACAGGTCCGTGCCGCCGCAGCGGTCACAGCGCTCCGGCGGCGCCTCGTCGTGGAAGCAGTAGTGGCACACGAGACGGCGACGCGCCCGGTGATAGGTGAGTGTCACGTTGCAGTGCGGGCAATGCCACACGGCGCCGCACGAGCGACACTGCACGAACGTCGAGTAGCCGCGGCGATTGAGCAGCAGGATCGTCTGCTCGTTGCGCTCGAGTCGCTGACGGATCGCGTCCGCGAGCACGGGCGAAAGGCTGCCGTCCTGCGGTGGTGCGCTCCGCACGATTGCGTGGCCGGCGCGGTCCGCTGCCGCGCGGCCGTTGCCTGCCGCCGTTTCCGCGCGTCGGCGCAGATCGACGATGCGCACGGGCGGCAAGGGCCGGCCCTCGACGCGATCGGGCAGGCGCAGCAGCTCGTACTTGCCACGACTCACGTTGTGCCAGCTCTCGAGTGATGGCGTCGCGCTGCCGAGTACGCAGACCGCGCCGGCGATGCGCGCGCGCACGACGGCCAGCTCGCGCGCGTGGTAGCGCGGCGTTTCCGACTGCTTGTAGCTCGCCTCGTGCTCCTCGTCGATGATGATCGCGCCGAGGTCGGCGACGGGTGCAAAGATGGCCGAGCGAGCACCGATCGCGATGCGGCGCTGGCCGTTGCGCAGTGCGCGCCATGCGTCGTAGCGCTCGCCGTCGGACAGCGCCGAATGGAGCACGGCGACGACGTCGCCGAACGCCGAGCGGAAGCGCGCGACCGTCTGCGGCGTGAGTGCGATCTCGGGCACGAGCACGATCGCGCCGCGACCCTGGCGCAGCACCTCCTCGAGCAGCTCGATGTAGACGAGCGTCTTGCCGGAGCCCGTTACGCCGAGCAGCAGGTGCGGCAGCGGCGCACGCGATTCGGACAGCAGCCGCGCCACGGGATCGGCGCCCTCGTCGGCCGTGTCGGGCACGACGTCGTCATGCGCCGCACGCAGTGATGCAGCTGCGCGTGACGCGGCCACGAGCGTGGCGATTGCGCTGGCCTGTGCCGACGTGGGCGTGTGCGACGGCCGTGGTGGCGGCGTCAGCGCTGCGAACGGGTCACGCACGAGCGGCTCATCGTGCAGTGTGACCAGCTCCTTCTGTACGAGTCCGTTGATCACTGCCTGCGAGAAGCCGAGCTCGTCGGTCAGGTGCGCGAGGTCGAGTGCACCGCCGCTCGTTTCGAGTACCTCGTAGCACTCGCGCTGCCGGCGAGCGCGCCCGAACGTCTCGTCGCGCTGCTGGAGGCTGGGCAGCTCACGCGCGATGCGCACGACGCGTCGTGTCCGGACGGGATCCTTCGAGCGGCCGGTCTCCGTGAGCAGCGTCGGCACCGCAGTGCGCAGCATGATGCCCGGCGAGGCGAAGTAGTAGTCGGCGGCCCAGCGGCAGAGCGCGAGCAGTTCCGGGGTCACGCTGGGCGTCTCGTCGAGCACGCGCTCGATCGTACGGATCCGGTCGGGTGCGCGCCGACCGGCGCGTGCAGGCCCGACGACCCAGCCGATCAGCTTGCGGCTGCCGAACTGCACGCGCACGCGTGTCCCGGGCGCGACCTCGCCCTCCGCGCGGTAGGTGAAGGTGCGTGCCGGCGGCACCGGCAGCGCGACTTCAACGAGCATGTCAGGGACTGATGTGGACGAAGTCGTACGCCGGCCATGGGCCGGTCACATCGAAGCTCAGTTCGGGGTGCGCGGCGCCGAGGTCATCGGCATGCTCGATGAACTCGATCCAGCCAGTGCGCTCGACGAGGAACGCGGCACTGACCAGGCGCCTGCCGTCGGACGGGAACGGCACGGCGGCACGCGCGTGCCTGCGCATCTCCGAGTAGATCTGCATGGCCGCATCCGCAAGCTCCGGCGCGGTCTCGGCGGCAGTCGGCGCACTGATGTGCACGCGCAACTCCCAGTAGCCGTCGAGGAACGCGAGCCCTTCGTCGATCGCGACGTACTGCTCCTGCATCATGTGGATGAGCTGACGCCGGCCGCGAAAAACGATGCCGTAGGGCGCAGGCAGCACGGTGCCGCGGTGCATCGCTGCTTCCAGCACGCGCTGGTGCGCGAGCAGGTGTGCATCGTCGAACGGTGGCAGGTCGTAGGACGCAGATGAGACGAGCGCCTCGAGGTCGCGGTAACGCACGCGCTGCACGTCGCCGTCCGTGGTGCTGATGCGACCGCCGCGCCACGTGCGCGTGCGCGCGATGCCGTAGAAGTACAGCGCCTGGCTCGCACGCGAACCCTGCGAATCGGCTGCTGCTTCACCGGCCGACACGTCCGCGTCGAGCGCGCCCGTCCCCTTCGCGCGTTCCGTTTCCATCAGAGCAGTGCAAGCATCTCGGACTGCGGCCCGGGCGTGGTCACGATCGGGCCGGTCGCGTCGATGTACATGTTGATCTCGAGGCGCACGCCGATCTCGCCCGGCACGTAGATGCCCGGCTCGATCGAGAAACCGACGCCCGGTACGAGCCGCCGTGTCTCGTGCGTCTCGAAGTTGTCGATGTTCGGACCCATGCCGTGCGTCGCACGATCGATCGAGTGGCCCGTGCGATGGATGAAATACTCGCCGAAGCCGCGCGCCTGGATGCTGTTGCGCGCTGCGTCGTCCAGCTCGTAGCCCTGCACGTCCCTGCCGGCCCTGAACGCGTCCTGCACGTACTGGACGGCAGCGTCGCGAGCGTCGCGCACTGCAGTGAACACGTCCTGCACGCGCGCGGGAACGGTGCGGCCGAGGTACGCCATCCACGTCTGGTCGGCGTAGACCATGTCATCGGACTCCTTGCCCCAGAGGTCGAGGAGCACGACGTCGCCCTCCCTGAACTCGGCGCCGCGGCCATCCAGCTCGTAATGCGGATTCGCAGCGTTGACGCCGTTCGCCGAGATCGTGTCCGCGCCGACGCCCGCACCGCGCTCCGCCAGGTCGGCGAGCACCCATTCGCGCAGATCGCGCTCGGTCGGGCGCAGCCCTTCACGCAGTGTGCGCGCGAGCCGCTCGAAGTTGGAGTGTGCGACCTGCGCGCAGACGGCGCTCGCACGCTTGTGCGATGCGAGCTGTTCGGCGGTCCAGCTCGAAGCAAACCGTGAGACGAGATCACCGGACGTCACGACCTCCACACCCGTGCCCCGGATCAGCTCGACGACGCCGGCCGGCACGAGGTCCATGGCGGGGACTGCATCGTTCGTGGAGATCTCCATGCCCACGCGCCGCGCGCCGCCGATCAGCCATGCCAGCTTCTCGTGCAGCTCACGCCAGCTGCTGTACTGTTCCCTCTCCCACGGCCACCGGGCGAACGGCTGCTGCTCGATCCGGTGCGTGAGCGCGCACGGGCTGCCCTCGCGCGGGATCATCACGAAGTAGCGGCGCGACAGGTCGCCGAGGCCGAGCACACCCACCGCCGCACCATTGCGAGCGTGCAGGTCGAAGAGCAGCCAGCCGTCCAGGTCGGAATCGCGCAGTGCAGCCTGGATCGCTGGCAGTTGGGTGCGTACGTGGTCGAAATCTGACACGGGTTCGTCGCTCCGTATGGATGGTCGCCGCGCCGCTCGTCGTGCTCGGGCGTCGTTTTCGGTTCAGTGCAGCAATCGCTCCAGCAATCTAGCACGGCCGCCCCGGGACGGCGCCGTAGCTCAGCGCGGCGGCAGTCCCGCCAGGGCGCGGACGGTCTGGACCACGGCTTCGCCGGTCCGCGGCGGGTCGTAGCCGCCTTCCAGCACGCACATCGTCCTGGCGCGGTGTGACGCGGCTGTCTCCGTGATCAGCGTGACCAGCGCATGGATATCGACGGGCTCGAGCAGCAGGCCGCCCAGCGGGTCCCTGGCCAGGCAGTCGTAACCCGCGGATACGAGCACCATCTCGGGCGTGAACTCGTCGAACGCCGCCGAGAGCGCGTCCCGCATCTTCTCGAGGTACAGGGCACGGTCAGTGCCGGCGGGCAGCGGCACGTTGCGCGTGGTGTTGCGGCCGGCCCCGGCACCGCGCTCGCCGGCGCCGCCCGTGCCAGGGTACCACGGCGACTGGTGGAGCGACACGAAATAGACGGACGGGTCCTCGTAGAAGATGTCCTGCGTGCCGTTGCCGTGGTGCACGTCGAAATCGATGATCAGGACGCGACCGGCACCGTGGTGCTGCACCGCGCGCGCGGCGACCGCAATATTGTTGAAGAGACAGAAGCCCATCGCGCGATCGGCGGATGCATGGTGACCGGGCGGTCGTGCGAGTGCGAACGACGCCCCGGCGTCGCCGTCGTAGAGCATGCGCGCAGCTTCCCACGCGCAGCCGGCTGCGGCGAGCGCGGCGTCCCAGCTCGCAGCAGATACGACGGTATCGGCATCGAGGCGCTGCAACTCGCCGGTGCGCGCCGCCTCTGCGGCGCATGCGCGGACCGTGTCGACGTGTCGTGGCGTGTGCACGCGCAGCAGCATGTCGAGGTCGATGGGGTCCGGCTGCCGGTGCACCATGTGCTCGAGCAGCGCCGGCGTATCCATCTCGAGGGCGCGCACGATCGCTGGCAGCCGGCCCTGGTGCTCGCTGTGGCCCCAGCCGGTATCATGCGTCCCGCAGGCGGGATGCATGACCAGCCCGACGCGCCGTGTGGTCAAGGCTGCTGCGTAGTCGTCGTTGCCCGCTTCGCGTCCGTGACCATGCGCTCGACGTCGGCGAGGAGTGCGGGTGCGTCGTAGACGATGCCATCCTTGATCGTCCAGCGGACACCGCCGACCGTGACCGGCCTGCCGCTTTCGTCGAGCCGTGTCGTGCCGGTGCCGTAGAGCACCTTGAAGTTGTGCAGCGGGTTCTCGGGCACGATGACGATGTCCGCGAGCATGCCCGGTCGCAGCATACCGAACTGTGGTGCGCGGCCCTTCGGCTCTATGAGCGCCTCCGCACCGCACACCGTTGCGCTGCGGATCACCTCGAGCGGATGGAAGCCCGCCTCCTGCAGCAATTCGAGCTCGCGGATGTAGTCGAAACCGTAGAGCTTGTAGATGAAGCCGCTGTCGCTGCCCGTGCACACCCGTCCTCCACGGTTCTTGTACTCGTTCAGGAAGCGCATCCACAGGCGGAAGTTCTCCTTCCACTCGATCTCGTCCTGCGTCGTCCAGTCGAACCAGTAGGAGCCGTGCGCCTCCCGGCTCGGCTGGTAGAACTGCCAGAGCGACGGCAGCGTGTAACGGTCGTGCCAGTCCGCGTTGCGCGCGCGCATGACGTCCCGGTTCGCTTCGTAGATCGTGAGCGTTGGATCGAGCACGAACCCGAGCTCGAGCAGCTCCTCCATCACGGCGTTCCAGCGGTCGCTGCCCGGCTGCGCGGCCTGGCGCCAGAGGCGGCCGGCCTGCGCAAAGCGATGATACTCGTCGTTGTAGTTGTAGTCGGCGGGGTAGTGCTGGACCGTCCGATCATCGAAGAGCGCTTCGGGCAGGCCGTACCAGTGCTCGAGGCTGCCGAGCCCGAGGCGCGCGGCGTCGAGCGCGTCCATCTGCACGACGCCGGTCTGCGCGAGGTGCGCCTGCGTGCCGAGTCCGCGGGCGCGCGCTTCGTCCAGCAGCGCCTCCATCACCGGCGGGTCATAACTGCCGAGCTTGAAGCCGTCCACGCCCTGCTCCGCCGCCCAGCGGACGTACGCGCGCGCCTGTTCGGGTGTGTCGATCCGCCCGCGATTCCATCCGGCACCGGGACGGACATAGACGAACACGCGCGGCGCCGCGATCTCGTTGCGCTCACTGCGTGCACGTGAGCGCAGCGTCCAGTCCACGCCGTTGCCGCTGCCCGGGTCGCGAACCGTCGTGACACCATGTCCGAGCCAGAGCTTGTAGACGTACTCGGCAGGCGTGCCCTGCTGGCCGCCGCCCGTGTGTGCGTGCAGGTCCACGAACCCAGGCAGTGCATACATGCCGTGCGCATCGACTTCGCGTGTCGCGCCCTGCGGTCGGCGGCCGGCATCGATCGGCAGGCCGGGCGCGCCGACGCCGCGGATCTCGGTGATGCGATTGCCTTCGACGACGATGTCCGCCGGTCCCCACGGCGGCGCGCCCGTGCCATCGATGATGGTCACACCGCGCACGATGAGTCGCTCGTGCGGCCCATCGCCCTCGCCGCGTGCGGGCGCTTCCGGTACCGTCCGCTGTGCTGCCGCGGGAACAGCGATGATGCCAAGCATGAGCGCGGCCAGCGTGGCAGTGCAGAACCGGGACATGGCTCTCGACTCCTGTGAGGGGACATCGTGGAAGCTGGCGCAAGGTAGGAAGCGGAGGAAGGCGCGGCAAATGGCGGGCTCGATGCGTCTGGGCCGTCGTCCAGTCACCTGCATGTTGCCTGACGCGGCTGGCACTGTACTGTCAGTGGAGGCCGCTGCGGGTCGCACACGCACGCACCCTCACAGGCGCCCGGGACCCGAGCCCGGCCGACACCCGTCGGTGCGCAGCGCGTGGCTGGAACGACGTGAGCA